>JAAYCB010000468.1 GCA_012744395.1 Pirellulaceae bacterium
AGTCCGAACAACGGGGCGGTGATCAGGTTCACCACCTTGTAGGTCACCTCGAGCAGGTTGCCCTGCACGACTCCGACATACGCGCTGAGGGCGACCACGATCGCGCCGACGACGACGGAGACGTACCGGGCCAGCCTGACCTGATTGGTCTGGTTCTCCTTGCGGCGGAAACGGTTGATGAAATCGACGGTGATCACCGATGAGGACGAGTTGACGCCGGAGGAGAGGCTCGACATCGCCGCGGCGAGAAGCCCCGCCACGACCAGTCCGCTCAGCCCTGCCGGGAAGCCGACGGCGATGAACTGCGGGAACAGCCGGTCCGCGTCGCCGAGGATCGTCTGCCCGTCGCCAACCAGGTGCGGATTGAGGCGGAAGTACGCCAGCAGCGAAAAGCCCACGCATGTCAACAGGAGATTGACCACGACATTGGCGCCGAGCGTGGTGATCAGCACCTGGCGGGCCGTCCTTGTATCTCGCGTGGCCAGATAGCGCTGGATGGCCATCTGGTCCGATCCGGACGTGCAGACCCACCAGGTGAACGTCGCCAGCACGATGCCGACGAACGTGATCCGCTCGTTGGGATCGTAGAGCCGCGGCTCGGGCCAGTGGGCCGGCCAGGCGGTGGGCCACCAATTCGCCACGCCCCCCAAGTGAAGCGTGATCACGACGACCGTCAGGACCGCGCCCCCGAGCAGGATCAAGGTTTGCACGACGTCCGTGAGCACGACCGCGCGCAGACCGCCCATCGACGTATAGGTGATCGTGATCGCGCCGAGCGCGAGACACAACCAGGGCGTGGCCGCGGAAGTCAGCCCCATCAGGGGCACGAGGACCTTGTCCGTCGTGGCATAGATGATCACCGCCATCCAGAGCAGCCGCAGCGAGAGGAAGAAGATCGATCCCAGCATCCGCACGCCCAGCCCCAACTGCATCTCGAGAATCTGGTAGGCGCTGGTCACCCGGAGCTTCATGAAAAACGGGATCATCAGCCAACCGACGATCAGGGCAACCAGCGGATAGGCCACGATCATCGCCAGCACCATCGGTCCGTAGCGGATCATCTCGCCGGGATACGCCAGGTACGAAATCGTGCTCAAGAGCGTGGCGAACAGCGAAAGGCCGACGCTGAGCGGATTCATTTTGCGGCCGCCGAGCAGGTAATCGTCGGCCGTCGACGTCCGCCGCGAGTAGAACCATCCGACGGCCAGCATTCCCAGGGCGTAGAGGGCGATCACCG
This sequence comes from Pirellulaceae bacterium, assembly GCA_012744395.1. Taxonomy (GTDB): domain Bacteria; phylum Planctomycetota; class Planctomycetia; order Pirellulales; family Thermoguttaceae; genus JAAYCB01. Next base: position 1,238 of record JAAYCB010000468.1, read on the forward strand.
CCCAGTCGATCCCGAACAGCCGGTGGCGCGCCCGCCGGCCGAGTCGCAGGACGGCGTAGGCCGACGCAGCGCGGACGTCGGCATCCGCGTCGTCCAACCCCCGGCTGAGCAGCGCCAGATCGGCCAGGCCGGCCAGTTGCGCCAGCGTCTGGCGGGCGTGGTACCTGTGCCTGGCGTCCGCGGTTGCGGCGGACTCGCGCAGCCGGGCGAGCCACTCGCCGCGCTGGGCGGCCGGCGCGTGCACGGCCATTGCGCAGACGAGCTGGATCTCGGCGGCCGAATCCCGCGGTCCGGCGGCGGCGGACGCCAGGGCTCGCTGCGTGGCCGGAGAGACCGACGCGAGGTGGCGAATCGCGTAAGCCGCCGTGCCGCGGACGCCGGCATCCGCCGACGAGAGCATTTCCGCCAGCGGCGAGTCGTCGCGCCGCGGGTCGCTGTTGAGCAAGACCCAGCGGGCGTAGACGGCCATTGAATCGCCGCCGCCGGCCGCGCGCTCAAACGCCGCGCGCTCCGGCTGGCCGCCGCCGGTCGGGCCCGTTTCTTGTGGAACGGCGTATCCGAGCTTGGCCAAGGTCTCGGCGGCGTGCAGCCGGTCGGGCGCGGCGGAATCGAGAAACACGTCGCGAATCCGCGCAATAAAGCGGCGGTTCTCGCGGGGGTCATAGGCGGCCTTGGCCAGCACGCGCCAAATGCCGATCCGGTATTCCGGCTCCGTGCCATGCCTTTCAAGCTCCTCGGTGAACTCCCTCTCGACTCCTTCCGGATAGTCCAGACCGAGGAGGAACTCCGCCGCGTGGACCTTGACCCAGCGCTCTTGGCGCTCAAGCACGTCGCGGAGCGTGCTTACCGCCCGGCCGCGGAGTTCGCTGGTCACCTGCGGCGTCTGCTCGCCGGCGGCCGACGGGCCGGCCGCGAGGCCGGCAAGCAACGGGAGGGCGAGGATCGCGCCCAGGCGGTATTTGGGGCGGGCCGGCGCGGAAGTCAAGCCGGCGCGGCGAAGGCGGCGGGGTGTGAAAATCATTGCGGAAGATGCCTGCTGAAAAAGTCGAGCCAATTCCCATGAAACACAGCGGAGATGTCGTCATCGCTGTAGCCGCGATCGGCGAGGATTCCGGCAAGTCGCTGAAGATCGGCAATCGTGTCCAAGCCGAGGGGGGTCTGCTCGGTCCCGTATCCCCCGTCCAAGTCGCTGCCGATGGCGGCGTGCCGGCAGTCGCCGCAGAGCTGGCAGATGTGATCGAGGTGATCGCCGACGGCGTCGATGCGGACCGCCCCGCGCGGCGTCTGGCCCTTCCGCCAGTCAGGATGCAGCATCCAGGCGTCGAGCGCTACGCCGATCACGGCGCCGCGCAAGGCCAGCCGGCGAATCTGCTCGTCGGAGAACTGCCGATCGCCCGGCACGAGCGCGCGGCAGTTGTTGTGGCTGGCCATCACGGGGCCGCCGAACAGGGCCAGCGCCTCGGTGAAGCCCGGCTCGGCCAGGTGGGTCACGTCGAGGATCATTCCCAGGCGTTCGAATTCCGCCAGGAGCCGCCGCCCTGCGGGCGTGAGTGGTCCCGACTCGCCGGTCCCCACGGCGTACCGGCTGGGGCCGTAATGGGCCAAGCTGACCGAGCGGAGGCCGTCGCGCCACCAGCTTTCGGCCTGTTCGGGAGCGACGATCGGGTCGCCGCCCTCCATCGCCAGGATGATGCCGATCGGCTGCTTGCCGGCCTCGCCCGCCGGTTGCCGCCAATGGCGGCGGAGGTCTCCGGCGGTCCGCAGCAGCGTGATCTCGCCCTGGGCCTCGAGCAGGCGGTAGTAGGCCAATTGCCCTTGCGCTGCCGCGTAGGCGGCCGCCGGGTGGCGATGGTCGACGCTCAGCCGGCGCTCGTCGGCCGGCGCTTGCGGCCTGACCCGCGCCAACATCGTTGCCAGGCACACGGATACGCCGCCCGCCCGCATCTCCGGCAAGCAGGTGGTGGCGCGGCCGCGTGCGTTGCTGTCGCTGATGCCGTTCTCGGCGGCGTTGATCTCGGTCAGGGGCAGGGTCAGATCGCGGTCCCAGCCCAGCGCGTTCCATGCCAGGTCCAGGTGCGAGTCGATGATTCGGTTCATGATGGCTGCGAGGGTCAACGCGGTGAATGGCTAATCGTCAGCGCACAGCGGGCTTGGCGGCACTCCGACAGATCGATCGTGTATTGATAGCCGAGCGGCTCGAGCACCCGGCGGTACAGAACGTCGCAGTGGCGGCAGTAGTCGTAATATGGCTCGATGTGCGTGAATTGGAGCAGCCGCGCCATCGAGGGGCAGCGGTGCATGACGATGCGAAACTGACCGGCCTCTTCATCCAGTTCCATTGTGAAGTCCGCCGCCTCCTCGTTCAGGGTATGGCTCCAATACATCCAACAGCCGCGGAGGCCGTTCTGCTCGACCGCGCTTCTGAGGTTGCCGAGAAACCGGTCGGAAAGATGCTCCCAAAAAGCCTCGACCGCCTCGCGGCCGCCTTGCGCTTCGAGAAACTTGAACAACTCGCTGTAAGCGGGAATGAATTCGGTGCAGGAAATCATGGGAATTGCCTTCAGCCGTCAGCGATCAGCAGTCAGTCGTGTCAAGCCAGGCGTCGGCCAGCAGGTCGCATCTCCTGGGACAACGAACGCGTCAAGGAAACTCGCCCTCGGTTGTGCGCCGGAAGAAGCGCTGGATGCCGCGGCCGGTCAACTCGTCGTACTCGACCAATTCCGCGGCGAAAGGCGTTTCGTGGCAGATCGCCCGGTTGACGGTCTCGGTCGTTGCGCGATAGAGCCTGGCCACCGGATAGCCCTGTTGGCGCATGTGCTTGACCGCCGGGCATGCGTCCACCTCGATTCGCAGTTCGTCCTCCGACAGGCTGAATCGGGCGGCGCCTCCCTCCAACGCGTAGACCGTGCGAAAATGTTCCGCCAGCGCGGCCAGCCCGCGAGTGTTGAGAGCCTCGGTCAGGGGCGCGTAGAACGTTCGGGCGAACTGCCAGAGGTACTGACGCACGGCTTGTTCGCCGTATTTCTCGTGCAAATACTCGATTCCCACGCTCAGAGCGCCGTGAAAGTCCGGGTGAAGGTACTCGTTGTCGGACGCCTGGCGGCGCATCGTCTCGCGGGGCATGGGGCGGTCGCCTTTTCTGAGCCGTCAGTCGTCAGCCGTCAGCCAGGATTTCACGCGGATTGCCGCGTTATGCGCTGCTCTTTGCTGATGACTGAATGGGATTGTTTTCCTAGACGATTCGTGTTTCGTCGGATTCTCGTTTTCTGTCTGAGCCATCACCGGCTGTCCGCCGCTGGTGACGATCGGGGGCAGTGAAAAGCCGCTCCAGTTGCGCCAGTGCGGACTGGACGAGTTTTTCCGCGGAGCCGGGCTCGTAAAAGGTGCTGCCGGTAGTCGTTTCGTAACCGCCTTGGGCGAACGATTCGCGGGTGGGCAAGTAGCCGATGGCATCGTTGCACAGGCCGGCGACGATTGTATGCCGGGCCGGCGAGCGGTGCTTGATTTCCAGGCCAAGCCGGCAGAAGGCCTCGCCCGGCAAGCCCACGATTGCCGCGTCCCCCAGGCGGATCACCATGACTTCCACCTCGTCCGGCTGGTTCTCGACGCGCGCCATCTCCAGCCGGAGCCGCGCGAAGTAGGCGTCGGGCAGGCCGTCGACCTGGCCTTGCGGAGGCCGCCTTTGGGCCTGTTCGAGAACATCTTCGCACCAGCGGCGCTGGTCGGGATCGATCTTCAGCCGCTCCAGCACCACCCGTTCCCGTGAGACGCGCAATGGGCTGGCCTCGATCGGCGCGGCCGTGGAGAGAGCCTCTTTCGCCGCGTTGGCCAGGATCGAGCCGACGCGTTCGGCCATCGCGTAGCCGCGGCCCTGGGATCGGTCGCGGTAGTCGACATGGTTCACGTCCCCACAGCATCCGTTGAGGAACAGGCAGGTCGAGCCGCGGCCCAGAATGCCCGCGACGGCTTCGGTCAGGTAGCCGGGGTAGTCCGCCGAATAGAGCCAATTGTCGCCGGCAAGGATCGCCGGATGGAGGCCGAAGTTGACCAGGGCGGCGGTCCGCCGCGCGGATCGCGCCGCCAGGCAGACGAGTTGCTCATCGACCGGGCCCCACGGGCCGAGGATTTCCGCCGGATCAAAGACCGGCTGAAGCGCTTCCCAGTTCATCCGGGTCGCGCCGTCGCGGCGCCGCAGCCGCCGATTGAAGGAGACCCGCGGCGCGCTGACCGAGCCGATTTCGAGCGCCGCCTCCTCCATCGTCCGGCTGGCCTGGAGGACGGCCGCGGCGGCTTTGCGGAGAAACCGTTCGATCGCCGGGGCGTGGGGGGCCACCTCGGCCTGCATGCCGAGCATGCCGCTCGGGGCCGGCGCGCTGTGCGTGTGCGTGGCGTGGACCAAGACGTTCTCCGGCGGCAGGTCGCAATCGGCGGCAATCGCCTCGCGGAGGAACGCGACATTCTGCCGATCGAGCATGCAGATGTCGAGCGCCAGCACGGCTGCCCGCTCGCTGGGCTCGCCGGCCAGGACGATCGCTCGCGCCCGCAACGGGTCGTGCACGCCGCGAGCCGCATAGTCGCTGCGGAAGTTGCCCATCAAGGGCAGGCCCGGCTCGGGCGTGAAGTCGACGCTGGCCACACCAACTTGCAGGCGAGACATGGCGGCATCTCAACGGGGAGGAAAAGGCTTGGACTGCCCACTACCTTAGCGGGCGGTGGCGGCCCGTGCCAGGGTCCCGTGGTGGAGAATTCCCACGCGAACCTCGACCGTGCGCTTCTCCGCCGGCCGCTTCGGCGGCTCCTGGCAATCCGACCGTGTGGCCACTCCGGCAAGGATGGTCAACAGGCAAA
>JAAYCB010000469.1 GCA_012744395.1 Pirellulaceae bacterium
AAACCGGCGGCCAAGCCGGCCGAAAAGCCGGCGGCCAAGCCGGCCGAAAAGCCGGCCGAAAAGCCGGCCGCTCCCGCCGCTCCCAAGGCCGAGGCGCCCAAGCCGGCCGCTCCGGCCGAAAAGCCGGCCGCTCCGGCGGCTCCCAAGGTAGAGGCACCGAAGCCGCCCGCACCTCCGGCCCCGCCAGCCCCGCCCGAGCCGGAAGCGAAATAGCTGGAGCCGCCCAGGGTGAGTGGCTGAGTTGGCTCTGGGCATTTCAGCGCGATCGAAGCGGTGGACGATTCGACCGGACGCAAGTCCGGGATGCGTTCAGCGGCGAGCCCCGCAGCCAGCCGGTTGTGGGGCTCGTCTTTTCCGCGCTGCGGACTACCGCGTCTCCGCGGCGCGGAGCCCATGTCGCGGTTGGGGGGCAGCGCGCGTTCCGGCTCGTTGACAAAAAACTCAGTCCCTGTTAGACTTAGGACGATGATTGTGGTGGCGCCGGCAGGGCAGCCGGGCCGCCGGGGAGAGGCCTCTCGGTCACTCGCCGGCCGCCCGCCCGTCCCTGTTGACCGTTGTGCGTGCAGATCATCCACGTTGCTGTCTTGGTTTCTTGAGTGTACGTTGGGATCGGGCCCATGGCCGAGGCTATCGGATCCGGGAGTGCGGGCGACGTTCTGGAGCAGTTGGCGGGCTGTGAGCAGCGGTTGAAGTATCGCTTTTGCGATCGATCGCTGCTCCAGGCGGCGTTGACGCACGCATCCGGGGCGGAACACCGCCTGGCGTCGAACGAGCGGCTGGAATTTCTCGGTGATGCGATTCTCGGCGCAATCGTCTGCGAGTTGCTCTACCGCCAATATCCCGAGTTCCTCGAGGGCGATCTGACGAAGATCAAGTCGGTGGTGGTCAGCCGGCAAACCTGCGCGAAAATCAGCGAGGCGCTGGGGCTTGAGGAGTTCCTTATCCTGGGCAAGGGGATGACCACCCATCCATCGGTCCCTCCGTCGTTGCTGGCCGACGTGTTCGAGTCGCTGCTGGCGGCGATCTACCTTGACGGCGGGATTGATGCGACGCGCGAGTTCGTCCTGCGGCATATCGGACCGGAGATCGAATCGACGGTCGAGGGCGACTTGGGGGGCAACTGCAAGTCGCTCCTCCAGCAGTTGGCCCAGCGGCGGCACGGAACCACGCCGATCTACCAGTTGCTGGATGAGAAAGGCCCCGATCACAGCAAGTGCTTCAAGGTCTGCGCTCAGGTGGGAAGGACACGGTACGAGGGCGCCTGGGGACGCAACAAGAAAGAAGCGGAGCAGCGGGCTGCGCGGAACGCTCTCAGTCAACTCAACGACGAGCCTCCGCCGTTTCCGTCCGATTGACGGCGGCCCGGCCCTGCTTGGCGATTCCGTTGTCTTCCAGGAGAGGGAATGTCTGCAACTGCCGCGCCAAAGGCCGTCGCTCTGTTCTCCGGCGGTCTGGACAGCATGCTCGCCGTCCGCATTCTCCAGCAGCAAGGCCTCGACGTGGAGGCCCTCAACGTGCGGACGATTTTTCAGTGCTGCAAGACGCCGGTCGCCAGGGCGGCTGCTGAGCTCGGCGTGCGGTTGACCGTGCTCGACGTTGGCGACGATTACCTCGACGTTCTCCGCAATCCCCGGCACGGCTACGGCAAGGGATACAATCCCTGCGTCGACTGCCGCGCGTACATGGGCCGCATGGCCAGGCGGCTGATGGAAGACAGCGGCGCGTGTGTCGTCGTTTCCGGCGAGGTTGTCGGCCAGCGGCCCAACAGCCAGAAGCGGCCGCAGTTGGGGCTCGTCGCCCGGGACGCCGGTCTGGAGGGCAAGCTGCTTCGCCCCTTGTCGGCCAAACTGCTGCCCGCGACGATTCCGGAGATCGAGGGGCTTGTCGACCGCCGGCGGCTCTACGGATTCCACGGTCGGGGCCGCCGCCCGCTGATCGAACTGGCGACACGGCTGGGGATCCGCGCGATTCCCACGCCGTCGACCGGCTGCGCGCTTGCCGAGAAGAATTTCAGTCCGCGCGTCAAGGACTTGCTCGCGCATCGGCCGGGGGCGCGGCGTTGGGAGTATGAACTGCTCAACACGGGGCGGCATTTTCGCTTCGACGGGAAGACGAAGATGGTCGTCGGCCGCAACGAGCGCGAGAACGCCCTGCTGGAGCGGCTGTTTCAGCAGGCCGCCTCGGGCGAGGTGCTGCTGGTCGAGCCGGCGGATTTCGTCGGGCCGGTGGGCCTGCTGCTCGGCCCGGCCGGCGAGCGGACGATCAACTCCCTTGCCGCTCTGCTCGTGCGGTACACGCGGCAGTGCGATCCGGAGCGGGCCTCGGTGCGGGTCTGGCGCGGCGGGCAGTGCCACGTCCGCCGCGCGCGGCCGGCCGAGGCCGTCCACCCGGCGCACCGGCTCTAGCGCGGCGGTGCTCGCGGCGCGCCCTCCGGTTCGGCTCGTCGGCCAAGAAAAACAGAAACGCCCAGCCGGCACGGCGGGCGTCTCTTTCTCGTCGTTGCTTTTGGGCGAAGGACCTTTCGCGCGAGGCCGCCGGCCCCGCTCGCACCCTACTTCTTCTTCCGGGTCGCCTTCTTGGCCGCCTTCTTTTTGGGAGCGGCCTTCTTCGCTACCGCCTTCTTCGCGGCGGCCTTCTTTTTGGGAGCGGCTTTCTTCACCGCCTTCTTGGTTGCCTTCTTCTTGGCCACCTTACGTCCTCCTAACTGAGTTACGGGCGAGCTCCTTGCCGATAGCCGGGCTGGGATCCGAACCCCGGCAGGCCAGTCGCCACACAAACAAGACAACGAGTCTTATACCTGCCATCGCGGCGACCGTCACGCGCCGTGATGGGTCGAGGCCTCGCCTGATCGGAAACGATGAGAACGCATGCGCCTCCTGGTTGTTGATCAACCGTCGCTTCCGATTCTCCCCTGATCGATCAATCGTCCGCCTGTTGACAACTCTCCGCTCATCTCGCATCTGGCCGTTTTGAATTCTTCGCTGACTCGACGTGCGACAGCCGAGACTCCATTTATGAATCGTCCTTCAGGCTGGCCATATCCTACCTTCTTGCTGAAATCTTGCAAGCACAATTCTCGCGCAGCGCCTGAAAATTCGCGCTTCGCGCCAACGTCGACGAGCAGCGCCGGTGCTGCGCGCGGCAAGCGCTGCCCCGCGCCGCGCGGCAAGCGCCGCATCGCCCGGAAAGGCTTGCCGCGCGGGGCGGCGCCGTCCCGCCGCGCTGCTCGTATCGGGTATTCCAGTTATCATGCGAAAGACCTATAAATTAGCGCGCCGCAGCGCGGCGGGGGGCGGACGCCGATCGGGGGCGATTGGCCGCCGCGCCGGCGGCGTCCGCCGCCGGGCGCCGCGGCTTGCGGCCGCCGCGCCGGCAAGAGGCCGCCGCGCGGCGCCGCCGCCCGCCGCCCGGGACTGGCGCGAGACGCTTAACCCGTTGCGGAAAGCTGAGTTAAGATGCGTGCCTGCCGGCCGCGCCGCGGGCCGCGCCCAGGCCGGACCGCCGTTCGGCAGCCGCCACAACCGCGCCGCGCGGCGCCGGCCGCGCGGCGCTGGTGGCCGGCCGGCATCCGCCGCGGGCGGAACGGCCTAGGTATGTTCGCGTCATGGGCAAAGCACACGATATATGCCCTGGCCGGGGAATAATGCGATGTGGCCATGCCGCGCCGCACCGCCGCGGGTTGCAGCAGGGTGCCGTGTCGGGGCGTCGCGGAACCGCCGCGGGGAGGGCAGGTCGCGATGGTGGGAAGGGATCGCAAGCGGCGATTGGCCGGCGGCGGCACGCGAGAAAATTTTCAAAAAAATTCTGTTCCACTCGCTGGAAACGTGGCGCTGGCAACCGCCGGGGGATGCGATCTGCGCGGAGCGGATGACTCGGCCGCCGCGCGGCGCCGCGAATCTGCGGCCGCGAAGCGGTGTGTCGGCGGCTTGAAGTCGCCGACCGCGGGCTCGGCCGCCAGGGTTGCGCGTCGTGCCCGCCGCGCGGCGTCTGCGGTTGCGAACGACGCGACCACGACCCGCGGGAGCGCGCCTCCGCTGGGCGGGTCTGCGCAGGGAAAACGCGTGGGGGCAGGAGGGCGGCGGAAGAGGCTGTTGACCGGTGCGGAGGGTTTGTGTTCCGGCGGAGGCAAGGTTATTATCAACGATAGCTGGCTAAAATCGACCAGTCCCGGATCGCCCAGGGAGACGCCGGGGAGTGAAAGGTTCCGTTCGAGAGAAGCGCTATGTCGGATCCTGCCATGCCGGCTCGGGCGAGTGTCAGCGCCGCGGGAATGCGCGTCGTCCAGTTGCTCGCCGGCAAGCCGCCGCAGACCATTTTCGATCTGATCCGGTCCACCGGGTTGACCCGGACCGCGATTACCGAGCAGCTCAACGACCTGGTCGCGCTGGGGTTCGTCGAACGGACGAGCCAGCGTGTCGCCGGCCGCGGGCGGCCCCGCCACCAGTTTTCGTTGACCCGGGCGGCGTTGATGCTGTTGTTCGCCAGCAACCAGCGCTTGCTGGTCCCCGCGATCTGGGGAGCGATCAGCGAGGTTGGCGGGGCTGAACTGGTCCACCGCGTTCTCGACCGCGTCAGTTCGACCCTGGCCAGACATTACCGGCGGAAGATCAGCGGCAAGACGCCCAGGGAGCGGCTCAAGCAGTTGGCCAGGCTCCTCCGCGAAGAGGGGGTCCTGCTGCACGTTGAGGAGGCGAAGGACGGTTCGCTCGTCGTGCACAAACGGAATTGCCCGTTCATCAGCATGTATGATGAAACGGGCGCGGTCTGCGCCGTCGATCTCCAAATGATGAAGCAGGTCGTGGGCGCTGACGTGGTCCGGACCGCTTGCCGGCACGAAGGCGCGCCCTGTTGCACGTTCGCGATTGCGCCCGTCAATGGGCGCGGCAAATAGTGGCGGATCGGCAGCGCCGCCGAGACGCCGCGAATTGTCCCCCGCCGCCGATGGTGTTTTCCTGGATTGGTCGTTGCCAACATGATGCCGGGCCCCAGCTTTCGCCGCCGCAAGCCTCTCGCCGCCTGCCTGCTGCTGGCAGCGGCTCTGCTGATCACCGCCGCGATGGCCTTCCACGATTGGTGGGACGCGCTGCCGGCCGGTCGCGCGGCGACGTATGTGGGGCGCGCGGTCTGCGCGGAATGCCACCGCAAGGAGACGGACCTCTGGGCCGGCTCCGACCACGACCTGGCGATGGACCATGCCACGCCGGACACGGTCCTGGGCGACTTTGGCGACGCCCGGTTCACGCACGTCGCGTTTGACGACCTGGTCAAGCTCAGCGACGAGCATCTCGGCGAACTGGTCCGATCCGTTCCCCCCGGCCCCTGGTCGATTGCCTTGAGCGGCGCCGGCGAGTCGCTCCAGCGCCGGGTGTTGGCCCTGATGGACGAGGAGACGCGCCGCCGCGTGGTCGAACAGACGGCGCGGCTCGGCCCGATCCGCCCATGCGACGCCACGGACGCCCACCAGGAGATCGGCGAGGCCGCCCGGCGACTCGGCCGCCAGGGGCGCATCGCCGTGGATTTCGCGGTCACTTCGCGGATGGAGCGTCAGGGCGACCGGTTCTACGTGACGACGGACAACCGCCACGGCCGGCCGGAGAGATTCCAGGTCAAGTACGTGTTCGGCGTCCGCCCCTTGCAGCAATACCTCGCCGAGTTTCCCGACGGCCGCATCCAGTGCCTGCCGATCGCCTGGGACACGGAGCGGAAGCGATGGTATCACCTCTACCCCAAGGAGCCGATCTCCGACGACGACCCGCTCCACTGGACCGGCCCGCTGCAAAACTGGAACTACATGTGCGCCGAATGCCACACGACGAACCTCAAGAAGAACTTCAGCGTGGCCGAAAACACCTACCGCACGACCTGGTCCGAGATCGACGTCAGCTGCGAAACCTGCCACGGGCCGGGAAGCATCCACGTCGAATTGGCGGAGAACCGGGGCGTGTTCGGGTTCTGGGACCGCAACTACCGCTACGGGCTGCCGGACTTGAAGAACGAGAATCCCCGCGTGGAGATCGAGAATTGCGCTGCCTGCCACTCCCGCCGGCGGATCGTCTCTCCCAACGACTGTTCCAGCACGACGTTCTGCGACTTCTACCTGCCGGAAGTCCTCGACGGAGACCTCTACTACGCCGACGGCCAGGTCCTCGAGGAAGACTACGTCTACGGCTCGTTCATCCAGAGCAAGATGTACGACCAGAAAGTCCGCTGCACGAACTGCCACGACGCGCACTCGGCGCGCGTGAAATTCAACGACAACCGCCTCTGCTGCCAGTGCCACGTGCAGGCGCAGTACGACACGCCGCTGCACCATTTCCACCCCGACGCCTCGCGGCCCGGCACCCTCTGCGTCGAGTGCCACATGCCGGAGACGAAATACATGGTCGTCGATCCGCGGCGGGACCACAGCCTGCGGGTCCCCCGGCCCGACCTGACGGTCGACCTGCAAATCCCCAACGCCTGCAACGGCTGCCATGACGATCCGGCCAGGAACGAGACGGCCGAGTGGGCGGCCGAGCAGATCCGCGCCTGGTACGGCGAGAAGAAGAACCAGGAGGAGCACTTCGCCTACGGCATCGCCGCCGCGCGGGAGCTCAAGCCGGAGGGCGAGGTCAAGCTGCTCAAGGTCGCCCGCAGCAGCCAGGCCCGCGCCGCGATCCGCGCCAGCGCGATTTCGCTGCTGTCGAATTATCGGAGCGGCAGCGCCGAGGCCGAAGCGGTCCGCGGATTGGAGGACGGCGATCCGCTCCTCCGCGCCGTCGCCGTCCGCAGCCTGGAACACCTCGACCCGCAACAGCGGCAACGGCGGCTGACCCCGCTGCTCGGCGATCCGGTCCGCGTGGTCCGCAGCGAGGCCGCCCGGCTGTTGAGCGAGGTGCCCCGCTCGCGGCTGGCGCAGGCCGACGCCGACGCCTTCGACGCGGCGCTGGGCGACTACATCGCCGGCCAGGTGGCCGTGGCCGACCAGGCGGCGGCCCATTTGAACCTCGGCGTGCTCTACTTCAACCTCGCCCAGGCCCACTACGGCAGACCGGGCGCGCCGGACCCGCGCTATCTCGACCTGGCCGAGCAGGAGTACCGCGCGGCGCTGCGGATCGACCCGAAGTTCATCCCGGCGCGAATCAATCTCGCCATGTTCTACGACGCGCTGGGACGAAAAGACGACGCGGAAAGACTCTTCCGCGAGATCACCGAGCTGGAACCCGAACTGGCGGAAGCCCACTACTCCCTCGGGCTGCTGCTGGCCGAAGACGAACGGCGGATGGACGAGGCCGCCGCCGCGCTCGAGCGCGCCGCCGCCTTGTCGTCAGACAATCCCCGCATCCATTACAACTACGGGCTGGCCCTGCAAAGGCTGGACTGCCCGGCGGAGGCCGAAGAAGCGCTGAAGACGGCCCTGCGGATTTCCGGGACCAGCCAGTCGAGCATCGAATACCTCCACGCCCTGGCGATCCTCTACGCGCAGCAGAAGCTTTGGGAGAAGGCGATCTCCTGCGCCGAGAGAATCCTCGACCTCGTCGAACGCAATCGCCAGTGGCCCGAGGCGCAGAACCCGCAGTGGTCCCGGCTGCTGGAGTATTTGCGGGCGGAGAAGGCCGCCGGTTCCTGAAGACGCAATCGCTCCGCGCTTGCGCCGTTCAGCTCTTCTTCTCTTCGACGAGCCGCGATCGCCATCGTTCGATCATCTTCAGGGCCTCGAGCGGCGTGGTCGAGTCCAGTTCGAACGCGCGGATCTCCGCGAGCAGAGGGTGCTCGGCGGGGCCGAACAGGCTGAGCTGGATGTCGCCGTCGCGCCGCCCCTTTTCGCGCCGGGCGATCTTCGGCCGGCCCGAAGCATCGACGTGCTCCGATTCCAGCTGCGCGAGAATCTCCTTGCTCCGCTCGATCACGCTCCGCGGGACTCCGGCCAGCCGGGCGACGTGAATGCCGTAGCTCTTGTCGGCGGCGCCGTCGACGATCTTGTGCAGAAAAACCACTTCCTCCTGCCACTCGCGGACCGCCACGTTCAAGTTGGCGATCCGGTCCAGCGACCGGGCCAGGTCGGTCAGCTCGTGGTAATGCGTGGCGAAGAACGTGCGGCAGTTGATCCGGTCGTGGAGATGCTCGACCACCGACCAGGCCAGAGAAATGCCGTCGTAGGTGCTCGTCCCGCGGCCGATTTCATCCAGGATCACCAGGCTCCGCTCCGTGGCCGTGTTCAGAATCCGCGCCGTCTCGGTCATCTCGACCATGAACGTGCTCTGCCCGCGAGACAATTCATCGCT
>JAAYCB010000470.1 GCA_012744395.1 Pirellulaceae bacterium
CCTGGTTCCCAAGCTCCGGCTTGGGAACGGATTGAGGGTTCGGGATTCAGGGGTCGGGGGTCGGTTCTTCCCGTTCCCCTGGTTCCCAAGCTGGAGCTTGGGAACCAGGGGGATGGGGGACCAGGGTTGCGGACGGACGGGGCGAATCAGGCTTTTAGCACCCAGCGGGCCTGGCGGAGAACGGCATAGGGCAAGGACTTCATCTTCTCATACCACACCGTCACGAGGCTGCCATCGGCCAGTTCAGCGGTCGAGGGATATCCGAGGTCGCCGCCGGCGCCGTCGCCGGAAATCACGATCGGTTCGGACCAGGTTCGGCCGCCGTCGGCGGAGACCCGCGCCTGGTTGCCGTAGGGCGGGCGCCGATGCCCGTAGGTCATCAGCAGGCGCCCGTCAGCCAACCGCAACAGGTGCGAGGGGAGTCCCCAGACGCCGATCGAGCGGGGCACGGTCCACGTGCGGCCGCCGTCGTCCGATTCCGATTGCAGGGTTTCGCCGGAATTGGCGCGATTATGATTCCTGATCTGGGCGACGATCCGCCCCTCGGTTGTTTCGACGGCGTGCAGTTCGTGGTAGTTCGCCATGGTGTCGCCGTCGCGCGGCGGGATTCCTCCCAGGCGCCGCCAGTTCTGGCCGTCGTCGGTCGATTCGCAGACTCCGACCCAGGGCACGTCTTCCCAAAGGTTTTTGCCGGCGTAGAGGACGCGGCCGTCGGCCAGTTGGATCGGTCCGTGAGGGCTGTTGACGAGCGAGCGGTATGGCTCGCCGAATGTCTTTCCTCCATCGGTCGAGCGAAGCATCCAGACCCCCAGCTGGGCCTTGCGTTGGGCTTCGTCGAGCTGGTTGTGGACGGCCAGCCAGCGATCCATTTTGTCGGCGGGCCAGGCGCCTTTCTGGCCTGCGGCGATCTTCCTCGCCCGCTCGAGCATCGGCACGTAAGCCAGCGAGGTGAACGTGGTCACGAGGATCGACCCCTTGGCGGTTTCCAGGACGCCCGAATCGCGGTCGTCGATCGGCGTATCCATGAGGACGCGGGCTTCGCTCCAGGTCGCGCCGCGGTCGTCCGAAGTGATCAATTCCACGCGGCCGAAGGGGCAGACGTGGGCTTCGCGCCCCCCGGAGCAGGAGACGAGCAATTGCCCGTTTTTCCGCCGGGCGATCGTCGGCCAGCCGTGATATTTACCGGGCTGCTTGCTGATGATCGCCAGCTCGCGGACTTCAGCCGCGGGGGCCGCCGGGGCGCGGTGTCCGACGAGCAGGGAGCCCGCGGCGGCCGACCCAGCCAGGACTCTCAAGGCGGACCGTCGAGTCAATCGGGTTTTCATGGCGTGATTCTCCAGGTCTAGGGTTGCCCGGACGCTTGCCGACGGGCTGCGGCATCCCGTCTCTTCAGCGCCTCGGGCGGTCTTCTTCCGAGAAGCCAGCGGCGTTCGGGGCGGCTGCTCCGAGGCGCGATGCGCGGCGATTGCCTGTCCGGCGCTGGCGGGCGGGCGGTTTCACCGATTTTAGGTTTACCGCGGTTGAGATTCCATAGCTGCCCGGCCGGGTGGGCGTCCGATCGCTCGCTCTTTTCCCGAGGGCTTTGATGGGACGAAGGCCGGGAGCGTCCTTCCCCTGGCGGGCGGAGCACAGCGGGCGGACCGGCGGCCAGATCAACCGCCCAGAAGACGGCCGCGGAAAACCCGGAAATCAGCGGTTTTCAATACGCACGGGCAACTTTATGATCAGGGTTGAGCCGGGTGCGACTCGGGCGGCGTGTTGGTCGTCTTTGGGACCGGCGCGAAGGGATGAAGGGCTGCTGCAACGTGAAGAAGAATCTTGCCCGGCGCGGCATCGATCACCTGCGGACGATTTTCGATACGGAATCGGCTGGCAGACTAATCGCGATCAGCCCCGTGGTGGGGATCGTGGCGGGGCTGGGGGCGGCGGCCTTCTACTATCTGCTTTCACTCACACAACAGTTCCTGCTGGGCCACATCGAGGGATACTACCCCCCGCCGGCGGGAAACGAGGGCGGCGGGGATTTCTTTCAAATGCCGTTGTACTGGTGGGCGGTACTGGCGGTCCCGACGCTTGGCGGGTTGCTCTGCGGCCTGATCGTCTACGGGTTCGCACCGGAGGCCGAGGGGCATGGCACCGACGCGATGGTCCGCGCGTTTCACCGCGCGGGGGGCAGAATCCGCGGCCGCGTTCCGTTTGTCAAGGCGATTGCCTCGATCATCACGATCGGTTCGGGGGGGTCGGCGGGGCGGGAGGGCCCAATCGCCCAGATCGGCGCCGGCTTCGGGGCGTTTCTCGCCGAGCGTCTGGGGCTGAGCGAACGGGACCGGCGGCTGCTGATGCTTTCCGGAGCGGCGGGGGGGATCGGGGCGATCTTTCGCGCCCCCTTGGGCGGGGCCTTGTTCGTTGCCGAGGTGCTCTACAAATCGACGGCGTTGGAATACGCGGCGGTCGTCCCGGCGATGATCTCGTCGATCACGGCCTACGCCGTGTTCGCCCGCATCTTCGGGCAGGGCCTGGCCTTCAATACGCCCCGCGGTCTGGCCTTCGATCACTTCGGCGAACTGCCCTTCTACGTCGTCTTCGCCGTGGTCTGTTCGATTGTCGGGTACGTTTACGTTTCCGTCTTCTATGGGCTGCGGAACCGGGTCTTCCGCCGCTTGCCGCTGCCCCGCGTCGCCAAACCCGCCATCGGCGGCCTGATGGTTGGCGTGATCGCCCTCTGGTTTCCGCAGATCATGGCGGGCGGTTATGGCTGGATCCAGGAGGCGCTCGAGGGGCGGATGGCGCTGACCCTGCTGCTGGTCCTGTGCTTCGCCAAGATCCTGGCGACCTCCTGCACGATCTCCTCCGGCGGCAGCGGCGGCGTGTTTGCGCCGTCGCTGTTCATCGGGGCGATGCTCGGAGGCGCCTACGGAACGCTCTGCGATCGGCTCTTTCCGGACCTGATCGCGCATCCCGAGGCGTTTGTGCTGGTGGGGATGGGCGGCTTCTTCGCCGGTGTCGCCCGCGTTCCCCTGACGGCGATGCTGATGGTCTGCGAGATGAGCGGTTCGTACGGCCTGCTGGTGCCGTTGATGCTGGTGAGCATCGTCAACGTGGCCCTGCTGTCTTCTCGCTGGACGCTCTACGAGGAGCAGGTCACGGCGATGGTCGACAGCCCGGCCCACCAGGGCGACTTCGTCGTCGATGTTCTGGAACAGATCCGGGTCGAGGAGGTCATGGATACCCAGCGCCGCCTGGACCTGGTGCCCGAGGATCTGCCGTTGCGGCAGATCCTGCACCTGGCGGCCTATTCCAGCAACACGTATTTTCCGGTCGTCAACCGCGCTGGCGAACTGGTGGGCATTTTCTCATTGCGCGACCTGCGCTCCGTGCTGACCGGCGACGGCAGCGGGCCGTTGGTGGTCGCCGCGGACCTGGCGACCGCGCCCGTTTTGACCGTGACTCCCCAGGACGATCTGCACACGGCGCTCCGCCGGTTCACCCAGAAGAACATCGATGAGCTGCCGGTCGTCAGCCCCGACGACGCAAACAAGGTTGTCGGCGTACTCAGCCGGCGAAACGTGATCGCCGCCTATCACCAGCGGACGATGGCCCTCCGCCACGAGCAGAGGGCCTGATCGCCGCAGCGGCGCGCCGCGGGGCTAGAGGCCATCGAGCAGGGAGAGCATCTCGGCAGGCGCGCGGATCAGCCGATCCGCGCCGGCCTGGCGGAGCTCCTCTTCGGGGCGGAATCCCCACAGGGCGCCGACGGGGCGCATGCCCGCGGCCCGGGCGGTGAGCATATCCGTGCCGGTGTCGCCCAGGTAGAGGAACGCGCGGGGGGCGATCTGCAATCGGCCGGCGACTTCGAGGGCGGCGGCTGGATCGGGCTTGAGGGGGATTCCCTCGCGCTGGCCGAGCACCGGATCGAGAGGCCACAGGGAGAGATACTCGGCGACGCATTTTTGCGTGAAGCGGTGCGGCTTGTTGGAGAGCACCGCGATTTGGATGCCGCGCTCGACGAGCCCGTCGAGCAGCTCGGCAACGCCCTCGAAAGGACGGGTTTTGATGTTCCAGCGGCGATCGTAGACGTCGCGGAAACTCGCCGCGCAAGCCTCGACCAGCTCGTCGCTGCGAACGGCCTCGGGCAGGGCCCGCTGAAACAGCGTCTTGACTCCATTGCCGACGTAGTAGCGATAGGCGTCCTGCTCATGGATCGGCAAGCCCCGCTCTTGGAGCACCGCGTTGGCGCTGTCGGCAAGGTCGGCCAGCGTGTCGAGCAACGTGCCATCCAGGTCGAAAAGAACCGCGCGGCAGCCGATCATCGAGGTGTCTCTCTTGTTCTACTCGTTCCCATGTCCACCTCGTTCCCAAGCTGGAGCTTGGGGAACCAGGATTATGTCGGTTTTCGGGACAGGGTTCAGTGTTCCGCATGTTTCCGTAGCTGGAGTCGCCGCCGGATGTCCTCCGGTTGCGAGGCGTGGCCACTCATTCTACAATAAAATTGCCACTGCCGTTGAGCCGTGGCGCCGCCGTTTTCTTTTCAGAGGGATTGGATACGATGAGCACGATCGCGCGATTGACCGTGGCCGAGTACGATCGGATGGTCAATGCCGGCGTATTCGACCAGGGGCGACGAGTGGAGTTTATCGAGGGAAAGATCCGCGAGATGTCGCCAATCGGACCGGAACACGAATTCGCCGTGGACGAGCTGAACGAACGGAGCGTGCTGTCGGTGGTGGGAAAGGGAGTTCGCGTTCGTATCCAGGAAACGCTCGGACTACCCAAATTGGAGAGCGTGCCGCAGCCGGATGTCTCCTGGGTCCGCAGGGAGACCAGGCAGAAGCCGGCGCGCCCCGAAGCGGAGGATGTCTTTCTGGTCGTTGAAGTCGCCGATACCAGCCTGGGCTACGATCTCGGAGAAAAGGCCAATTTGTATGCCGCCGCCGGCATCCGCGACTACTGGGTCGCCGATTGTGTCAACGGCCGCGTCGTCGTCCACCGCGAGCCGAGCCCGTCGGGCTACGGTGATGTGAAGTCTCTTTCCGGAAATCAGTCGATCTCCCCGCTGAGCCACCCGGAGGTCGTGTTCCAGCCGGAGAGTTTTTTCAGGCCGACGGGCAGTTGAGGCATCCCTCTTTCCTTGTTCCGAAGCGCCAGTTTGGGAATGGAACGTTACCTGACGAAGCAATCCCTCGTTGCCAAGCTCCGGCTTGGGGACGCCCCACTCGCAGAGGAAAGCACCCGCATGCCTCCCACGGACGACTCGCTTGTCTGCCAACTCGAATTTGCGATCACGATCGCCCGCGAGGCCGGCGCGATCACGCTCGAGCACTTTCGCCGGGAAGGGCTGGCGGTGGAGCGCAAGAGCGACGACAGCCCGGTGACGATCGCCGATCGCCTGGCGGAAGAGCACCTGCGAAAGCGGATCGGCGAGGCCTACCCGGCCGACGGGATCGTCGGGGAGGAGTTGCCGGAAGCGGCGGGCACGAGCGGGCGGCGCTGGATTCTCGACCCGATCGACGGCACGAAGTCGTTCATCCACGGCGTGCCGCTTTACGGCACGCTCGTGGCCATCGAGCAGGGGGGGGAGGGGGCCGCCGGCGTGATCCTGATTCCCGCCCTCGAAGAGTGCGTGTATGCCGCCCGCGGCCAGGGGGCGTGGTACACGCGCGGTTCGGCTCCTCCCAGGCGGGCCCGTGTCTCTGACTGCTCGCGGCTGGGCGAAGGGCTTTTCTTGACCAGCGAAGTGGGCTGCTTTGCGGAAGCCGGCCGGCAGGAAGCCTACGAGCGGCTCCAGTCCGCGGCCCGGCTCACGCGAACCTGGGGCGACTGCTATGGCTATCTCCTGTTGGCCACCGGGAGGGCAGAAGTGATGATCGACGCCTCGATGAGCCTCTGGGACGCCGCCGCGCTGCAACCGATCATTGAAGGGGCGGGCGGTTCCTTCACCGACTGGCAAGGCAAGGCGACGATCCAGTCGGGCGAAGCCGTGGCCACGAATGGGCGGATCCGCGACGAAGTCCTGGCAATCACGCGGGCTTACCCAAAGAGCTTCTGACCCAGGGCTGGCTTAGGGGTGTCCCTTCGGGACGGGCGGCAAGATCCGGAATCGCTGTTCGCACCGGCGCCGCGTTGTGGCGTGTAGACTGGCTTGCGGGGATCCTCTTCTAAACGCTATTCCCCTTTGCCAGACTGATCAGCGAGTTGCCCGTGATCCTCTGCACGGTCCATTCGCTGATCGGCTCCGCCCCAATCGAATCGTAGAACTTCAGGGCGGGCTGATTCCATCCGAGCACCGACCACTCGAGCCGCCCGCAGTCTCGCTCGAGTGCGAGGTTGGCCAGGTGGGACAACATGGTCTTGCCGACTCCAAGCCCTCTCATTCCGGGCCGCACGTAGAGGTCTTCGAGGTAGATGCCGGGTTTTCCCAGGAAGGTAGGGTTAGGGGGACTTCTTCCGTTCGGGCGAGGCCGCGGCCCGGGCGCCGGCGGTGTCAAGCGGCCAGGAGGCCCGCTGATCGCTCGGATAGACGCCGATCTTGTCCAGGGGGATCGGCTGGAAGCCGAGTTTCCAGGCCGGCGAGTCCTCGGCGAGGCGGAAATCCGCGGGGGGCTTGGCGACGAAGCGAGGGTCGACGCCGATCAGGTTGTCTTCAAACTTCACGTAGGGCTGGGCCTTCGACTCCGTCGAACCCCACTTGCCATCCCAGCAGATGTTGCGGGCCATGACGTTGCCCTTGGGCGCAAGCGGCTCGTCCTCCAGGAT
Organism: Pirellulaceae bacterium; assembly: GCA_012744395.1. Taxonomy (GTDB): domain Bacteria; phylum Planctomycetota; class Planctomycetia; order Pirellulales; family Thermoguttaceae; genus JAAYCB01. The sequence goes on from JAAYCB010000470.1 coordinate 6,754, forward strand.
GTTCAGCAGCTCGGGGTAGCGGACCGACCAGGGGGGCTGCCTGTAATTCAGGTCGATCAGCTCCTTCGTCGCGAAAACGCCCACGCCCTTGGCCCAGCCGAGCCCGCGGGCGTCGATGCTGAAGGCCCGCGGGCAGTTGATGAACATGTTGTTGGTGATGAGATTGTCGCGGCGACGAGGCGGACACTGTCGCCGCCCTTGATCAGAAACGCGCTGCCGCGTCCGGCCTCGAGAAGCAGGTTGCGGAAGGCGACGTGCGCGACACCGTCGAGGCGGACCAGGTCGCGGACGACGGAGACGACGGCCTTGCCCGACGAGAGGGGCGGCGGCGGCCAGAAGTAGAGGATCGAGCGGTCGCGGTCCAAGTACCACTCGCCGGGGCTGTCCAACTCGGCGAGGAGATTCTCGGCGTAGAACCATTGCCCGGTGCGGATGCCAAAGGTCTGCCCCTCTCTGGGCCCAAGGCTGATCGTTCGGGCCGCGGGGTCCACGCCGGCCAGCGGGATTCGCCTGTCCGCCCAATCCCAGATCCAGAAACCGTGGAGCCAGACGTCTCTTTCGTTGACCCAGCGGGAGGGTCGAGGGTCGTCGCAGAGGAAGGCCCCTTTGGCGGTGGTCACGGTCCCTGCCTGGGGCTTTCCCTCGTCGTCCAAAGCACTGGCGATCCGCATGTATCCCGAGTTGGGGTAGCGGGCGAGCGTCATCGGCTTGTCCTGGAAGAAGAGTTCGAGGCCGGGGTCCGACTGGTAGGTCGTGGCGCCGTGGATGCCCTCCAGGTCGGTGACGCCGGCGGCCTTCAGATCGGCCTGCCAGACCTGGCCTCGCGCCGGCTCGGGGAGGCGATCGAGCACGGCCGGATCGGCCAGCGGCCGCCAGTCTGCGAGCACGCGCCCGCCGACGAGTTTTGCGGTCTCGCCCCGGCTCGCCCGGTAGACGATCGGGGCGTTCGGGTCGCCGCTGTCCTCGGCCGTCAGTTGAAAGGGGCGCGCTAGCTCGTAGTCGCCGCCGCGGAGTTCGACAGTGATCCCGCCGGCGGGGAGCGGACCGGCGGCCTTGAGGCGGCGGATCTCGTCGCGCGCCCGCTCGAGCGTGGCAAACGGCCGGTCCTCGGTGCCGGGGTTGGCATCGCTGCCGCCGGGGGCAACGTGGAACTCGGCGGCGTGGCTCGCTGCCAGCAGCGTGCACAACAGGGCGGCGGCGCCGGCTATCCGTGTCTGTTTTCTCGTTGTGTTCATCGGCGGACTCGCTTTTCTGCTTGGGTGGGCAACGCCTCTTCCCGGGATGGCCCTTCACGGTTTCAAGAAACTGGCTGGGTCCGTGAGAATTTGCTCGCATTAACCGGACAGGTCGACGATCGTTCCGCCCGAGCGGGCCGAACGGAGGCAGGCGTCCAGGACTTGTTGGGTCTTCAGGGTCATCTCGTCCCATGAATGGTCCGGCTCGCCCGAAAGCGCCAGCTCGCCGAAGCGGCGAAACATGTTTGTCTCTTGCGAGTTCTCGGCGCTATTGCTGTACTCGCGGGCAGCGAAATGCCGCACGTGCTCTTCCATGTTGAAGTTGCAGCCGATTACGTTGTAGACGGGATTCGACACTTCCCAGGCGACTTCGGCGCCGTAGCGGGGAAGCACGAAGTCGGGTACGTGGACAAATCCCTTCGTCCCTCCCAAGTTTGCCCACTGCTGGATCTCGGCCAAGAACGAGCAGTAAAAACTTGCCGAGACTCCGCTGGCAAAGTACAACTCGGCCGAGAAGTCCGTGGGGATGGCTTCGGGACTGTCCGGGCGGTGATGCTCGGCCAGGATGTGGCCCGTAACCTTTGCCGGCAACTCCCAGTTCATGACCCAGAGCGTGAAGCGGATATTGTACCAGCCCAGGTCCCCGAGGCAGCCGAGCGGCTCGAGCCCGCTGTGGGTGCGGATGTTGTTCGCGAAGAACTCGCTGGTGGCGCCGAACGTGAAGTGGGAAGCGATCCGCTTGAGCGGGCCGAGGCTCTGCCCGTCGGCGAGGACCTCTCGGATGCCCTCCAGCCGCCGGCTGTGCATGAACATCACGCCGTCCATGAACTGCACGTTGTTGTGCCGGCAAGCCGCCAGAATCTCCCGCACGTCCCGGGAATTCGCGCCTACCGGTTTCTCGACGAGCACGTGCTTTCCTGCTTCCGCCGCGCGAACGGCCCACGGCTTGCGAATCACCGTCGGCAAGGGGATGTACACGGCATCCACCGTATCGCCGGCCAACAGGTCTTGGTAGTCGTCGCAAGCGCGCGGGGGAGGATCAAAGGAAGCGTGCCGTTGGCACGCGCTGATGAAGCGCCGACACCGCTTGGGATCGCGGCTGGCGACGGCCGTCAACGAACAGTTCGGCGCGTTGCGGATGGCCTGCCAGTTCTTCCGCGCGATTCCCGCCGTTCCCAGGATGCCCCAGCGGCAGACCCCCGTGTGCATGTCCCGCGCCTCCTTTTCGATCATCCCCTCGGCCGATGGGCAGAATTAGCGGCCCCATTGTGATCTCCCCCCCAAGGTGCGTCAACCAGCTCGATTGCAGAAGGCCCGCGGCGGATGTTGCCGGAGCATCGGCACTGTATGCCAATCCCGCCAGGGACAGGTCTGCGGCATGGGACTCGTTTGTGTGGGCGTTCGCGGAGACTGTACCGAGTCTTGCCGGAGATTCGCCGGCTGACGAGGTGTGCAGCGACCCTTGCCGCGAAAACGGGACTCGTCCCTTTGTCGGCCGGGCCCCGGGTGTGAACGATGATTACCAATCGCCGCCCAGGGAAATGGTGATGGAGCGGTCGCCGCCGGCGATCGTCCCGGTCACCTGGACCTTGGAGCGGTCGTTCTCGTCGACGTCGGCCGTCAGGCCCACCGGCGCGAGGAGACGGCCGGCAGTCAGGAGAGCGTCGCCCGGCTAGCGGGCCGCGGCGGCCAGGGCGATCGCGCCGTGGAGGACGACCTGTTCGCCGAGGGCGGCCAGCCGGAGCGCAAACGACTCGCGGAGGGGCGGGAAGACGTAGCGGTCGACGTGCGCGCGGAGCGGGTCGAGGAACCGTTTCTCGCCGACGAGGGAGACGCCTCCGCCGAGGACGACGACGTTGGGCGCAAGGAGGGTGATCATTTGGGCGAGGGCCCAGCCGTAGACCTGGCAGGCGTGATGAAAAGCGCTCGCCGCGAGGGCGTTTCCCTCCTCGGCGGCCTCGGCCAGGATTTTCGCGGTCAGTCGCCGCGGCGCCCCCTCGCAGCGGCGGAGAAGATCGATCGCCGCGCTCGTCTGAGGATTCTGGGCGACTTGCCTCCGCGCTGCGTCCGCCATGCCCCAGCCACTGGCAAGCGATTCGACGGTCTGCCGGGCGGAGCGGCAGTCGAGGCCGGGGCGGAGGTGCCCGAGTTCGGCGGCCACGCCGCCGCCGCCCGGGTAGAGTGTGCCATCGATCACCAAGGCGCCGCCGATCCCGCTGCCGACGTTGCTGTAGAAGACGACGCGGCTTCCTTGCCC
>JAAYCB010000471.1 GCA_012744395.1 Pirellulaceae bacterium
CTGATGGTGGGCCGGCGCTGGCTTTTTGGTCGTGCCGGCGTTTTCTCGGGTGGTGCGCGTGGTGGCGGTGGGGGGTGCCAAGGGATGGGCCGCTCTGGACCACCCTACGGGGCCCGCGATCGTAACCTGACGCGTACGCGAGGCCGCGGCGGCCGTCGAGCGATGGTTTTCCGGAAGGGGGGAAAGCGGCGATGAATCGCCGCACTCCAAAGGGGGAAAGCGGCGATGAATCGCCGCACTCCAAAGGGGCCGCTCTGGACCACCCTACGAGAGTCGGTGGAGGATCTCACCGGCGTGGTCGACGACGAGGATGCCCTCGTCCTCGCGGCCGCGGAAATCGTCGGGGTCGATCGTCGCCGGATCGCGGTAATGGAGGGCTACCTGCTCGGTCCGCTGCCGGGGGATGCCGGTGGCGAGCGTGACGGTGATCCGCGGCCGTTCGACGCCGTCTTCGAAGGTCCCCAGCCCGCGAACATGCGTCGAGTGGGCCATCACGCCGCCCGGCGTGCCGGCGAACTTGTCGATCTGCTTGAGAAAGTAGTCGCGGACGTGGTAGCCGATGCGGTCGAGGTGTTTGCCGTGGGTGTAGGAGATTTCGGTCACGTGGGGGGCGTAGATGATCAGCTCGCCGCCGTCGGCGACGATCGGCTCGAGCTTGTACATCACCTTGCCGGCGGTCCAGATATCGTCGTACATTTGCGGCGCGATGCCCAGGACCGTTTTGTAGGGGCGGTCCTTGTAGACGATGTGCAGCTTGTCGGAGAGGTCGGCGGCGGCGGACCAGGCCTCTTGCGGATCGCCGATGAAGCAGCCGGCCAGCTTGCCCTGGCGGACGACGAGGTTGATGTTGAGGATCGGTTTCTGGATCAGGCGGGCCGCCTCGTCGATCAGCTGGCGGACGGGCGTCTGCTTGGCGCCGATGATCTTGATGCAGGTGATCACCGCCCCGAGCCAATGGAAGAAATTGATGAACTCCCAATCGCTGATGCCGGGGAAGAAATACTTCAGCCCGCCGGAGAAGCCGACGACTTCGTGGGGGTAGGTCGGGCCGAGGATGACGAGCTGATCGTAGTCGAAGATCATCCGGTTGACGCCGATCGGCACGTCCTGCCGCATCAGCCCGCCGGTGATCTCGGCGATCCGCTCGGCGGGAATCTGGCCGAGGGACTGGAAGGTTCCCTCGGTCTGCCACTGGTGGTTGAAGACGCCGATCGTCGCGTACTTGCCGGCGCGCTGCTCGGCGGTGATTCCCAGCAGGTTGTTGATCCGCTCCTCGGGGAGCGGCTGGTGGGTGCCCAGCGCGATGAGGAAATCGAGCTTTGCCGCGCGGGGTCCGATCAGGTCGGCCAGGCAGCGGAAGAGCAGCGGCAGGGGGCAGGTCCGCGTTTCGTCGGGGATCAGCACCAAGACGCGCTGGCCGTCGAGCCGGGCCTGTTCGAGCCCCGCGGCGAGCAATGCGAGCGTTTCGGAATCGTCGAGAAATCCATCGGTTCGACCTTCGGCCGCATACAACATCGTCTCCTCCTCGGGTGGGCAATTCGTCGCACTCCCATCATATCGGCGCCCGTGGCCGAGGGCCAGGATTGCCGGCGGGGGGGTGCGGCGGTGGGTGAGCGGATCGCCGGGCCGCGGGCGTTTCCGTGGGACGAAGGGGTTGGGCAGCGCGACGGAGCGGTGCGGATCAGCGAACGGCCGCCGGCCGCCCGCCGGGGCCGCGGTTAGGGCGTGCCGGCGGCGCTGAGTTCCTTTACCGCTTCGACCAGGGCGACGGCGTTCTCCACGGGCGTTTCCTTGTGGACCCCGTGGCCGAGATTGAAGATGTGGCCCGGCCGGCCGCCAGCCTGGTCGAGGATGTCCTGGACGCGGCGGCGGATTTCCGCCGCGCCGGTGAGCAAGACGGCCGGATCGAGGTTTCCCTGGACCGCCCTGTCGTGGCCCACGGTCCGCCAGGCGTCGTCGAGGCGGACTCGCCAGTCGATGCCGATCACGTCGCCTCCGGCCTCGCGGAGCAGCGGCAGGAGGGCCGGATTGCCGGTGGCGAAATGGATTGCCGGCACGCCGGGCCGCAGGCCTTGAAAGACCGTCCGCGCGTGGGGGAGCACGTAGCGGCGGTAGTCGTCGGGCCCCAGGCAGCCGACCCAGCTGTCGAAGAGCTGGACGATCTGGGCCCCGGCGTCGATCTGGGCGTTGAGATAGGCGGTCACCGCGCGGGCCAGCTTGCCGAGCAGGCTGCTCCACGCGCCCGGGTCGCGGAGCATCAGCCTCTTGGCGTGCAGATAGCTGCGGCTGCCGCCCCCCTCGATCGCGTAGCTGGCGAGCGTGAACGGCGCGCCGGCAAACCCGATCACCGGCAGCGACTCGTCCAGCCCGCGGCGGGTCTGGCGAACCGTCTCGATCACGTAGCCGAGCGGATCGAGGTCCTCCAGCTCCCGCACGCGGTCGGCGTCGGCACTTGTGCGGACCGGGTTGTGGATCACCGGCCCCTCGGCGGCGGAGAATTCCAGGTCGAACCCCATCGGCTCGAGAATCGGCAGCAGGTCGGAGAAGATGATCGCCGCGTCGACCTTGAGCCGATCGACCGCGGTGAGCATCACCTCGGCGCTGAGGGCCGGATTTTTGCAGAGTTGGAGGAAGGTCGTGCGGGCGCGGACCGCCCGATACTCCGCCATGTAGCGACCCGCCTGCCGCATCAGCCAGACCGGCGTCCGCTCGCAGGGCTCTCGCCGTGCGGCGCGCATCATGAGGCTGTTCTCCCAGGCCGGCGGCCGGCTCGGACGGGATGGTTCGGTCAC
>JAAYCB010000472.1 GCA_012744395.1 Pirellulaceae bacterium
ATTGTCTTTTCTATTGGGGAGATTTCAGCCATGTTGGACCTGCTTTTCTCTCGGGTGGTGCGCGCCTCCCAAGGGCGTCGACGAACCGTTCCGCCGCGAAAACAGCTGGAGAGACGGGGCGGCGTTTTCCACCCCGGCTTTACGCTGGTGGAACTGCTGGTGGTGATCGCAATCATCGGCATCCTGATCGCCTTGCTCCTGCCGGCTGTGCAGGCGGCCCGCGAGGCGGCGCGGCGTTCTCAATGCGCCAACAACCTGAAGCAACTCTCACTCGGCCTGCACAACTACCACGACACTCACCAGACGTTTCCCCCGCCGGGAATCAGCTCAAATGACATGTCCTGGCACGTCGTCCTTCTGCCGTTTATCGAACAGACCGCCTTGCACGACCAGTTTGATTTCCGTGCCGGAGCCTACAACGGGGTCGGCAAGATGGTCAACTCGCTCAACAAGGTGGATGCATTCCTGTGCCCGAGCAATGCCAATGACTCGGATATCCACTCCACGGAAAGCATCGACGGCGTGCTCGTTTACACCTGCCACTACTATGGCGTGATGGGGCCCAACGGCTACAACAACACCAAGGGCAAGGACTACAAGTGCACAGCCACGGACACATGGGGCAGCTATTGCAGCCAAGGAGCGATCGTGTATCCCGCGGGCACGAAGATCAGCTCGTTCTATGACGGGACGTCAAACACATATTTGCTCGGCGAGCTGGCCTATCCAGATTTTCCTCACCGCCGTAGCTGGGTGCGGGGCTCTTACACCGGCTACGGGGGCGGGCTGATGCCCAGTGCCAAGAACGTCCGCTACCCGATCAACTCGCGCATCACGACCCTCTGGAACGACGACGCATTCGGCAGCAAGCATCCCGGTGGCGCCCAGTTCACCCGCGCTGACGGATCCGTGGCGTTCGTCTCGGAGACCATCGACCAGTCGCTGTACCTGGCGATCGCCAGCCGCGATGGCGAAGAGCCGGTCTCCTCCGAGTGAAGAGAATGGAGTCATTAAGGCATTTCTTCTGAAAGACAAAGACATGTTGCAAGCAATCAGGATGCCGGAGTACTCCTGGCACCGCTGGGGGCTCCCGGTTGCGTTGGGCGCGCTCTTGATCTGCTCCGGATGCGGTGGCGCGGCGGACGGGCCGAAGCGCTACGACGTGTCCGGGACCGTCAGCTATGACGGTCAACCGGTTCTCGCCGGGACGATCCTGTTCGAGCCCGACGCGTCGAAGGGAAATGAGGGGCCGGCCGGCTATGCGGAGATTCGCGACGGCAAATTCGACACGAAGGAAGAAGCTGGCAAGGGCACCATTGGCGGTCCGCACGTCGTGAGGATAACGGGACTGGACCCGAGCAAGGCGGTCCCGGACCTCTTGCCCGACGGCGCGCCGCTGTTCTCGGACTACCAGACAACCGCCGATTTGCCCGAGGCGGACGCGACGCAGGATTTTGAGGTTCCGGCCAAGCCATCCGGTTGAAGTTCGCCGGCTGCGGGAAAACGGCAGGTTCCTTTCTGTTACCACGAGCGTTGACCGCTTGCGGCATCGTGCTGCGCGGATCGTACGCCTACCTGTTTCTCGCGTTTCGTTCACACACACCACCGAACGTCAACAGAGTATGATCCGTGTGCGCCCGTCCAAGGCGTCACCCATTCCGCAGCGCGTCGGTCCAGCCGTCCGTGCGGGCCTCGGTCGCCACATTCCCATTTGAGGAGCCTTCACCGTGAAACAATGCCGGTTTGCCGCCGTCATCGGCTTTCTTGCCGCCGTTTCATTGATGCCGTCCGCCGCCGCGGCCGCCGCCGGCCAAGTCAACGAGTCGGCCCGGCAGATCCCCGTGGCGTCTCGGGTCGACGTAGTCGTCGTGGGCGGAAGCACCGGGGCCGTGTCGGCCGCCGTCGCGGCGGCGAAAGAAGGGGCCAAGGTCTTTCTTGCGGCCCCCCGCCCCTACCTGGGCGATGACATGACAGCCACCTTGAGGCTCTGGCTCGAGGAAGGCGAATCGCCTCAGTCGCCGTTGTCGAAGGCAATCTTCAGCGGGGATGGATCGGCGGCAGCCGCAGAGGTTCCGCATCCTGATCGGCTGCGATACTCTTACAGCGCAGACAAGCCATGCGACCTTTCGCACCGAGATCACGACCCGCCGTCGAAGCTCTCTGATGGCCGTTGGCACGACCCGATTCAAGACAGCGTGCAGTTCAACGGCGACGTCAACCTGGTTTTCGACCTGGGGCAACCGCAGGAGATCGCGGCATTGCGCCTGATGTGTTACACGCGAGCCGGGGAATACCGAGTGGACGCCGCGGACATCTTCACCGGCGACGACGGCCGGAGTTGGACGAAACGGTGCAGCATCGCGCCCGAGTCGAAACAGATCGCCACTCACCTGGCCGGCGCCGAAGCCGACCTGAACGTCGCGGCGCGTTACGTCAAGCTGTCTGCCAGGAAGCACTCGCTGGCGAAGCGGATATTGCTCGGCGAAGTCGAAATCATCGGCCGGGGCTCGGGAAGACAACAAGAGCAGGCGGCGGCCCCACCCATGCCGCGGCCGATGCATGTCAAATCCGTACTCGACGGGGCGCTGCTGGCCGCCGGTGTCGATTTCCTCTACAACTCCTACGTGACGGACATAATCCGCGACTCCGACGGTCGGCCTTGCGGCGTGGTGATGGTCAACAGGGCGGGCCGGCAGGCGGTTCTCGCCAAGGCGATCATCGACGCCACGGATCGCGCCCGCGTGGCACGCCTGGCTGGCGCGGCCTTCCGGCCCTTTGCGGGCGGAATGCAGACTCTCAAGCGTGTGGTCATCGGTGGCGAAATCCGCACAGGCGCGTCGATCACGGCAAGGGAAATCCTACCCCGCTTCCGAGGACCGCACCCCAATCAGGCACAGACATCGAGCGGCGAGTTCAAGGTGATTGAATACACGCTGCAACTGTCGGTGGCGGCGGATCGCCCCGGCGATTGGGCCGCCGCTGACCAGTTGGCCCGGACGTTGACGTATCATCCCCAGCAGCAGATCACGGCCGACGCCTTCCACCAGGTGCCGCCGGATCCCGTCTACGGCGAAACCCCCGCGGAAGGTCGGGAGCAGACCGCCGAGAGCGTGCCGCTGGCAGCGTTTCGGCCGCAGGGCATGGACCGCCTTTATGTCCTCAGCGCCTCGGCCGACGTCCCCCGCGCGCAGGCCGAGACACTCTTCCGGCCCATCTCGGCGATCGCGATCGGCGAGCGATTGGGGCGTGCGGCGGCCGGCGATGCAGCGGAGGTTCCCGAACCACTCGGCGCGCACGTGCCGGCTGAACCGCCCGCGGATAGCGCCGCCAAGGGCGATGTCCGCGAGTGCCTCGACGGAATCCGACCCCGCAGGGCGTCGACCACCGTCAAGCAGGAGGGCGGGGGACTGCCCGTCCTCGGCAGCTATGACGTCGTGGTCGTCGGCGGGGGTACGGCCGGCGCGCCGGCAGCGGTGGGCGCCGCGCGGCAAGGTGCGAAGACCCTGGTCGTGGAGTTTCTCAACGGACTGGGGGGGGTCGGCACGACCGGATACATCAGCAAGTATTGCGATGGAAATCGAGTCGGATACGCGGTGGAAACCGGCGGCGGGGCGCCCTCCTGGGTGATCGAACAGCGGATGGAATGGCACCGTGACGCCGTGTTGAAAGCGGGCGGCGAGATCTGGTTCGGCGCCGTCGGGTGCGGGGCCTTAATCGACGGCCGCCGCGTTCGCGGGGTCGTCGTGGCCACGCCGCAGGGCCGCGGCGTCCTGCTCGCCGAAGTGGTGATCGACGCCACGGGCAATGCCGACATCGCCGCAGCCGCCGGCGCGGAGTGCGTCTATACCGGCGCGGATGAGTTCGCCATGCAGGGTACCGGCTTGCCCCCACGCCAGCTCGGAGCCGCCTACACCAATACCGACTACACGTACGTCGATGAGACCGACATGATCGACGTTCGGCGAGCCTACGTGCAGGCGAAGCAGCGCTTCGCCAATGCTTTTGATCTCGGACAACTCGTTGATACGAGGGAACGCCGCAGCATCGTTGGGGATTTCACGATCAGCGTCTGCGATGCGATCGCCCAGCGGACTTATCCGGACACGATCGTCCAGGCCAAGTCCGCGTACGACACCCACAGCTATACGATCGACACGTTGATGTTGCTGAGACATCCGTTTCGCGCTCAAATATGGGCGAATGTCCCGTACCGCTGCCTGCTGCCCAAGCAGTTTGAAGGCATGTTGGTTGCGGGTATCGGCATCAGCGCGCATCGTGACGCCCAACCGATCGTGCGGATGCAGCCCGACGTGCAGAACCAGGGCTACGCGGCGGGCGTGGCGGCAGCAATGGCCGCCCAGAACCATGTCCCTCTGCGCGAAATCGACGTTCGGAAATTGCAGCAGCACCTTGTCGAGAAGGGCAACCTGGCGAAAAGCGTATTGACCGAGACCGATTCGTTTCCCGTCTCGGACGACGGCGTGGCTGAAGCGGTCAGGAACACGCTTCCTCCAACCCGGGCCGGCGAGAAGTCGCCGAGCCTGGCGGTTGTTCTCGCCCATCCGGGCGTTGCCTTGCCGTTTCTGCGAGAAGCCTATGCCCAAAGCGATGGCGAGAAGAAGCTCTACTATGCAAAAATTCTCGGTATGTTGGGCGACAGGAGCGGCCTGGATACTCTCCTGGAGGTGCTCGCCAAGGCCACGCGCTGGGACGCGAGCCCGCATTACCTCATCAATCAGGAATTCGAGAACTGGCAGCTTGTCGGTTGGGAGGCCAGCAACCTCGACAATACGATTATGGCGATCGGGCGGATCGGCGACCGCCGCGCGGTGCCGGCACTGATCGAAAAAGTCAGAATGCTCGAATCGGACCCCGCTCCGCCTCACGGCATAACGCACTTCCAGCCGCTGGATTACGGAGTCACGCACTACCGGGCGTTGGCGCAGGCTCTATCGCACCTGCGGGACCCGCGCGCGGCCGAGCCGCTGGCGGCAGTCTTGATCCGCGACGACATTCGTGGCTTTGCCCAGGTTGAATTGGGGAGATTAGTTCGGGGCCCGGAACAACCCGGCACAATCGACCAGTATCGCAACCACGCCGTGCGCGAGTTGCAGCTTGCCAGGGCGCTCTACTTGTGCGGTGACCACAACGGCTTGGGCAGACAAATCCTCGAGGAGTACAACGAAGACTTGCGCGGCCATTTTGCCCGCCACGCCCGCGCGGTATTGCGACAATCGGACGGGCTGAAGAATGCGTCCACGGCCCGAGCTCGGCAGGTGAACTGACGCTCGACAGGCTGGAGAAACAACGAGGGGGAAGCGAAACGGCGTTCGCTTCCCCCTCGTTTTTCACGATTGGCGTCAGTGCTCGTCGGAGGCCATTTGGCAAGCCAGCTTATTGGGCCGGCTTGTCCGCGGGCTTATCGGCCGGGGCGTCCGCTGGTTTGTCCGCTGGTTTGTCCGCCGGTTTGTCCGCTGGGGCGTCCGCGGGCTTATCCGCCGGCTTATCGGCTGGTTTGTCCGCTGGTTTGTCCGCTGGTTTGTCCGCTGGTTTGTCTGCTGGTTTGTCTGCTGGTTTGTCTGCTGGCTTATCGGCCGGGGCGTCGGCCGGTTTGTCCGCTGGCTTGTCCGCCGGCTTGTCGGCCGGTTTGTCGGCCGGTTTGTCGGCCGGTTTGTCGGCCGGTTTGTCGGCCGGTTTGTCGGCCGGTTTGTCCGCCGGTTTATCCGCCGGTTTATCCGCCGGCTTGTCCGCCGGGGCGTCCGCCGGTTTATCCGCCGGTGGCGTGGCTGCCTGCTCCGGCGGCATGAGCTTTGGCGCTTCCTCCTTGGCGGGCTGATCCGCGGGCGCCGGCGGCGCTTGCTTGCCCTCCTCCGCAGGCGGAGCGGTTTCTTCGACAGCCTCTTCCGGCATTGCCTCGTCGACGGGCGGCATGGGGTCCAGCGATGGCTGTGGCGTCTTCTCTGCCGGCGGGCAACCCAGCGCGAAGAGCATCATTCCCAGGACCATGGTCAGAACGCTCAGCCTCTTCATGTCGCATCTCCTTTGTGCTCGGTTAATGAGTATTGTGGACCACATCAAGATACGTCTTCTCAAGCGTCTCGTAAATGCCCCGCGAGACCGCGGAACGCGGATTTTTCTGGTCCCCAAAAAACGCTGCGGCGGCCGTCGACGGCGGCCGCGGCCGAAAAGCCCGTTCCAACCCCCTTATTCTACTGAACGGATCGTTGGGGACCACCGGGCTGCGGGGCCCCAGTGCGTGGCGGCTTGGCAGAGCAAAGGCATCCGCCGCACAGAGACTCGGCCCGAGGACGTGCCTGCGCGGATCGGTGGGCAACCAGACCGAGGAGACCGCCGGTCTTCAGTCCACTCTTTGTGGGGGGGGATGTTTCCTGCATCTTGCCGCAGCCAGTAGAATCTCACAGGAGTGTCGGCGGCCATGCGTCCAATCCCGCCGACCGAGCGCGCGAGGTTCTTTCTCGCCCGTTAGGGAGGTTGGACTCGATCTTGCCGGGAGGTGACTGATGACCAAGAGGATGCAGGTGTATGTGTGTGCTCGTTGCGGCAATATGGTTGAGGTGCTCCGCGCCGCGGGGGGGACGCTCGTCTGTTGCGGGCAGCCGATGGGGCTAGCCGAAGAGAATACGGTGGATGCCTCGCAAGAGAAGCATCTGCCGGTGGTTGAGAGGGCTGGCGGAAAGGTGGTGGTGAAAGTCGGCAGCACCCCCCATCCGATGACACCCGAGCATTGGATCGAACTGGTCGAGATCGTGCAGGACAACACGATCGTGCGGCGGTTTCTGTCGCCCGAGGACGAGCCCGCCGCGGAGTTCGCCTGCCCTGGCGGGGAGGTCTCGGCCCGCGCCTACTGCAACCTGCACGGGTTGTGGAAGGCTTGACGGCTTCTGCATGGGGCCGACATGAAGGTCATCCTTCTCGCGCCCGACGCCGCGGACCGGCGGTTGGTGTCTGACGTTCTGACGGGGGAGAATCACGATGTGCTGGCCGTCGAATCGGCGGCCGAGTTGTTCTCCGCCCAGCAGTCCGTCCGCCAATCGATCGTCGTCGTGGCCGCCGAGGTCGTGCATCGCGAGGGGCTGAGGCTCGCCCAGCATTTGCGTCCCCGAGGGGGAAAGCAAAGCTGCGCGATTCTCGCCCTGGCCGGTGAAGACGACGCGGAGAGGTTCCGCGACCTGGTGGCGGCGGGGGTCGACGACGTGCTCGGCTTCCCGCGCAGTGCCGCCGACATCCGCCTCCGCGCCGCGATCGCCGAGCACCGCCTGCGCCGCGGCCTCCGCCGCGAACACTGGTTCGAGTCGCTCGTTGCCCTCGGTTCCACGGTCTACCTGGTGATCGATCGCCGCGGGATGGTGCTCTACGCCAGCCCAACCGTGTCGGCGATTTCCGGGTGGACCGCCGACGAGATGGTCGGCAAGCGGGTCTTCGAATTCCTCCTGGCGGACGACATCGATCGGGCCTTGAAGCTCCTCGACGACCTGATCGCCCGGCCCGGGGGCACGGCGCAGACGCTGTTTCGCTTCTGGTTCCGCGACGGGAGTGCGGGCGTCGTCGAAGCCACGGGGGTGAACCGGCTGGACGACCCCTTGATCGAAGGGATTATCATCACCGCCAAGGACATGACCAGGCAGTGGGCGGTGGAGTCCGCCCTGGAGCTGACGGAAAACCGCTACCGCGCCCTGATCGAGTCGACCCGCGAGGGGATCGCCATTTGCGACCCCGACGAGAGTCTTGTCTTCGCCAATCCGGCCCTTGCCGAAGTCCTCGGCTATCGGCGCGATGAACTGGTGGGGATGAACCTCTGCGAGTTGACCGACGAGGCGACATTCCTCAAGCTCCGCAAGGCGACGGCCGAGCGCCGCGCCGGCGTCTCTTCCCGCGACGAGATTCACCTCTACACGAAGCGCGGAGAATTGCGCCGCTTTGCCCTCTCGGCGACGCCGCTGTTCGACAACGCCGGGCAGTTCTCCGGCACCCTGGGGCTGCTGGTCGACATCACGGAACGGAAGAGAGCCGAAGAGAAACTCCGCCGGAGCGAACAGCGCTACCGGCTGATCGCCGAAAACGTCAGCGACGTCATCTGGACCCATCACCTTGTCGAACCGGTGGAGATCCCCGCGACGCTGGATGAGGCCGCCGCCCGCGGCTTTGCCGACCGGCTTCTCCGCCAGCTCCAGACAACCTACGTCAGCCCATCGGTCAGCCAATTGCTCGGCTACAGCGTCGCCGAGGCGATGGCCCTGGAGATCGCCGAATTGTTGACGGCCGATTCGGTCGAGCGCGTGCGGCGGACGATCGTCGCGATTCTGGCCGCCCACGCACGATCCGGGCTGCCGGCGGCGATGCCCAAGCTGATCGAAATCGAATACCGGACCAAGGACGGCGGGACCCGCTGGGGGGAGATTACGGGCACGACGTTCTTCGACGACAAGGGACGGTTCGCGGGCACACTGAGCGTGACGCGGAACGTCACCGAACGGAAGCACGTGGAGCGGGCCCTCCAGGAGTCGGAGTTCCGCCTCCGCCGCCTGATCGAGAACATGCCCGACCTGGTGATCCTCGTTGACCGCGCCGCGCGGATTCAGTACGCCAATCGAGGGATCGGCAGTTTCGAGCCGGGCGGGTTGGTTGGGCAAACGGGGCTCGGCTTCCTCAGGGAAGAATGCCAGGGTGTCTACGAGGCCGCCCTGGGCGAAGCCCTCGTTTCGGGAGAGGTGCAGAATCTCGAGTTGCAGGATGTCTCCGGCTGCTGGTGGGCCTGCCGCCTGGTGCCCTTGCTCGATGAAGGGCTTGCGCCCCAGGTGATGATCATCGGCACCGATGTGACCGAGCAGCGCCGCGCGGCCGAGGAGGTCCGCCGGGAGCAGGACCTGCTCCGCCAGCTCATCGAGTTTCATGAGCGCGACCGCAGGCTGCTGGCCTTCGAACTGCACGATGGATTCGCCCAGCACCTGACCGGGGCGATGATGTCGCTGGAGGCCGCCACGCAATGGATCGCGTCCAATCCGGAAAAGGCCCTCGGGCCGATCCGCGAAGGCACGCGGCTGCTCCGCGAGAGCATCGCCGAATCGCGCCGCCTCGTCGGCGGGTTGCGGCCTCCGGTGCTCGATCAATTCGGGATCGTGCCGGCCGTCGAGCACCTCGTACAACTCAACCGCCGGGAAGGGAAGTTCGAGATCGAGTTCGTCTCCCGGGGGCGGCCGCGGCGGCTGGCGTCGCCGCTGGAAAACGCCATCTTCCGAATTGTCCAGGAGACCTTGACCAACGCGCGGCGGCACAGCCACAGCAGCCGGGCGATGGTCGAACTCCGCCTGGCCGACGAGGGCATCTGCCTGACCGTGCAGGACTGGGGCACCGGTTTCGATGTCGCCCGCATCCGCGAGGGGCGCTTCGGATTGCAGGGAGTCCGCGAACGCGCCCGGCTGCTGGGAGGCTGCGCCGAGGTGACGAGCGCTGCCGGCGAGGGGACGACGGTCCAGGTCCGGCTGCCGATGGTGGAGCGCCGCGCGGACGAGGATTCCGGCATCGACGAGCAGGTCGCCTGGCCCGGCGGCCTGGACGGCGATCTGCGCGATCCGTGAGTCTCCCGGTCCGCCGCCCGCGGCGGCGGCTCGGCCGATCGAGGCGTTTCCCCCATCCGCGCCGACCGGTTAGACTAAGAGACGTGTGTTTCTTCCTTCCGGAACCCAAGGACGAGGGGCGCATGGCGCGAGAGGAATACTGCAGATCGGTCGCGGCAATCGCCGCGTCGATCCTCGGACTGGCCGCGTTGCACGGGGGATGGTGCCGCGGCGAGGCCGGCCAGCGGCGCGCGCTCTGCCTGGGGCCCTCCGCCCTGGCCGCCTCCAGCGACGGCCGCAGCCTCTACGTAGCCTGCGCCGATGCGCGGCAGGTCCTCCGCGTGGAGCTGCCCGAGGGGAGAGTTGCCCAGCATATCGACTTGCCTGCTCCGCCGTCCGGCCTGGCGTTTGCAGCGGATCAGGCGACCTTGATCGTCGCCTGCCAGGCGCCGCGGAGCACGGTCGTTCTGCTCGATCTGCCCGCGGGAACGGCGCGCGGTTCGATCCAGGTCGGCCATGGCGCGACCAGCCCGGTGGTCAGCGCCGATGGCGAACGGCTCTACGTCTGCAACCGCTTCGACAACGACGTCTCCGTGATCGATCTTGCCAGCGGCCGCCAGATCGCCCGGGTCGCGGCGGTCCGCGAGCCGGTGGCCGCCGATGTGACCCCCGACGGCCGCCTGTTGCTGGTCGCCAACCACTTGCCGAACACGCGCAGCGATCAGGACTTCGCGGGCGAGATCGCGCCGGCCGTCACGCTCATCGATACGCTCTCGTTGGAGACGGCGGAGATTCCGCTCCGCCGCGGCGCGAACAGTCTCCGCGGCTTGTGCGTTACGCCCGACGGGCGGCACGCGCTGGTCACCCACCTGCTGGCGAACTTCGAGATGGTCCCGTTCCGCGTCGACACGGGCTGGATCGACGTGAACGTGGTGAGCATCATCGACATCGCCCGGCGGCAGGTGATCAGCACGATCGGCATGGACGACTACGATCTGGGCGCGGGAAATCCCTGGGATGTGAAGTGTTCCGGCGACGGCCGCTGGGTCTGCGTGAGCTCGGCGGGGACGCACCAGTTGTGCGTGATTCCCCGGGCCGAGCTGCTGGGCGATTTCGCCCATCGCACGATGCAGCCGATGATGGCCGTCTGGCCGATCTACCTGAGCCTGGGCGAGAGCCTCTGGCGGCGCGTTCCGCTTGCCGGCAAGGGGCCGCGGGGCCTGGCCTTCGCCGGTTCGACCGTCTATGCCGCCGAGTACTTCAGCGACACCCTGGCGGCGGTCGACCTCGACGGGCCGCCGCGGCCAGCACCGGCCGTCCAGCCGGCAAAATCGATCGACCTGGCGGACCGCGAGGGGGATGCGGTCCGCACGATCGCCCTCGGGCCATCCCCGCGAATGTCTCTGGAGCGGCAGGGGGAGATGCTGTTCAACGACGCGACGATCTGCTACGAGCACTGGCTGAGCTGTGCGAGCTGCCATCCGGACGGGCGCGCCGACGGCCTCAACTGGGACCTGATGAACGACAGCCAGGGCAACCCGAAGAACACCAAGAGCATGCTGCTCTCGCACGCCACGCCGCCCTCGATGGCCGAGGGAGTGCGGGCGACGGCGGAGGTGGCGGTCCGCGCCGGGATCAGGCACATCCTGTTCGCCGAGCGGCCCGAGGCGGAATCGGTCGCCATCGACGCCTACCTCCGCTCGCTCGAGCCGGTGCCCAGCCCTTACCGAGTCGGCGGGCGTCTCAGCCCGGCCGCCGAACGGGGACGGGAACAGTTCAACCGCCTCGGCTGCGACCGCTGCCACCCGGTTCCCCTCTACACGGACCTGAAGATGCACGACGTGGGCACGCGGCGGACGGACGACTACACGAATCGCTTCGACACGCCCACGCTCGTGGAAGTCTGGCGGACCGCTCCGTACCTGCACGACGGCCGTTACGCGACGATCCGCGACCTGTTGATCGAGGGTCGCCACGGCCTGGAAGGCGGCCGGGGCAGCCTGGCGACGGAACGGGAGATCGACGACCTCGCCGAATTTGTCTTATCCCTGCCATGAATCCACCCGCTTTCGCCCAACTCGGTCTGCACGTGATCGCCAAGCCGATCGGCCCGATCTGCAATCTCGCCTGCAAGTACTGCTTCTACTTGGAGAAGAAGTCGCTCTACCCGCCGGGCGAATCCTGGAGAATGTCGCAGGAGACGCTTGAGACCTACTTGAGGCAGTATGTCGAGGCGCAGCCGGCTGACGCGCGCCAGATCGACTTCGCCTACCAGGGAGGCGAGCCGACGCTGATGGGGCTCGACTTCTTCCGCCGCGCCGTCGAATTGCAGGCGGCCTGCGCGCCGGCGGGAGTGCGTGTGCGGAATTCGCTCCAGACCAACGGAATCCAGCTCGACGACGCATGGTGCGAATTTCTCAAGGAGCACGACTTCCTCGTCGGCCTGTCGATTGACGGACCGGCCGACCTGCACAACCCGTTCCGGGTCGACCGCGGCGGTGCGGGCACCCACGCCGAAGTCGTGCGAGCCCTGAAACTGCTCCAGAAGCATGGCGTCGATTTCAACGCGCTGGTGTGCGTGCATCGCCGCAATGGCGACCACCCCCGGCGGGTGTATCGATTCTTCCGCGACCACGGCGTGGCGTTTCTGCAATTCATCCCGATCGTCGAGCCGCGCGGGGGCGTCCGCGCGGCCGAGTCCGCGGCGCCGGCCGGCGCCGCGCCGGGGGAGATGGCCACCCAGCGGAGCGTGCTCCCCGAGCAGTACGGCCGCTTCCTGGTTTCCGTCTTCGAAGAGTGGGTCCACCGCGACGTCGGCACGGTCTTCGTCCGCGATTTCGACCAGGCGCTGGCCTCCTGGCTGGGCGTGGGGGCAAGCTTGTGCGTCTACGCCGAGACCTGCGGCCGGGCCGTCGCCATCGAGCACAATGGCGATCTGTATAGCTGCGACCACTTTGTGCTGCCCGAATACAAGCTGGGCAATATCCATGAAACCCCCATCCGCCAACTTGTCAACTCCGCCCGGCAGGAGCACTTCGGACGCGCCAAGTCGGAAAGCCTGCCGGAGTTCTGCCGCCGCTGCCAGGTGCGTTTTGCCTGCAACGGGGGATGTCCCAAGGACCGCTTCGTGCACGCGCCCGATGGAGAGCCCGGCCTGAACTACCTTTGCCAAGGGCTCAAGATGTTCTTCGAGCATATCGATCCGTGCATGCGGTTCATGGCCGGGGAGGTCCGCACGGAGCGCCCCGCGGCCGGCATCATGCGCCGACTGCGAGCCGAAGAGCAGCGCGCCCGGCAGGAGGCGGCCGCGGCGGGAAAGCCGATCGAACGCAACGATCCCTGCCCCTGCGGGTCCGGACGGAAATTCAAGAGTTGCTGCATGCGGCGGTCAAGGAGCGAAATCCAATGAACTTTGCCGATCGGCTACAGGCGGCGGTCGAGCGCTGCGGCAACCCGGTCCTCGTGGGGCTCGATCCGCGATGGCAGTCGCTGCCGGCGAAGATCGCGGCCCGGGCCGCCGCCGGCTCGGGCGCCGATCGGGCCGCGGCCTGCGAGGCGTTCTGCCGGGTCGTCATCGACGTGGTCGCCCCGCTGGTGCCGGCGGTCAAGCCGCAGGCGGCCTTTTTCGAGCAGCTTGGCCCGGAGGGCATGGCCGCCCTCGGCCGGGTCATCCAGTATGCGGCCGAGCGCGGATTACTGGTGATTTTCGACGGGAAGCGGAACGATATCGGTTCCACGGCCGCCGCCTACGCGGAGGGAATTCTGGGAAGCGCGGGGCGGAGTCCCTGGGGCGCCGACGCGCTGACCGTCAGCCCCTACCTGGGCGACGACAGCCTGCGGCCATTCGTCGACGTGGCCGCCCAGCGCGAGGCCGGCGTGTTTGTCTTGGTCAAAACGTCGAATCCCGGCGGCGCGATGTTCCAGGACCTTCAGGTCGCAGGGCGCCCCCTCTATCGGATCGTCGCCGATCATGTCGAGAATCTCGCCAAGGCCTCGCTCGGCCAGTGCGGCTACGGGTCCGTCGGAGCGGTCGTCGGAGCCACCTGGCCGGAGCAGCTCGCCGGCCTCCGCCGGGCGATGCCCCACGCCTGGTTCCTGGTTCCCGGCTTCGGCAGCCAGGGGGGCACGGCCAGTGACGTGGCCGCCGCCTTCGACCAGCGCGGCTTGGGGGCGATCGTCAACAACTCCCGCGGGATCCTCTTCGCCTACCAGCGAGCGCCGTACGCCGGGCGGTACGGCGAGGCCCGCTGGGAGGATGCCGTGGCGGCGGCCACCCGCGAGATGATTGACCTGCTGGCCGCGAACACGCCCGCCGGCGGACTTGGCTCCCGGTGAGTCGATTGTAGAATCTCCTCAGCGGCATAGCGCAGACCTGGAACCAGCCAGCCATGCAGATCAACCTTCTCCGTTCCCACGTCCTCGCCGGCATCCTCGGCTTGGCCTGCGCATGGGGTTGTGATCGGCCCGGCGCCGGCCCTCCCGAGCCGGCGGACCCGGCGGTTGCCGCGTCGCTCGAACCGGTCACGGTCCAGCCGGCCGCGAATGCCGAACCCGCGCCGTCTGCGGAGCCAGACGGGCCGCGTCCGGCGAACACCGATACGCAAGGGGAGCCGGAAATGTCCACGTCGCCCAAGCCGCTGAAATTTCCGGTTCAGAAGTCCGACGCCGAATGGCAGGCCTTGCTCACGCCGGAAGAGTACCGCATCACCCGGCTGAAGGGTACGGAACGCGCTTTCACCGGCGCGTATTGGAACACGAAGCTCGCCGGCACGTACGAGTGCGTCTGTTGCGGCAGGAAGCTGTTCGTCTCCGATGCCAAGTTCGACTCCGGCTGCGGCTGGCCGAGTTTCTTCCGGGCGATCGACGAGGACGCGATCGTGACGCAGGAAGACCGTTCGATTCCACCGCCGCGCGTGGAGATCATGTGCAGCAACTGCGGAGCCCATCTGGGCCATGTGTTCGACGACGGCCCGCCACCAACCGGTTTGCGGTTCTGCGTCAATTCCGCCTCCGTCCGGCTGGTGCCGCGCGAGGTCGCGGAGCCGGGCTCAGATTAGCCGTCTTGCCCCGCCCTCCAATTCGCGGGCGGCGGCAAGGGGCGATTCCCGCGCTGGATGGCGGCGGCCCTTGAGCTTGCGGCGATAAGTGGGATAATCTCTTCCTGGCGCGCCCAAGCAGGCTTCTCGCCTCGACGGCCGTCTGCTGGCATGGCGGCTTCCGCGGGGCCGAGCGGCGCCCGCGACCGCGTGTTCGTTGTCTTTTCTCTTGCACGTTCGGGTGAAAACCGTGGGGACTGTCCAGGATCGGTACAAGGAGTTGGCGGCCAGTGCGGAGCAAATCCGCCGCGAAAAGTTCGAGAATGCGCCGATCCTGATCCAGGTCGGATCGGCAACCTGCGAACACGCCGCCGGTTCGAGGGAAGTGCTCGATGAGTTCCGCAAGCATGTCGCCGCCTCGGGCCGCGACGACATCATCCTGCATCAGACCGGCTGCACCGGCAGGTGCAGCCGCGAGCCGATTGTCGGCATTTTCATGCCGGGCCAACTCCCGATCAAGTACGAGCGCGTCGATCGCGAGCTGGTCCACCAGATTTTCACCGGGCATATTCAGAAAAACACGCCGATCTTGGCCCGCGTCCTCGACGGTCCGGTCGATCGGGTCTACGATTTCGAGCTTCTCTGCTGCGGCAGCCACCGCTGCGGCTGGCGGGAGGGGACGGAGCTGGAATCGGCGCTGCCCGGGTTGCTCCAGGAGGCGGGAGTCGACCTTCAGCGGGTGAAAATCGCGCGTGCGAGTTGTTTCGGCGCGTGCAGCGCCGCAACGGAAAAGACCTGTTCCCACATCCTCGTCAAGCCCCAGAAGACCCTCTATCGCGTCTGCTCCTCCGACGATCTGCGGGAGATCATCCGCGAGCACATTCAGGGGGGCAGGGTGGTCGAGCGGCTCCGCGTCGGGGGCAAGACGATCGGGCGGAAGTTTTTCGAGATCTACGGCGACGTCGCTTTTTTCAACCGGCAGACGCGCGTGGCCCTGCGGCACAACGGGGTGGTGGACCCGACGAGCATCGCCGAATACTTCCACTACCGCGGTTTTCAAGCGCTCGCTCGGGTTCTCGACCAAGGGGATTCCGCCTGGGTCATCGACCAGGTCACGGCGTCGAGACTGCGGGGCCGGGGGGGCGGCGGCTTCCCGACCGGGAAGAAATGGGCGATGGCCGCAGCCGCCAGCGAAAAGACCCGCTACATCGTCTGCAACGCCGACGAAGGGGACCCCGGCGCCTTCATGGACCGGAGCATGCTCGAATCGGACCCCTTCAACGTCGTCGAAGGCATGATCCTTGGGGGGTTCGCGATCGGCGCCCATCGCGGGTTCTTTTACGTCCGCGCCGAATACCCGCTGGCCATCGAGCGGATCCAGAACGCGATCGGCGAGTGCCGCAAGCAGGGGTTGTTGGGAAAAAACATCCTCGGCTCGGGATTCGACTTCGACCTGGAGGTCCGCCTCGGCGCCGGCGCGTTCGTTTGCGGCGAAGAGACCGCCTTGATCCATTCGATCGAGGGGGAGCGCGGCCAACCGCGGATCCGGCCGCCGTATCCAACGGAGAGCGGGCTGTGGGGCAAGCCGACCGTGATCAACAACGTGGAGACGTTTGCCAACATCACCGCCGTGATCAACTACGGACCCGAGTGGTTCTCGCAGATCGGCACGAAGGCCAGCGGCGGCACGAAGGTCTTCGCTCTGGCCGGCAAGATCAAGCACACCGGGCTCGTCGAGGTCCCCATGGGCATGACCCTCCGCGAGCTGATCTTCGAGATCGGCGGAGGGGTGATCGGCGGCAAGCGGATCAAGGCCGTGCAGACCGGCGGGCCCGCCGGGGGGTGCATTCCCGAGGAGATGCTCGACTTGCCGATCGATTTCGACTCGCTCACTCAGGCCGGATCGATCATGGGCAGCGGCGGGATGATCGTCTTGGACGAAGACGACTGCATGGTCGACGTGGCCAAGTTCTTCATGGCCTTTTCCCAAGACGAGTCGTGCGGCAAATGCACTCCCTGCCGCGAGGGGACCACGCGGATGCTGGAGATCCTCGAGCGGATCACCAGCGGCCAGGGGACGCTCGAAGACATCGCGAAGCTTGAGCGGCTCGCCCGGCTGGTGAAGAAATCGTCGCTTTGCGGGTTGGGCCGCGCGGCGCCGAATCCCGTGCTCAGCACGCTGAACCACTTCCGCGATGAGTACCTGGCCCACGTGACGGACCGGCGCTGCCCGGCTCGCAAGTGCGCTGCCCTGATCCATTATGAAATCGACGAGGAGAAGTGCGTCGGTTGCACGGTCTGCGCCCGCAACTGCCCGGTCGCATGCATCTCCGGTAGCCGCCGGGAGCCGCACGTGATCGACCAGTCGCGGTGCATCAAATGCGGGCGGTGTTTCGAAGTCTGCCGGTTTGATGCGGTGGTGCGAACCTGAAACCCGCCCGGCCGGGGCCCATTCCATCCAGCGGTGAGAAGACATGGTGAAAAAGACCATTTCCCTTACAATCGACGAAAAGCCGATCTCGGTCCCCGCCGGCACGACGATCATGGAGGCCGCCGAACGGCTCGGGATCACGATCCCGCGGCTCTGCTACCACCCCGACCTGAGCCTGGCCGGCTCTTGCCGCGTCTGCATCGTGGAAGTCGAGGGGCTGGACTTCTTCATGGCCTCCTGTAGCGTCCAGGTCTGGGAGGGGATGGTCGTCCGCACGAACTCGCCGGAGATTCGCCAGGCGCGGCGCGACATCGTCGAATTGATCCTCGACAACCATTCCAAGGATTGCCAGACGTGCGAGCGCGACAGCAATTGCGAGCTGCAGAACCTGGCCTACTCGATGGGCGTCCGGGAGCGGCTCTTCGAAGGCAAGCGGAAGCAGTACCCGATCGACGATTCGAGCCTCTCGGTGATCCGCAATCCTGAAAAGTGCGTGCTTTGCGGCCGCTGCGTCCGCGTCTGCGCGGAAATCCAGGGAGTCCACAACCTCAGCCAGCACGGCCGCGGATTCCACACGGTCGTCGGGCCGGCGGACCTGGCGGCGATGGACGATTCGGTCTGCATCCAGTGCGGCCAGTGCATCAACGTCTGCCCGACCGCCGCGTTCCTGGAAAAAAGCAACACCGACGCCGTCTGGAGTGCGCTCGCCAACCCCGATCTGCACGTCGTCGTGCAGACGGCGCCGTCGATCCGCGCGGCGATCGGCGAGGGCTTCGGCGCTCCGCCGGGAACGCCCTCGACCGGCAAGATGATCACCGCCCTGCGGCTGTTGGGCTTCGACGCGGTGTTCGACACCGATTTCGGCGCCGACCTGACGATCGTCGAGGAAGCCCACGAGTTCCTCACCCGGCTCGACGACGGCGGCCCGCTGCCGATGATCACCTCCTGCTCGCCCGGCTGGATCAGCTTCATGGAGAAGTTCTACCCGGCGCTGATCCCCCACGCCTCCTCCTGCAAGTCGCCGATGAGCATGCTCTCGACGCTGGCCAAGACGTACTACGCCGAGCAGAAAGGCATCGACCCGGCCAGAATCTACATGGTGGGGGTCATGCCCTGCGTGGCGAAGAAATATGAGGCGGGGCGCAAGGAGCACTTCACGCCCGACGGCGTCCCCTACACCGACGCCGTCCTCACCACGCGCGAGCTGATCTGGATGATCAAGTGCTACGGGATCAACTTCGCCCATCTCGACGACGGCCAGTTCGACTCTCCACTGGGACTGGCGAGCGGCGCCGGCGACATCTTCGGAACGACCGGCGGGGTGATGGAAGCCACGCTCCGCGCGGCCAGCGAGCTGGTCACCGGCAAGCCCGCCGACCGGCTTGAGTTCACGGAAGTCCGCGCCGTCGAAGGCCTCCGCGAGACGTACGTGGCGATCGGCGATCGGAGCATCCACGTCGGCGTCGCCAACGGGCTGACCAACGCCAAGGTCCTCTTGGACAAGATCATTAGCGGCCGCGACCACTTCCACGTGATCGAGGTCATGGCCTGCCCCGGCGGCTGCATCGGCGGCGGCGGGCAGCCCTACCCGCCCGAAAACGTCAAAGTCCTCGATCCCGAGCTGCTCCGCCGCCGGGCGAGCGCCCTGTATGCGATCGACCGCGGCAAGCAGCTCCGCAAGTCCTACGAAAACCCGGCGATCCAGGAACTCTACGACATGTTCCTCGGTTCCCCGGGATCGGAAAAGGCCCATCAACTTCTGCACACCCACTACCAGGCCCGGCTGCCCCGGGGGATTCGATGAGCGTAACGACCGACAATTGGGAACAGGTTCAAGCCACAGCCCGGCAGGTCCTCGGCGAGGAGGTTGTGGCCTTCATCGGCCTCTGCCGCGATGAGCCAAACCCGGAAAGCCAGTTGATCGCCGTGCTCCACAAGGTTCAGGCCCAGTACGGGTACCTGGCCGCGGCGCACCTCGATGCGGTCGCCCAGTTGATGCAGATTCCGGCGGCCAAAGTCTCCGGCGTCGCCAGCTTCTACCATTACTTCCGCCTCCAGCCCCGCGGCCGCTTCGTGATCAACGTCTGCATGGGCACGGCCTGCTACGTCAAGGGAGCCGACCGCGTCGCCCAGAAGCTCATGGACGAGCTGGGCATACGATTCGGAGAGACAAGCACCGACGGTGTCTTCACGCTGGAGAGCTCGCGCTGCCTCGGGACCTGCGGGCTGGCGCCGGTGATGATGGTTGACAATCAGGTCCACCCCGAGGTGACGCCCGACCAGGTTCCGTTGATCCTCGAAAAGTACCTCGACGTGGCCCGCCGCGAGTCGCAGGCGGAAAGCGGCGCTTGAGACGGCTTCCGCGCGGTCACTGTGGATCATTTTCGGGCCGCGCGAGCGGGCAAGTCCGCTTGTCGAACACGACATGCCTGCCGTTGCCGAGGGACTTCGCCTGGTACATCGCCGCGTCCGCCGCGTGCAGCAGACCGGCAGGCTCGCCCTCCCCGGCTCGGCCGTTCTTTCGCCCCTGATCCCGGTGTTTCCTGACGCTGCACCGGCCAACCGTTGCCGTTTCATGCACAATGGCTGCCGCTCGAGCATCGTATTGTGGAAGCGGGCGCGCCGGAACGGCTTAGCCCCCAGGGTCGCACGGTCACAGGCCGTGGGTTTATCTCGTACTAAATCGGGGCGCCTCAGCTCACGCTCACCGTAAGAGCTTTTGGTCGGATTTCCGTTACAGATCAACTACCGGCACCATGAACTCACCGCGTCCAGGACGACCGTCCATTAGTGCATTGGCGGCATCGGCGTTTTCACCAATAAATCTGCGGGTCTTTTCATCCAGCGTGAGCATTGGACTGAGGGCAAAAGTTTCATCCAGCGCAATGCCCTGCGTGGCGAGAAATACCTGCATTTCGTCAATCATATCACCCAGTTTCCCGGTATTTTCCGCCATCGCCAGAGCCTTTTCGCGGGACCATGTTCCCCCAAGACGGTAGGAAGTATTGGCTGAATTGTACCAGAAAGAGGAATCGAAGCCGTACTCAATCTCGCCGTTAAGATTGGAGGAATCGTTGCTGCGAACACTTTCGCAAAAATTTTTGAGGTGATTGTAAGCGCCCAGACTATAATCGGAAGTGGAAAACGTACGGATTTTCTTGCCGTCTGTATCGTAAGCAGAAGCAGGTCCCCAAGGCTTCACGTAAGTTCCACCCTCACAGTAGACAATATAACCCGGATTGGCGCCAGGGCACGGGCAGGTTGCACCGCGTTTTGCCTTTGCTTCTACGCCGGAGAAACCGAAAATGACAGGAATGCCCCCCGTGTCAAAATAGGTGAACATGGTATTCGGGGTTTCCCCGGCATCTTTCTGGCCAAGGCGGCCGCCGCAGGTGAAAATCCGTTTCGGAACTTTAATCTGATTGCAGAGAACATCGTTTCGGCAGTCATCAATCAGGTGCGCTCCCCAGTTTCCGGTTTCGCCGTTTCCCGTATTCCACATCCAGTGCCAGTCATAGTGGAGACCGGAACGGTAAA
>JAAYCB010000473.1 GCA_012744395.1 Pirellulaceae bacterium
GTCGGCTTCATCCGGATCGAGGTTGACCGAGTACGGAATCGTCGATGGCCGGGCCGTGTCGAGCAACCGCAGCGTATAGATGCCCACGTCGTGCGTGTCCGGATAGGTGAATTTCTGCCCCCCGCCCCCCATCGGCTGGCTCTCTTGCTGGATCGTCGCGCCCGAGGGAGTGCGGACCTCGACCAGGACGGGTTGGAGCTGGTCGTCGAGTTGCACGGTGAGGGGCGAACCGGCCAGGGCCCGGTGGCGCGTCTGCTCGGCCCCGGCCAGCTCGAAGACCAGGCGGGCCATCATCGGCAGGAAGATCGGCCGGACCGGAAGATTCGACCAGCCGACGTGAGCGCCCGCGGCGAGCATGATCACGGCGCCCTTTTCCACCGCCGCCCGGACGAGAAACGCCTCGCCGTCGTCCAGGCGGGCGAGCACCTTGGCGGCGGCGGCCGCGACGGTGTCGATTCTCAGGTGCTTGTAGATCAGCACGGACTGGTAGAGCGACGCCGGCTCGGCGAGCTGGCCGATTGCCGGGTCGGTTTCGTCGAGCCAGGCGATCCGCCAACTGTCGCGGCCGTCCGACGGATTGGGCAAGCGGACCTCGGCCAGCGGAGCCGGCAGGAGCTGGCCGCCCGCCTGCTCGTTCATGGCGTTGTAGGCGGCCGGATCGACGCGGTCGCCGGCGATCCAGACGAGGTTGCCGCCGCCGGCGACGTAGGCGCGGAGCCGCTGGGCCGTGCCCGCTTCGGGGGCTTCGAGGTTGACGCAGAAGATCACCTTGTAGTTCGACAGCGGCTCGCTCTGCAATTCGCCGGCCGTCAACGAGGTCGTGCGAATCGCCCATGCCCCGGACCGCGCCGGCGCGAGCGCCTGCTCCAGGTAGAACGTGTCTTCGAGGTAGGGGATCTCGTGTTCCCGCGACTTGACGATGGCCACCGGGATCCCCTGATCGACCTCCAGGGAGAAATAGCGCTGGTCGTCGTAGCGGGAACCGTCGTCGCCGACGATCCGCAGCTCCCCGCGGTGCATGCCCCCCTGCTCGAGAACGAACTGGAAGCCGTGCGCGAGCCGCTCTCCGGGCGGGATTTCCAGTTCGGGGCTGGTCGCCGTCTTGGCCCCGTCGACGTAGAGTTCCGCGTGGCGCTTCTGCGGCGCCGAGGCGGCGTTGAACAGCTCCACCATGGCGGTGATCGGCAGACCGGCCACCGGCACGACGGCCTTCAATTCCAGGCCGGTGACGGCCACGTTGGGCTTCGGGTTCCGGTTGCAGTCGACGACGATCAGCGGGACCTGCTCGCCGGGGTGGTCCGCGCGCTCGGCGTCCGCCGGTTTTTGGGCGCGCTCCTTGAGACCCTCCCAACTGAGTTGCTGCATGTCGGTGAGAACGTAAATCTGTTTGTTCTGCGTCTCGGTCCGGGCGAGCAGGTTCTCGGCATCGCGGAGCTTCTCGGCCAGCTCGGCGCGCTCGTAGCTGACGGCCGCCTGGTCGATCGCCTGGAGCACCTTGTCGTGGGCGGTTTGCAGCCGCTCCTGGTTGTCCAGCTTGGGGCCCCCGGTGAGCATCAGCACGACCTGGTCGCCGTCCCCCAGTTCGCCGAGGATTTGCCGCGCGGCGTCGCGGGCGGTCTCGAAGCGGGGGCGCCCCTCGTCGATCACCCCCATGCTGGCCGAGTTGTCGAGAAGGATCGCCACGGCCGTGGAGCCATTGCCCCAGAAATGGCTCAAGCTCGTCAGCGTCGGCTCGGCCAGCCCGAACGCCAGGAGAATCAGCACCGCCACGCGCAGAAGCATCAGCAGGAGATCGTGAATCCGTTTCCGCCGCCGCGTCTTCTCCGCGCTGATCCGCAGGAAGCGGAGCGTGCTGAAGGGCAGATTCTTCGCCTGCTGGCGATTGATCATGTGCAGCACGACGGGGATCGCCCCGGCCAGCGCGGCGAACAGGAATGCGGCGGAGACGAACGTCATAGCAGCGTCCGCTTGGCGATGTACTTGGAGAGCATGAAATCGTAGGGGACGGAAGTGTCCGTCATCACGTAGTCGATGTTCGACTCGGCGCACGCCCGGCGATAGCCTTCAATGAACCCGTCCATCTGTTCCAGGTAGGCCTCGCGGACGTAGGCCGGATCGATCTGGATGCGGTCGTTCGTCTCCAGGTCGTGGAAGGCGATCGTATCGGTGAAGGGGAATTCGATTTCCGCCTTGTCGAAGACGTTGAACACGATGACTTCGTGCTTGCGGTGGCGGAAGTGGTGCAGCGCCCGCATCACCTCCTCCGGCTCGTCGTAGAGGTCGCTGATGACCACGATCAGGCAGCGTCGCTTGAACCGGTTGGCCAGCCGGTGCAGGATCGCGCCGATGTCGGTCTCCTCACCCGGCTGGAGCGATTCCAGGCGCTGCATCATTTCGTTGAAGTGCCGCGGGGAGCCGCGGGCGGGCATGTCCAGGCCGATCTGCGTGTCGAAGGTCGTCAGACCCACGGAGTCCTGCTGGCGGATCATCAGGTAGGCGAGAATCGCCGTCAGGTAGCAGCCGTACTGGAGCTTGGTCAGCTTGCTCGCCTGCCGGTAGCCCATCGAGCCCGACGTGTCGAGCAGGATCTGCACCCGCATGTTCGTCTCTTCCTCGTACTGCTTGATGTAGAGGCGGTCGGTGCGGGCGAGCATCTTGTAGTCGAGGTGGCGGGGATCATCGCCCGCGGTGTACTCGCGGTGCTCGGCGAATTCCACGCTGAAGCCCTTGTAGGGGCTGGCGTGCATGCCGCTGACCGCCCCCTCGACGACGCCGCGGGCGACCATCGAGAGATTCTTCATCCGGGCGAGAGCCTCCGGCTCGAGGTATCGGTATCCGCTGCTCATCGCAATTGAAACCTCCGCCGCAAGACCCATTCGGTCGTCACCGCGCCGACGAACACGAGCCACAAGGGGAGCGGAACGGCCAGCGGCGTCTCAAACTGGACCTGGCGCTTGCGTTCCGTCCGATCGAGCTGATCGATCAGGCTGTCGGCGGTCGAGATGTGCATGTAGCGCCCGCCCGTGTCGGCGGCGATCTCCGCCAGCCGTTTTTCGTCGAGGTCCAGTTGCTCGAACTCCAGATAGGGCCGGCCGACCTCGACGGCGAGTTTCTCGCCCTCCAGGCGGAGCGCGGCGAGCTTCGCCTCGACGGCGATCTGGTAGCTGCCGGCGCCGGCCGGGGTGTAGCGGCCCTGGTAATGGCCGGCGGCGCCGGCGACGATCGGCATCTCGACCGGCGCCGTGCGGCCTTCCGGGCCGCGGACCCTGGCGACGACCTTGGCATCCGCCGCGCCCTCCCCCTTCTCGTTGCGGACGATCGCCGAGATGCGGATCTCCTCTTCGGGCTCGTAGTAGCCCTTGTCGGTGCTGCTGGTGATGCTTGCCTCGGTTTCCACCTCGGCCGAACGCCCCGCCGCCCAGCGCATCAGCTGGCCCCAGAACTGGAGGAACGGCGACTCCTGGCCGAGCGCGCGGGGAACCTGCTGCCACTTGCGCGTCGTGTCGGCGCAGAACACGGCCGCCCGGCCCTTGTCCACCGGCTGAATGGCCAGCACCGGCATCAAACCCTGGGGGCTGGTCTCCAAGGGACAGGCGGCCAGCACCGTGGCGCCGGGCCGGGCCCCCGCGACGCGCGTGCAGCCGTCCAATTCCGGGAGGTCCGCGCGGCCGGCATCCCCGCCCGCCGTCGGAAAGAAGTCGGCGATGTTGGCAAAGATCGGATGCTGGCGGCCATCGGGCGTCAACACCGGCAGGAAGGGCTCGTCAACCTGGCCGATGTTGCGGTCGCCGAGCAGGACGGGCAGAAGCTCGCCGATCGGCGTCCCCCGGTAGCCGCCCGGCCCGAGGCTGTGGTAGCCGCCGAGCATGACCAGGCCGGCGCCATCGCGGACGCGCTGGGCGATCAATTCCTGCTGGGACGGCTTGATGAAGCTGCTGTCGAGGTCGCCGAGAAGGAACACGTCGAAGGCGGCGACCTCCTCCTGCGTCGCGGGGAGCGACTCCAACTCGAGCCCGTCGATGTTCGTCCGTTTGAGAAACTCGTTGGGACGCGTCTGCACCAACGCGCAGAATTGCAGGTCCGGATCCTTGGACAAAAACCGCTGCACGATGGCGCCGTATTCCGGACGCAGGGTCCCCTCCAGGTAGAGCACCCGAATCCCCGGTTCGACGACCAGCGCCACGGCGCTCCGCTGGTTGTTCTCTTTGATCTTCTCTTCGGGCACCGGCGGGATGCGAACCGTGTACTCGTGGCGCCCGAGGACCGTCGGCCGGAACTCGAACTTGACCTCCTGGGCGCCTTCCACCTCGTCGAGCGCCAATTCCTGTTCTCCGACCGGCTTGCCGTCCTCCTCGAGGATCGCGCGGACGACCCGGCCGGCAAGGCCCACGGCCTCGATCCCCGCGGTGATCCGCGTCAAGTTGTTGAGCATCATCGTGTCCGGACAGTTCAGCGACGCAACCTGGATGTCGCGGTAGGCCGCGTCGCTTCGCAGGCTCGCGCCGACGCCGACGGCGTGGACGACCACGCCGATCTGCCTGGCGATCTCCTTGGGATCGCGGGCGGAGTTGTGGATGCCGTCGGAAACGAGAAAGATCGCCTCGATGTCGCGCCGCGGAGCGGCCTGGGCCCCGGCGGCCAGCGCCCGCGACAGCGAGGTGGCCTTGCCCCGGGCGGCCAAGGTCGGCAGTTGCTTGAGATCGGCAAGCGAGCGGGCACGTTCCGAGAACTCGATCGCCTGCAACTGGAAGCCGCCCTCCAACTGTTCGCTCCAGGCATGGACCTTGTCCCGTGCCTGCTCGAAGCGGGTGGCGCCGCTGGCGTCGTCGGAAATGCCCATCGAAGAAGACGTGTCGAGGAGGAAGATCACCGATTTCTTCTGGGAGACTTCCTTGCGGAAGCTGAGCACGGGGCGGAAGAGCAGAACGATGATCGCCAGGATTGCCAGAATCCGCAGGGCCAGCAGCAACTGCCATTGGCGCGGCTTGAGGGTGCGAAACGCGCGCCAGTAGAAGAGCGCCGCCAGGGCGACGGCGATCACCGTGACCCACAGCGCTGTCGTGATGCTGTGGCCTTGTTGGAGACTGAATTGAATCACGCAGGTCTGCCCTCCCGGCAGTCGCGAAGCGTCAGTTCGCTGGTTTGGGACGCGACGCGCGGGCTCGCTTCCTGCCCTCCGCGAGGGCCTCTTCCCCGAGTCGGATCGTCTTCACATAGACAAGCGATTTCAGGTCCGTGCCGGGATCGCCCTTCTGCCGCTTGTGGAGGAGGAACTTCTCCGCCTCGGCATCGGGCCGATACGCCGTCGGCCCGCTCGGAGTCGAGACGAAGGGACGCACGTAGATGATCTCGGCCAAGGGGCCGGTGATCGTTCGCCCGTCCTGGAGCGTGACCGTGTATGCGCACTCGCGGCTCGGATACTCGCGGCCGGTGAAATACTTCTCATTGAGCGCCAGTTCCTTGAACCGCCACTCCTTCTCCATCCATTCCTTGAGCACGTTGCAGTCGATCTGCCGGACGGCGCGCAGCGGGATCTCCCGCTGCCGCTGCGTCTGGTCGTCGTAGACCTTCAGACGCTTGTCGCGCGTCATGTAGATGTTGCCCACGCGGACCGAGCCGTCGGAAAGCTCCAGGTAACCCGGCGCCGC
The DNA here is from genome assembly GCA_012744395.1 of Pirellulaceae bacterium. GTDB lineage: Bacteria > Planctomycetota > Planctomycetia > Pirellulales > Thermoguttaceae > JAAYCB01. The sequence goes on from JAAYCB010000473.1 coordinate 5,649, forward strand.
ATCCTCGCGGTCGGTCTTCACCGGCGCGAAAGGGTTCAACGCCGGGGGCTCGCCGCCCGGAGCGCTGGGCGCCAAACAGGCCAGGCAGAAGGCAATCGCGGCCAACGCCCGCAAGAACGGGCACGTGCGGAATCGAACCACGGCGTTCTCCTCATATTCTGTAGTCCAGTCTTTCCTGCCGCCTGGCGGCACCCTCCCTGCTCCCAAGCACCCGCCTCTCTCTGGTTCCCAAGCATCCGCCTGGCAGCGCTGTCGAAAGACGAGAAGACTGCCTTGGACGACGCCCATTACCCCATTATTAACCGAAACGCGGAATTTTTGCAGCCGAGGATTGCCCACAAACGGTGCAAAACGCACTCCTCGAATACCTGCGGAGCCGACTGCCGCGGCAGGCCGATCACGATCTTCCACGATCTTCGACAGTCGATCGGCCAGCCTGCCGCCCTTTCGGTCTCCGCCGGCCGATCGCAAATGTCTTCCAGGCAACGATTTGCTCCAGCGAAAAGCTTGACGCCGGCAGGTCGTTTCCGACACAATATATGTTAGGAGCTGTCGGCGTGCACGAGGGTGCTGATTTGGCCGCTTGGGTTTCCGCCGCCAATTCAACAGTCAAGGCTGTCTGCACATGTCCCGATCGAAACGCCAACCCGATCCAGGTTTCTCCCGTCGGGGATTTCTCGAGCGGGCAGGGGTCTTCTATGCGGTTTGCACGGCGCCGGGGGCGTCGTTGGTGTTCGGCCAGGAGGAGAATTCGGGGCCGATCGATTGCGGTCCGCCGCCGCAGGCCAGGCCGCAGAGCCGCACCGGCGGCGAGTCGTTCCCGCCCCTGCCGCTGCCGGTGACTCCGCTGCGGCGCAGCGAGAAGAAACGCCCGCCGAGTCCGCCAGCGCTGGTCGGCAAGGTCGCCTTGGGCGCGCCGCGCTGGATCACCCGCGACGGCCAGCGGGTGATGTACCGCGA
>JAAYCB010000474.1 GCA_012744395.1 Pirellulaceae bacterium
CAAACCCCTTCCTAGAAGTCCCGAATTGATGTCGCGGGATGATACGGCCCTTCTCGTCGTCGACGTGCAGGAGCGGCTCGTGCCGGCGATTGCCGATCATCCGCGGGTCGTGTTCAACGTTCGGCGCCTCGTCGACGGAGCGAAGGCGCTGGGCCTGCCGGTTGTTGCCACAGAGCAGTATCCCGAGGGGCTTGGCCCGACCGTGCCGGTGTTGCGGGAGCGGCTCGGCCCGGTTCGCTCGAAACTCTCGTTCAGTTGCGGGCCGTGTGCGGACCTCTTCAACCCGCTGGGCGAGCGGGGAATCCACAAGATCCTTGTTGCCGGCATCGAGGCGCACGTCTGCGTCGAGCAGACGGTGCTGGACCTGTTGAACGATGGCTGGCGGGTGTATGTCGCCGTCGACGCGGCCGGATCGCGCCATGCGGTGGATCGGGAGACCGCGCTTCGGCGGATGGACTCGTCGGGGGCGGTGTTGACGACCACGGAGGCGGCGTTGTTTGAGTGGTGCGCGACTGCGGGGGCCGATGAATTCAAGGAAATCAGCCGGCTGGTGCGGGAGGCGCTTCCCTGAGGGGCTCGATTAGCGCCCTCCGCCGCCGCGTCCGCCGAATCCGCCCGGCCGGCCAGACATGCCGGGCCCTCCGCCTTGCCCCTGCATCGAGCGGAAGAGCTCGATCCGCCTGCGCATTTCGTCGGACATTCCCCCGCGCGTTGCCGACGGCGAGTCGGAGCGGCCTGTCGGGCCGGAACGACGGCTCGTCGAACCCGCTCCCCGTGAACTGCCGGACGACGATGACGTTACCACGGCGCTGTCCCCCATGATCGTGGTCAATGCCGATTTCATCGCCGTGGGGCTGATCCGTTCGAGCGCGATCACCTCGGTGGCTTCATCGGCCGCCACCTCGCCGACGACCGCATCAAGCTCCTCGACAAGCGCGCGGACCTGTTCGTAGAGTGTTGTGGATGCGGAGACGATCAGCGAATTGCTCCGTGGATCCACGCCGATGGTCATTGAGTCCGCCTGCTGTTGCTGCGAGCTTCGCGAGGGTCTCCCCCGGCTGCTCCCCTCGCGTCCGCCGCCCCTCATCGCGGCCATGATATCTTCTGGGGTCGGCATCTGGCCGCCTCGGCTCGATGCCTGCTGCATCTTGTCGGCGAAGACCTGTTTGACGATTTCGGCCGCTTCGCTGGCGGGCATGCTGTAGACGGGAATCAACCGCGGCTTGGCTTCGACGAGGACCTCTTCCGGGCCCGCCGGTTGGTCGAGGAGCTTCAAGACCTCCTCGATTGTGCGAAGGTCGGTGGCGTTGGCTTCAATCAACAGGGCATTCAGGCGGGGTACGGCGGTGATTCGCAACATGCCTGTGGGGCTCAATGTGGCCGCTCCGAGGCCGAGTATCGACCCCATCGCGCTGCCGATTGAACTGGTCACCAGCGAGCCGAGCAGCGAGTTGGACCCCGCGGCGCTGGAGCCGGTCGTTGACGCGGAGGACGTGCCGCTGCCAATCACGGCCGTGAGCTGTTCGGCGACTTCCTCGGCTTTTGCGTGTTTCAGATAGAAGATCGTCAGTTCCGTCCGGCGGGGGTCGGTCCCGCCGGCCATCGCCGTCAGCAACCGCTCCGCTTCGTCGAGCGCCTCGATGTCGTCGGAAGCGATCAGCAACCCGTCCGGACCACGGGAGATCACCAGGGGAGAGGAAGACCTGCGCCCGGGCGGTGCCTCGGCTGGGGCGGGAACCGGCTGGTCCGAGGGAGAAACGCCGGCGGCCCCGGAGAGCGCCGGTTTCGCGCCCTCTGGGACAATCTGGCCAGCGGCATCCGGCTCGACCGGCGCTTCCGCCTCCTCAGCAACCGGCGTCTCGGCCTGCCTCTCGGCCGGGGGGGGGTCCCCGCTTGCCTGCGCGGCGAGCAGGAATCGGGGTCGACCGGGCGCTGCGGTCTGGCGATCCTCGCCGGGCAGGCCCTTGGGCGGCGCCGCCTGCGGTTCGCCCGCCGGCGCTCGCTCGATGCCGGGGAGGCCTCGGGGCGGCACCGGTCCCGATGGTGGACCGGCAGGGCGGCGCTGCCCGCCGGGCACCCGAGCGGGAATCATCCCGCTCGGCCCCGAGGGCGCATCCAGCGGGGAGTTCAACTCCTTGATTTCATTTTCGCGGATCGCCGGCCAGATCATGCGGAGGTTTTGAAGGGCGGTCTCCGCCGCTTGCCCGGTGATCGGCAGCACCCGGATGCGATTGGCCGCGATCGGGGCCTCGCCGTCGGCGAACGACGTCTCGCCCATCTTGCCGAGGAGGACGCGAATCTGTTCGATCTGGGATTCGGTACCATGGACGATCAACTGGCGGGTGAGGGAGTCGGCCTCGACGGCCGGCGCCGTCTTGTTCTGGTCGCTGGGCTCGCCGAACAGCCGTTTGATTGAGAGGACGGCAAGCTGCGGGTCGACCGACTGGAGAGTGATCACCTCGATCCGGCGGACTTCGGCCTGCATCTGGTCGATCGTCGCGCGGATCGTCTTATGGTCCGAGGGCCTTGCCAGGGCAATCAGGCTGTTGGTCCTGGCGTCGATCGAGAGCCGCACGCCGGGGAGCCCCGTCAGCAGCGTCTGCATCACCTGGAGAACCGACTGGGGATCGGCCACGGTGATCGGGTAGACCTCCAACTGGAGCGTTTCGACCGCGCCGGCCTCACCCGCCGCACCGCCAGGGGGGACATCGATCGACGTGAGAATCTGCTTGACCTTGGCCACCTTTTCCGACGAGCCGGAATAGAACAGCCGCATTCCCATCGGGTCCGCGGCGAGCCGCAGCGTGCCATCGGACGAGGCGTACCCGTCGGCCGGAATGTCGAGGAGTTGCCGGATCACCGGCAGCGCTTCGTCGGGCAGGAGGCTCTTGAACTCGTAGATCTCGAGCTTCCCCGAGAGCAACCCGGCCGGGTCCTCCACGCGCTGGATGATCTGGCGGATCGTGCGCAGCTTTCCGGCCGTCTCGGTCACGGAAATCTGCTTGGTGGTCGGCAGGACGACGACCTCGCCCTGCGGACCGATCAAGCGCTTGATCTCCGCCTCCGCCTTAGCCGGATCGAACGTGTCGAGCTGGAACACCACGTTGACCAACTCAAACTCGCCCCGCTCGTCCAGTTCTTCCTGGGGGATTGTTGAGACCAGATTGGGTGGAATCTCGTCTTCGAGATTGATCACCATCAACATCCGGTCGCGCCGCACGAGCGTGTAGCCCTTGGTCAACAGCACGCCGTTGAGCAGGTCGATTGCCTGGGCGGGGGTGAAGGTCCGCTCGTCGGTGTAGTTGAACGTTCCCGGCGGAGGGCTGTCCATGATCATCGACAGTCCCGCCTGGTCCGCGAACCACTGAAGCACGTCTTCCCAAGGCTGGTACCGGAACGCAAACCGGAGGCCCTGGGCGGTCGTCCCTTCGGTCAGCTTGTCAATCGCCGCCGCCACGTCGGGCGGCAGGTCGATCCGCTCGGCTTGGCCTTCTGGAGCCGATGCGGTCTCCTTGCCCGGAGGCGTCTCGGCCTCCGCCGCCATCTCCGCCATTGTTGGCTTGCCGGCCGGCG
>JAAYCB010000475.1 GCA_012744395.1 Pirellulaceae bacterium
GCCGCCCGGCGGTTGATACCAGAGCGAGCGCCAGTAGGCCCGGTCGGTCGCATAGACGTCGATCCGATCCTTCATCCGGTCGGTGTCCGGCGGGAGGATGCCGTAGCGGATCATTTCCCGGACGTAGTGCCGGGTGGGCCGGAAGTCCGGCATGTCGAACCGCTTGAGCGTGTACAGCTCGGTCTTGGCCCTCTCGATCGCCCGCAGAATCGCCTGGTAGTCGCCGTCCTCGGTGCTGGCGAAGACCGCGGCCGGTTGGGCGGGCTGGCCGCCGGCGGGCTTCGTCTGGCACCATCCGTAGCCGCCCGCCTCCTTGGCCAGCGGCGCCCGCAGAATCATCGACCTGGCCGGCTGCGTCAGGTTGTAGAGATTCAAGCAGTAGCTGACCGGCACGTTCAAATATTGCTGCTTCTTATGGATCCGCTCCCCCATCGGCAGCTTCGCATCGTGGCACGCCGCGCAGCGGCGTTTGACGATCGCGTCGACCGGCTCGCCGCCGTCCGGGCTGGTCTTGGTGACCACCGTGCCGTAGGTCACGGGGAAGTCGTCCGGATCGGGCCGGGTGTGCCCCGGCGAGGGGGGCGTGCCGGGGCGCAGTCCGGCGTAGGTGCCCGGATAGGTGGCGCCGGTGTCGATCCACAACTGCACCGTCCAGCGTTCCTCGTCCGAGAGCCTGGCCCCGTAGTGGCTGCCGTCGAGCTTGTCCATCAGGGGGCTGGCGGCGGAGCCGAACCCGCGGGCCGGGCGGTTGCCGTCCTCCTCGTAGCCCTCGCTGTCGCTCACCTGGTCGCCGGCAAACAGCGCATAATAGCTCTGCGTGAACCAGTCGTTGTAGTCGCCGGTGAGCACCACCCGGCCGTCCGGCTTGTCCGGATTGTGGCATGCGGTGCAGTGCTTGTCCCAGATCGGCTGGACGTGGCGCGGGTAGTCGATCACGTCCGGCACGCCGGCGATCGGCTCGATCTTGCTGGCGGCGCGGGCCGTCGCCTGGAGCACGGCCGCGCTCCGCGGCGATTCCCCCCGCCTTTCGTGGCAGCCCACGCAGGAGAGGGTCTCGCCGGGCATCACCGAGCAGTAGCTCTGCATCCGTTTGACCGTGCGGCCCTGCTCGTCCAGGGCGACGAAGTACAGGCTCCGCAGCGCCGGCGCTGCGAAGTGCGCCGAGCCGTCGTCCTCGACCGGCACGGTCCCCAGAATCCGCTTCAGGGTGAACGTGCCGTTCATGCTGATCGTCTGCTGGACGCCGCTGAAATTGACCGGCTTGGGGAGCTGCTCCAGGATCAGCAACCGCTTGATCTGGCCGGGCTCGACTCCTTCCATGTTCCGCCCGTGATGCACGTCGGCCACGACCAGCCGCCCGGTCGTCGCCTCCGGCGTTGTCCGCGGCACGATCGACCGCTCGCGCCGCCGCGGGCCGATCACGCCCGGCTCGTGAAGCATCCTTTCCGCCTCGTAGACCTCCTCGGTGTTCCCCGCGCTGTCCAGGATCACCAGGCTCTTGTTGCGGGCGACCAGGAAGCAATCCGGCGCGAGCGGGTAGGGATCGCGGAACGCATCC
>JAAYCB010000476.1 GCA_012744395.1 Pirellulaceae bacterium
AGCGACGTCGACGGCGACGCGCTGACGGTTCGGCTGGTCGATCCGCCGAGCCACGGGACGGTGACGCTAGCGGATGACGGCTCGTTTGCGTACACGCCGGAAGCGGATTACCACGGCGCGGACAGTTTCACCTACGTGGCCAGCGATGGCGCGAGCGAGAGTACGGTGGCGACCGTGGCGATCGAGGTCGTTCGCAGCCAACTGGCGGTCGATCTGTGGATCACGGGCACGCCGTTCGGCGCCGAGGTGGATGGTCCCTGGGCTAGCCATACCTTCTGGGTGAGCGCATATGTCAAGGACCTGCGCGAGCTTCCCGCGGGGGTAATTGGCGGGGCGATCGACCTGGCTTACGACGGTCTGGCCGTTGTCCCGACCGGCGAGGTTGTCTATGGCGAAGCGTTCAGCCTGTTTCAGCAGGGCGAGGTGAATCCCCAGGCGGCGATCATCGATGAGCTGGGCGCGCTGACGGGCACGCCGATGGTCGGCGTGGGCGAGGCCGCTCCGTTCGTCTCTTGGCAGTTCACGCGCGTGGGGACGCCGGCCAGTTTTGTCAACACGCGGGTCGAGTTTTCCACGGACCCGGGCGAAGGCACCGCGACAATCGATCCGGGCAATTTCGCCCTTGCTGGGTCGGGCGAGGGGGTCGATTGGCTTGAAGTCAAACTGGGGTCTGCGGGTGTCGATCTTGCGTTCGCCGACTTCAACTTCGATCAGCGGGTCGATCACTTTGACCTGGCCCTCTGGGCGCCGCACCATGGCCCGGCCGCCGAGGGAGTGCGGCATGACGCCTTCTTCGATCTGAACGGTGACAATCGGATCGACGAGGCCGACCTGGACCTGCTGGCGCAGGCCATGTACGGTGGCGGGCCTGATGAGTCGGCGGTGTGAGCCTGGAAATCCCTCGACGCGGCCCTGCCGGTGGCCTTGCCGGAACCGGGTCGCCAAACGCCCTCCGCGCCTGGACAAACGCCGGGTGCGGAGGGCTGTCTTTCTTGGCCTGGCAAGGTTGATGGTCGGGCGTTCGCCCGCCGATATACTCTTAAAGGGGGGCGGCTTTGGTTGCCATTGCCGGTGGATCGCATAGAATAGCGGGGGAGCCCCGCGTCGGAAGGACCGGGGTGCCTGGCGAGTTGACGAGCGGCTGACGGAGCGCGCCGCGGAATGGGTTTGCGGGGCGCGCCCCGGCAACCAGACTCCTGCGGGAGAGGAAACCATGCCAGTCTCACTCAGAATCATCGTCGCGGCCCTGCTCGTTGCCATTGTCCCGCAGGCTTCCGCGTTTGCCCAGTGGCGCCAGGGCGCAACGCGTGGACTGTTCGGCGAGCGCGAATTCGGCCGTCCCCTGAAGCCGCGCGAGAGCCGATTCGGTAGCGGGTTGGAGCGCGGCCCGAGCGGCAATTTCGTGGGCCGGGCCAACACCGACCGCGGAACGATGTTCCGCTCGCGAGCGCCGGCTCCGCCGGAGGCGCCCTCGCTGATCCCGCCGGAAGCCTATGACCTTGAACCGGACATGGTGCCGGGCTATCTGGCCGAGCAGGCCCGGCGGCTTGCCGAGGTGCAGTCTCAGGGGCAACCGCAGCCGGCGGCGCCGATGCCCGGCCAGCCGGCGCCCTACCCGCCGCAGCAACCGGTTTTGCCTGCGCAGCCTGCGCAACCGAGCCTCGCGCCCGGCATTCCCGGCCCGTCGCGCGAGGAGCTGCGAACCTCGCCCGACCGGTGGTTCCGCGGCGGGACGAATCCCTCGCAGCCGGGGCAGTCCGGCCAGCCGGGTGTTTCCGCACAATCGGCCCGGCCAAGCGGCAATGCGATGATCACGGCACCGCCGGCGCTGGGGCGGAGTTACCTGGCCACGCCCACGCTGGGGCCGGTCGCCACGCCTGGACCGGCGGCTCTCCGCGGGCAGGCGGCCCTCAGCGGCGTGCCGTTGGGCGCCAGGATCACCCGGCAACTCGGTCCTCGGGCAACGTCGCCGATCTCGGCTGTCCAGCAGGGGGGCACGGTCACGCTGCAAGGCAGGGTGGCCACCGAGGGCGACCGGGCGGTGGCCGAGCAGATGGCCCGCTTCGAGCCGGGGGTGCGGAGCGTTGTTAACCAGATTTCCGTCGAGGCTGCCCAGCCGGCGCCGTAGCCGCGCTTGGCGGGAGAACGCAACGGCGGCCGCCCCGTGCGCTTGACCCGGTGACGGGCAACGATCATGGCTGAAGTCGTCTTGACCAAGGTCGAGCGAGTCTTCCCCGCCGCGCCGCGTGGCTTGGAACCGTTCCGGCTCGGACCGCTCGACTTGAAGCTCCCCGACGGAAAGCTCACGGTGCTTGTCGGGCCTTCCGGTTGCGGCAAGACGACGATCCTGCGTTTGATCGCCGGGTTGGACCGCCCGACCGGCGGACAGGTGTCGATCGGGGGAAGACCCGTCGGCAGCGTCCCGCCTCGCGATCGCGACGTGGCGATGGTTTTCCAGGAGCACGCGCTCTATCCGCAAATGACGGTGTTTGCCAACCTGGCGTTCCCGCTGAAGATGCGGCGATTGCCGCGGGCGGAAATCAGCGCGCGTGTTCGCCAGGCCGCGTTGTGGCTTGATCTCGAATCGCTCTTGGAGCGGCGGCCCGCCCAGCTGTCCGGCGGTCAGCAGCAGCGCGTGGCCCTGGGCCGCGCGATCGTGCGGCGGCCGCAAGTCTCGCTGCTCGACGAGCCGCTCGCGCACCTCGACGCCCCGTTGCGCGCCGAGCTGCGCGAGCTTGTCGGCGACGTACAGCGGCGGTTGGGCCTGGCGATGCTCTATGTGACCCACGACCAGTCCGAGGCCACGGCCATCGGCGATTCCCTGGTCGTCCTCAGCCAGGGGCGGATCGAGCAGGTCGCGCCGCCGGAGCAAATCTACGAGGCGCCCGCCAACCGGTTTGTCGCCGGTTTCTTCGGCGCGGCGCGGATGAATTTCGTCGACGGTCTTCTGGCGCGGCGCGCGGATGGGTACCGCTTCGTCTGCGACGCAGGGCCGGCGCTGCCGGTTTCGGCCGCCACGGCCAACGCCGTCCCGGCTGGCGCGCCGCGCGTCACCCTCGGCATCCGCCCGCAAGACATCCGTCTCGTACCGCGCGGCGAGCGGGCGGGCGGGTTGCCGGCGATCGTCGAGGCCGTGCACCTCTCCGACGGCCGGTATCTCGTCCGCCTGGCAGCGGGCGGCTGCCGGCTCGTGGTGGACTCGCCGACGCGCGTCTCCCTCAAGCCCGGCGACGCCGCCCGGCTCGATCTTCCCGCCGAGCGATGGTTCCTCTTCGATCCGTCGGGCAGGACCCTGGCGGCCCCCGGCCGGCCACTCTGAGCGGATGCAATACCCTGTGAAAGAGAGGTATCGATGAACCTGGTTCACCTGGCCTGCCTGGCGTGCCTGGCGGCAGCCGAATCGGAGGGGCAGATCAATCCAACGCCCAGGCCCGTCCTCCGCGAAACGGTCGCCGCGTGGGATTTCGCAAAGGGGACGCGCGGATGGACTGCCGAGGCCCGATGCGAGGTCGCTTCGTCTGAGGGGCGGCTCGTCGTGCGGACCACGGGCAAGGACCCCTACATGCACACAAGGGTCGACCTGGCCGGAGGCGAGATGGTTCTGGAGTGCCGCGCGCGGAGCACCGCCGCCGGCCCGGCCCAAATTTACTGGACGACCGAGCAATCGCCGCGCCGCGGCGAGGACAAGGCGTCTGGCTTCGAAATCGTTCACGACGGCCAGTGGCACGAATACTCCGTCCCGTTTTCCGCGCCGGGCAGGCTGACCGATCTCCGCCTCGACCCGGCCGACGAGGCCGGCCTGGTGGAGTTCGCATGGATTCGCCTCGTTCGCCAGACGCTCAACCCGCTGGCGATCGAGCGGGTCGACGTGGATCGCGGCGCGGCACGGTTCACGGTGAAGAACCACGATCGGCAACCGCGCCGCTTCAGCGCGGCGGGGCGAACCGCCTGGCTTGAGGCGGGCGCGTCGCAGGTCTTCACGATCCCGTTGCGGCGCTCCGGGCCGGTTGAGAACGTGGCATTTTCGGCAAGTAGCGAGGGCCTGCCCGAGGTGGGCCGCTCGATCTTCGTCTACCACGACGACCTGGCGCCCGAGTGGCTCGAACTTGCCCTTGCCGGCGGCAAGCTGCAAATTGCGCCCGACGGATCGGCGGGCCGCATCCTGCACGCCGATCAGCCGGTGGCCGTGCTTGCGCCGCTGGTTCACTGCGAGGGCCGGGCGGCCAGGCTCGCGGCGGCGATGACGCCGGAGGGGATCGCCGTCCGCGGGGAGGGGATCGACCTGGCGATTGCCGTTTCGGGCAGCGAGATTCATTTTTCGATCCGCGGCGCGCAGCCCTGCGAGGGCCCGGTGGTCCGCGTCCTCGGCGGGCTCGAGGCGGGGCTGCTGGCCGGGCTCGAGCATCTCGGCAGGGGCGAAGCCAGCTCGACCAGGCTGGATGTGGAGACCGAGGCGCACCTCCGTTTCGCGCCCGACCCGCTGCTGCTGACGATGCCGCTGATGTCCATCGTCACGGATCGGGCGGCCGTCTCGCTCGCCTGGGACGACATGCGGCTCCAGCCGGTCTTCGCCGCGCCGAACTTCTTCGACGCGGCGAGCGATCACCGCATGGCGCTCCGCGGTACGAAGATCGAGGCCGTGGTCCGGGTCGCCCGCGAGTCGCTCGCCGAGGCGATCGTCTGGTCGGTCAAGCGGCGTGGGCTGCCCCCGCTGCCGGAGGCGCCGCGAACGTCGCGCGCGCAGGAGGCGCTCTGCCTGGAAGGGCTCAACGGGCCCTTGAAAACCGGGGACGGCTGGGGGCACTGCGTCGAGGATCGCTGGCCGCGGCGGTATTTCGCCGACATGGCTTCGACGATGTTTCGCCTGACCGGCAGCGTGCCGCTCGAGCAGAAGCTTGTCTTCGGCGGTTCGCACATCAGCAACCCCTGCATCTTCCTGCTGGCCAACCAGGCGGCTGAATGGCGGCAGCGGCGGCTGCTCCAGATCGACGGGATCTTGAAGCGGCAGCAGGCGGACGGGTCGTTCCGCTATTCGGGCGAGTACGGCCGCGGCCATTTCGAAGACACGGCCAGCGGCTTCTGCGCCAGGCCGGCGGTCGAGCTGCTCGAGGACGCGCGGATCACCGGCGACCAGCGGGCCTTGGACGCGGCGGTGCGGACCCTGGAATACATCAAGCGTTTTCAGACGCCCCGCGGCGCGCAGGTCTGGGAGATTCCCTTGCACACTCCCGATCAACTCGCCGCGGCCTATCTCGTCTGGGCCTACGTGCGGGGCTACGAGTTGACCGGCAACGCGGGCTACCTGGCCGAGGCGCGGCGGTGGGCGATTTCAGGCGTTCCGTTCGTCTACCAGTGGAGCCGCTATCCGGTCATGCTTTACGGGTGCGTGCCGGTCCTCGGCGCGACGAATTGGCGCGCCCCGGTCTGGTTCGGCCTGCCGGTCCAGTGGGTGGGAATCGTCTACGCCTACGCGCTGGCGATGCTGGCCCCCTACGACGACGCGCTGGACTGGAACCATCTGGCCTGGGGCATTCTGCTTGCCGGCGAGCAGATGCAGTATCCCGGTGGAGAATATGCCGGCCTGCTGCCCGACGCGTTCGCCTTAAGGGCGCAGGAGCGGCGGCCCTGGGCGATCAACCCCTGCTCGCTGGTCAGCCTCCGGCGCGTGCTGGAGGGGAAACTGGATGGGATTGCCGTGGCGGCCGGCGGCGGGCACCGGGTCGCCGCGCCCTTTCCCATCCGCATCGAGGGCGATCAGGCGGTTATCGAGGCGATCGCCGGCGCGGAATACCAGGTGATCATCGACGGCCGGCGGATCGTCGGCATCCGCTCGAAGGGTCGCGACGTGGTGGATCTGGCGAAGTAACGGCCGCCTCACCAGTCGACGCGTTCCTGGTTCAGAAAATCATCGACCGATTCCGAGGGACGCGGGCGATTGTCCCGGAACAGCGACCAGGAGCTCTTCACCTTCTTGCCCTGCGACGCGGAGGCCTTCCCCTTGGCGGGCTTGAGACCGAAGAAACCACCATGTCCCGGACGTTCGCGAAACGTGCTGCATCCGCATAATGCCAGCCCGAACAAAAAGAACGCCAGCGCGATCGACAGGCTCGCGTGCGGTCTCCCTGGACGTCGCTTCCACTGCATGGCAACACCCTCTGGCAGCCTATGGGGGGCGCGAGATGCGCCGGCCCTAAAAAAATCCTTTGCCCGGCGATCGCCGGCGCCGGAGAATCTCCCTCCGGGCGGACCGCCCGCGCAGTCCATCGGCAGCAATCATCCAGGGGGGAAGAGTCTCGCAGATTCCGCGCGATTCGTCCAGCCCGATTCTTGATCCGATCGCCAGCCGCGCACCCTACCAAGGAGCGGCACGGACTGCCCCTGCTGACGAACTCCACCAATCCCGACCGACCGGTTCACCCCCACTGGCTTTCTTGTCCTCCAAAGGCGACAATCGGGACACGATTTCCGCCGCGCCGTTGCCGGGTGCGGCTGCCGCGAGCCGGAAACGCCCGCAGGGCCGGCCGCCGCACAGCGTTCGAGGAGGAATGCCACGGTGCCCAACGCAGCGATCGAAACCACGTACCACCTCGCCAGGCAGCGCTATGCCGACTGGGGAGTCGACACGGACGAGGCGCTCCGCCGGCTGGAACAGATTGCCATCTCGATGCACTGCTGGCAGGGGGACGACGTGGGAGGGTTCGAGACCGACGCGGGGTTGACCGGCGGCGGGATCATGGCCACCGGAACATACCCCGGCAAGGCCCGCAACGCCGACCAGTTGCGCGCCGATCTGGAAAAGGCATTCCGCCTGATTCCCGGCGTTCACCGGCTGAACCTGCACGCGATCTACCGCGAGACGGGGGGCAAACCGGTCGACCGGGACCGGATCGAGCCGGCCCATTTCCAGCGCTGGATCGACTGGGCCCGGCAGCTTGGGATCGGCATGGACTTCAACTCCACCTACTTCTCCCATCCCAAGGCGGCCGACGGCTTCACCCTCGCGCACCCCGACCCGGGCATCCGCCGCTTCTGGATTGACCACGGCATCGCCTGCCGCAAGATCGGCGCGGCGATCGGACGCGCGCTGGGGACTCCCTGCGTCACGAACACCTGGATCCCCGACGGATTCAAGGACGTGACCATCGACCGCCTGGCGCCGCGGCGACGGCTGCGGGATGCGCTCGACGAGATCTTCCGCGAGCCGCTCGAGGCGGCCTGGAATCTCGATGCCGTCGAGTCGAAGCTGTTCGGCATCGGCTCGGAGACCTACGTGGTCGGCTCCCACGAGTTCTACCTCGCCTACGCCGTCGCCAATCGCAAACTGCTCTGCCTGGACGCCGGGCATTTCCACCCCACGGAAACGATCGCCGACAAACTCTCGGCGGTGATCCCCTTCACGGGCGAAATCCTCCTCCACGTCAGCCGCGGCGTCCGCTGGGACAGCGACCACGTCGTGATCCTCAACGACGACCTGCGGGGGATCGCCGAAGAGATCGTTCGCCACGACTTCCTCGGCCAGGTTCATATCGGCCTGGACTACTTCGACGCCAGCATCCACCGCGTCGCCGCCTGGGTGATCGGCATGCGGGCGATGATCAAGGCCCTCCTCGGGGCGCTGCTCGAGCCGGCCGATCGGCTGCGGCAGCTCGAAGCCGACGGCGACCTGACGGGGCGGTTGGCGGTGCTCGAAGAGATCAAGACGCTCCCCTTCGGGGCCGTCTGGGACCGGTATTGCCTGCACCAGGGCGTCCCCGTCGGCGGGGCGTGGCTGGAAGAAGTCCGCGACTACGAGAGGCAAGTCACCAGCAAGCGATAGAACACTCGGCAGGCGCGCCGCGGCGCTGCGCCGACGGAGAACCCGGGCAACGGCAACAGGCGGACTTTGGGAACAAGAGGCGACCGGCAATCACGAGACCCCACTGACGGGAGAACAACGTATGGCGGCGACTCAAGTCAAATCGAGCGTATTTCAGCGGCTGGATCAACTCAACGAATTTGACCGCGAACCGGTCTCGAGCGAAAGACTCTACGGGGGCAGGTACTTCGCCGGAAGCTTCGCCGGCGAACACGTCGCCGCCACCGAGTTCGTCATCGGGGCGACGTTCGTCATGTGGGGCGCCGCGACCTACGACGTTCTTGTCGGGCTCCTCCTGGGCAACCTCCTGGCGATCCTTTCCTGGACGTTGATCTGCGCGCCGATCGCCGTCAACACGCGATTGACGCTCTACTGGTATCTCCGCAAGATCGGCGGGCCGGTGGTGATGGTGATTTACAACGTCCTCAACGCCCTGCTCTACTGCGTGCTCGCCGGATGCATGATCACCGTCTCGGCCTCGGCCGTGCGGATCCCCTTCGGCATCGCGCCGCAGACCGGGTGGCTGCCGACGGACCCCTGGTTCGTGGTCGTCACCATCGGCGTCGGCGCTGTGGTCGTCCTGCTGGCGATCCTCGGGTTCAAACGCCTCGCCCAGTTCGCCTCGCTCTGTTCCCCCTGGATGCTCCTGATGTTCGTCGTCGGCGCGATGGTCACGATCAAGCAGCTGGGCTTCCTGGGCAATCTGAAGTCGTTCTGGGATTTCGCCGAACTGGAGGTCTGGACCGGCATCGCGCCCGACCCGGCCAAAAAAATCGGCTTCTGGCACATCGCGAGCTTCGCCTGGATCTGCAACCTGGCGATGCACGTCGGGTTGTCGGACATGGCCCTGTTCCGCTTCGCCAAACGCTCATGGTACGGCGTCTATTCCGCGTTTGGCATGTTGCTCGGCCACTACCTGGCCTGGATCTGCGCGGGCATCTTGGGAGCGGGGGCCGCCAAGATGTTGGACAGGCCGCTGATGACCCTCGACTCCGGTCAGGTCGCCTTCACCACCCTGGGCATTTCCGGGGCGCTGGCCGTGGTGATTGCCGGCTGGACGACCTCGAACCCCACGCTCTACCGGGCCGGACTGGCTCTCCAGGTCGTCACCCCCGGCTGGCCGCGATGGCTCGTGACCCTCGCCGCCGGGGCCGTCACGACGGCGGTCGCCTGCTTCCCCTTCGTCTTCCTGAGACTGCTGGATTTCGTCGGCCTTTACGGGCTGTTGCTGATGCCGGTCGGCGCGATTGTCGTCGCCGAGCACTGGATCTTCCCGCGGATCGGCTTCAACCAGTTCTGGTCGCATCGCAAGAGGCAGATCGTCAACGCCCCGGCCCTCGTCTCCTGGGCGGTTGCCGTGGCGCTTGCCATGCTCGCCTGGCAGATGGGGTGGATTCACCTGTTCTTCCTCGCCGCGCCGGTCTGGGTGCTGACGGCCGTGCTCTACATCGCCCTGTCCGCCAAGGCGGGCGCCCGGGAAGCGCTGGAGGACGTCGCCGCGCCGGTCACGCCCGTCTTGCGGGCGCACCGGACGATCCGCTCCGAACGCGTCGGCAGGTGGAGGACGCCGGTCTACGGGAGCGCGTTTCTGGCCGTCGCCAGCCTCGTGCTGATTGTCTTCTTCGCCTGGTGCACGTACGCGAACTACATGATCCTGGCCGATTTCCACGCGCACCTCGTCTGGCTGACGATCGCTTATTTCGTCTCCGCGGTCCTCTGGATGAAGGCCCGGGGCAAACACGTCGAGGTCGAAGAGCGGGAGGCCAACCCCAGCGACGCGGAATCCGATCAGCTGATCCATGAACTCCACGAGTCGGCGGCGGACATCGATCGGGTCGGGGAAGGCAACGGAGTGGAGCCGGCGGGCGAGGACCGGACGGCGGAATCATAGCAGCCCGCGGAGTTGCTCGAGGTCGGCCATTCCGGTGTGCCTGGCCGAGACCTGGCCGTCTCGAAACGCCACCAGCGACGGGATCGCGTTGATCCGGTAGCGAGTGGCCAGGTCGGGGTTTTCGTCGATGTTCACCTTGACGACCCGCGTCTCGGGCATCGCGCCGGCAAGCTCGTCGAGGACCGGCGACATCGCCCGGCAGGGGGCGCACCAATCGGCGTAGAAGTCAACGAGCACCGGGACGGCTGACTGGAGCACGACCTGGTCGAAATCGGACTGGCTGGCGTAGAGGACCTTTGCACGGGAATCGGCGTTGGACATGCTGTTCTTCTCCTCAAGGGGCTCGCGGCCGCCGGTCGATGTCCGCTGTTTTTCGGCGGGCACGCGCCGCCGAGCGGCGGCACGCGCCGCGGAAGCGGAGTTGACAGGTCGGAACCGATGCGGAGACGGACCGGCTGCGAGCGCTGCTAACGGGTGGTTATTGTCGGTGATTGCCGGAGCGGTTCTTGCGGCCCGCGTCCTGCTTTCCCAGCGTTGGATGCCTCGCGGCGAGAAAGGTTACACACAGGGGACGCCCGTTTCCGCGAACCGCTGCGTGGATGCGGTTCTCCGCGACGGGATCCCGGTTGGGCGGCCTAGCCTGTTGCGCGGCGGAGGCGGGCGATCTCCGCCTCGCGCGCGGCATCGTCCCAACCGAGCCGCTGGCCCATCCAGGCGGCAACCTGGCGGGCGATCTCCGCGGCTTCCGGATGATAATAGTGCCAGCTGGTTCGCCGCAGCATGACGTCGTCGAGGTGCCGCGCCCATTCCTGCTGGCAGTAGTGATCCACCGCCTCCCGCGTGACCGGCGGCGGCAGGACGCCGCTGAAGGCGGCGGCGGAGGGCTCGAGCAGGGGCTCGCGGGCGGTGCGGCACTCCTTCAGATCGGCCTTCAAGTGCCGGCCCACCAGGTCGACCGTCTGCTCGGCCATCAGCCGGTAGGTGGTCAGCTTGCCGCCGGCGATGTCGATCCAGCCGGGGTGCGGCATGCGGACCTGGTGGTTGCGCGACGTGTTCGACGGGGTCCCCTTCTTGACCGGGCGCTTGGAGATCAACGGCCGCACGCCGGCCCAGCGGGCGAGCACATCGCGCGGCTCGAGCCGGGCAGGAGGGAACGCGCGGTTGGCCACGTCGAGCACGTAGGCCACGTCGTCCGCGCCGATCGGCACGCTCTCCAGCGATCCGTCGTAGTCGGTGTCGGTCGTTCCCAAGATGACCCGCGCCCCCCAAGGGATCGCGAACAGGATCCGCGATCCTTCCGCCATCACGACGGCTTCGTTCACCGGGAACCTGGCCTGGTCGAGCACGAGGTGGATTCCCTTGGTCAGCCGCAGCCGGACGCGGCTCTGGGGCAGGCGGTCGGCCCAGCAGCCGGTGGCGTTGACGATCGTGCGAGCCGTTGCGCGGACCTCCCGCCCGGACGATCCATCGCGGAGCCGGCAGGACCAGCCCGCCGGGGCCGTTTCCGCCGCTTCGAGGGCCGTGAAATTCCTCACCGCCGCTCCGTGCCGCACGGCCGAGCGGAGCGTGTCGATCACGAGCCGGGCGTCGCTCGTCAGACCGTCGAAGTAGCGGACGCCGCCGGTCAGGTTGTGGCGGTTGATCTCGGGGAGCTTTTCCACCATCTGGGCGGCCGCCAGGGTACTGCTCGGGCCCAGATTCCGCTGGCCGCAGAGGAGGTCGTAGACGCGGACCCCGATCGACAGTTTCCACCGCGTCCAGGGCGTCCGCCGGTAGGTGGGGAAGAGGAACGGCAAGGGCGCGGCGAGATGCGGGGCGATGCGGTGCAGGGTGCATTTCTCCACGCTCGCCTCGTGCACCAGGCCGATCCGCCCCTGGGCCAGGTAGCGGAGCCCGCCGTGGAGCAAGCGCGAAGAGCGGCTGCTTGTGCCGAAGGCGAAGTCGTGGCGGTCGACCAAGGCGACTCGCAGCCCGCGGATCGCCGCGTCGCGGGCCACGCCCGACCCGACGATCCCCCCGCCGATCACGAGCAGGTCCCACGTCTCTCCGGCCAGTTGTTCGAAGCCGTCCGCGGCTGCGTTTGTCGTGTCCATGGAGCGGTCTCTTTCTCGCCGTGCAAGCCGGCGCGGCTAGTGGTGGTTGGCGACCAGGCCGATCGCCGATTGCGGCACCCAGGCGTCGCGGCCGTCGTAGAGGCGGACGCGGGCCCACTCCTGGCGCGTTTCGACCACCCGCAACTCGCTGCCGCCGGGCAGCGGCTGGGGCAGCCGGGGCGGCGCGCCCGCCGAATCGGCGCTCCGCGCGACGGCCTCCGGGAGGACGACAACCGCCACCCGTTCGTCTGCGGCCGACCAGCGGAAGGCGAGCACGCCGAGGAACACGAGCCACGCCGCCAGCGGCATCAGGGCGAGGCTCCGCAGCACGGGCTGGCGCCAGCGGATCGACGCGGCGAGAATCGCGGCGGCAACGAGGAACGCCCCGGCGGAGAGCGTCTTCAAGCCGTGCGGGGAAATCCGCCGGCTCCAGGAAAAGAACGTGTCGAGCAGGCCGCCCTCCTCGGGCCGCGGAACCCACTCCGGCAGCAGCGTTCGCGCGTGGTCGAGATTCTGCCGTGCGCGGTGGTGATCCGCATCGAGCGCCAGGGCGCGGCGATAGGCGAGGATTGCCGGGCCGAGCCGTTCGGCGCCGAGGGCGGCGTTGCCCAGGTTGACGTAAAGGTCGGCGTTTCGAATGCCCTCCAGCCGTCCCGGCTGATCCTCGCCGACGAGCCGCGCGAAGAGCAGTTCGGCGCGGCGGAACTCGGCCAGCCGGACTTCGCGATCGGCGGCGTCGAGCGCGGCGCGGTAGGCCGCGACAGCCTGCTCGAGCAACTCGGCGGGCGAGGCCGGCTGCCCCCCGGCTGCAAGCGCCGGCCACCCGAGGCAGAGCCAGAAGACGCCGAGACCGGCAGTGATTCTCCGGGTGGTGCCCATGGCGCTTCCTTTCAGCGCGGGCAATCGCCGGGCGGCCCGGCGGAACCGCTCGGCCAGCTCGCCCGCCCGGGCGACGAGGGCCGCGTCCAGGGCGGCGGCGCCGTCCTGGACAGGCGCGTAGACGATCGACTCGCACTCGGCGATCAGCGACTGGGTCTGGCCGCGGGCGACGTCGGGCAGGTCGGCGACCAGCGCGCGGAGGGCCGCGGCGATCTGCTCGGCCGCCTTCTGTTTCGGCAGGTCGGCGGCCGCGGCGATTCGCGCTCGCTGCCGGCGGACGTTCTTGCGAACGGCGGCAACGGCCGGGTCCCGCGCGCGGCGCCTGCGGTCGGCGATCGCGGCGGCGATCAGCGCCAGTCCAGCGGCGTAGAGGGCCAGCTGCAATCCCGTCCGCCCGCCGCCTCGTTGATCGCGGAGGACCACGGCCGGATCGCGCTCGATCGCCAGGTCGGCGCCGCTGAGAGAAAACCGGCTCTCGCCGGCCGCTGCCGCCGCGCCCGGGGCGGGCTGCTCCTCGTCGCCGGCGTCGGCCAGCGCGGTGGCCGGGCTGTCCGTTCGGCGGACCACGTCGGCCGCGGAGATCACCTGGGCGGGCATCACGCGGAGGGCGATCGGCTTGGAGCGCGCGGTCTTGTACGCCGCCTCCTCCGGGTCGAACCAGGAGTAGGCCAGCGCCGGGATCTCCGCGACCGATTCATCGGAAACGCGGACCGAAACGCGAAACGTCTTGGCGTCGTCAACGACCGTGCCGGGCGTTTCGCCCTCGGGCAGGCGGAACCGGTCGGGGTCCATTCCGCCGTCGGCCGAGAGCGGCGGCAGGCTGGCGCCGGCGAGGTTCCCGTCGCCGTGAAGCGTGATCGCCAGATCGATCGGGTCGCCGACGCGAACCACCGTGCGGTCCGCCGCCACGTCGATCGAGAAACCGCTGCCAACCGCTCCGGCAAAACTCTCCGGCCGGCCGTCGAGCGGGAAGGGGTTGACCAGCAGCGCCAAGGGCTCGCCGATCGCGCGGGTCAGCGTGGTCCGCGAGGGCCGGCGATTTTCTCCCATCAAGTCGCGGAACAGCGAACCGCCGAAATCGTCAAACGGCGACCGCTGGCGCTCCCAGGCCGTCGCCGCCCGCAGGGTCGCGGTGATCGGCTCAAGGGTGAAGCGCCCCACGCGTTCCGGAATCAGCGTCCGCTCCGCCGTGGCGACGAGATACGTCCGCCCCTCGAGCTCTTCCTGCCTGACCTCCGCGGCCAGCGCCACGCGGCCCGAGGCGGTCAGGATCGGCAGGCGCGAGGAGCGCCGGTTCCACTCGGCGTCGGGGGCGAAGCGGAACTGGTCGAACAGCGGGGAGTGGATGTTGAGATTCAGGATGTTGTCCATGTTGCCGGCATACCACCACTCGATCTTCACCGGCACGCGCTCGTCCGGATACAGCGGCCGGTCGGGCAGCACGAGGCGGATCCGCATCTCGGGGTCTTGCGGCACGTCTTCGAAGACCATCGGCAGGGCGTCGACCCGGGCCTGCTTGTTCCCCTGGCGGATCAGGAACGGGCCGACCTGGTATTCGCCGGGCCGGTCCGCGGTCACCATGTAGTCGATCCGCAGAGTCACCGTCTTGCTCTGAAACACCCGGCCGTTGCGCTGCACCATGTAAGACGAGACGCGCGGGCTGACGCCGGTGATGCGGCCGCGGATGCCGGGCAGCGGCTCTTCCGGAACGATCTCGCACGACGGGTCGGGGGCCTCGTCGAAACCGGTCACGGTGAATTGCAGCACGACCGGATCGCCGATGTAGTACGGCGGCTTCTGGGCAGCCACCCGGACCTGCACGTCCTCGGCCAGCGCGGAGCCGGCGGCAAACCAAACGGCCAGGGCCAACAGCCCGGGACGCAGCCGTGCCGGCGGCCGTTCACGGCGGGCGGCGAGCCGGGCCTGCCGGCGGGGCGAAGGCTTGCTCACGGGCGTTGAGAGTCGTCGAGCCATGCGCCCCTCACCAGTCCTTTTCCACGGGGTCTTGCCGGTAGTGCTGACGCTCCTGGCGATCGCGGCGCCGCTGGGCCTCGCGGTCGCGAATCGCTTGCAAGAGGCGCGCCGGATCGGCCCCGACCTGGCCCGCCTGCTGCTGCTGCTGCGGATCGGCTCCATCCTGCGGCGCTTGCTGGTCTTCTCCCTCTGGCTGCTGGTCGGGCGGGTCCTCCTCGCCGGGCTGCGGCGGCTGGAGAAGCGCCAGGGCCTCCCCAAGCGTTTCAAGCGCCTGGTCCTGGCTCGTCCGCGCGTCGCCGATCCGCGGCCCCTCGGCCGCCAGCGCATCGGCGGCCTTGTGCATCGCGGTTCCGCCCTCGGCAACCAGCGCGGCCGCTTTGCCAAGCCGCGCGGCGATCTGCTGCATCTGGTCAATGTGCCCCGGATCGGCCTGCTGCGGATCGGCAGCCCCGGCCGGCGTCTGCTTCGCTTGCTCGCCGAGCACCCCGGCGATCCGCTCCGCAACCGCCCCGAGCTCCTTCTGCCGCAGCGCGAGGGGGCCGGTCTTCTGGTCCAGAGTCTCCTTGTCGCCGCTCCCGGCGGCTTGTTCCGTCTCGTCGTTCAACTGCGCTTGCCGCTGGGCTGCCTCGCGCAGGTGTTCGATGATCGAGAAGAACAGCCGCCGCAGCTCCTGCAAATGGGTCAGCGCTTGGGCGGCGTGCTGCCGCGCCGGGTCGAGCGGCGGCGCGGCAGCGGGCTCCTCGGCCCGCGGCGTTTTACCAGTCGATTGGGCCGATGTGCCGTCGGGCTGTTCTGCCGCCGGCGGCTTCTCCAACAGGCCGGCGAGGGCCTCCGATGCAGCGTTCATCTCCCGCTTCGCGGAATCGAGCAGCTTGTTTGCCGACTCGATCCGCTGGCGCTCGGCGGTCTGCCGGTCCGCGGGGTCCGCGGCCGGCTGGCCGGGCTCCAGCGGGCCCGTCGCCGGGGCGGCCTCCAGAGCGGCGATGTCTTCCTTCAGCAGCGCGGCGATCCGCTCGGCGCGGTCCAGATTTTCGCTCTGCAATTGGCGCGCAAGCCGGGCGGCCTTCGCGTTTGGCGGGGGGGCCGGCTCGGGCTCGTGTTCCTCCTCGGGCGGGCTGTGGCCGCTCTGGCCAGCGGCAAGCAGCCCGCGGATTTCAGCCTGGCGGGCGTAGGCCAGTTCGATCAGCCCGCGAAGCTGGAGGAAACGCTCGCGAGCGTCGCCGAGGGCCTCGATGGCTTCGAACTGGCGGTCGCCAGCCTGACGGAACTCTCCAGCGGCGAGGGCCTGGCCGGCGGCCTCGAACGCTTCTCTGCCCTGGTTCAAAAGCGGCATCGCCTGGCGGACCGCGGCGAGGAATCGATCCGCCTGGGCGTCGACCGGCGCGCCGCCGCGGTCGGGCGTGCCGGGCGGGTCCTCGCCGTCGAGCCCGGCCTGGAGCCGGGCGGCCAACTCCGCCGTTCGCTCGGTGACGGCAAGCTGGCCGTCGCTGAGGTATTCGCCGGTCAGCCAGGGCGGCGGAGAGAGGGGCTTCGGATCCGCGCCGGGCAACCCCCCGGCGGCCGCCGCCTTGAGCGCGGTCAGCCTGGCCAGCGAGATCGCGTCGGCAAGCAGCAGATCGAGGATCTCGACGGGACCGCGGAGCTGGTCGCGCGATCGTTTCAGTTCATCGAGCGCGGCTGCGGTGCGTCGGAAAGCCCGGTCCGCCTGGCGCAAGCGCATCTGGCTGCGGGCCTGGCCCATCCGCTGCTCGGCGCGACCCGCATAGTGAAGGACCGCGGCGAGCTGGGCCAGGCGGAGGTTGTCCTGGGGCGTCCGCTCTTGCTCGCCCCGCGCCTCCAGCCGGTCGGCCTCTTGGCGGGCGCTGGCGGAGAGGGCCTGGCAGTCGGAGAGGACCTGGCGCTGGCGGACCGCCAGGTCGCGGAACCGGCTTCGCAGGGCGTCGGCGTCGCCGGCGTCGGCCTGTTCCGCCGCCTGCTCGACGAGTCCCCGCGCCGCGGCGACCACGCTCCGCTCCGCGCCGACGAGTCCGTCGAGCCGTTCGGCAAGGTCCTGGTCCTCCGTCTTGGCGAGCGAATCGGCCAGCTCCAAGACGCGGCGGAGGACGACTTCCAGGTTGTGGCGGGCGTCCGCGTGTTCGGGCCGCAGGCGGACGCAGTCGCGGAACCAGTCGGCCGCGCGGCGGAGGTGCGCCAGGGCATCCTGCGGCCGATCGCCGATCCGCCGCTCCGCGCGGCTCACCTCGACCCAGCCCATGTTGTAAGCCGCTCGAAAGCGGACCTCGCCATCGGTGGCGGACCGCCGGCGGGCCTCGGCCAGCAGCCGCTCGGCGCGGTCGGGATCGGAATCGAGGCAGGCAAGCGCTTCGTTGTACAGCTCGCGAGGGGGCTTTTCCTCGATGGCGGCGCGGCTCTCGGGGCGGCTCGCCGCCGCGGTCGGCGGAGCTTCTGCGACGCCGTTGGCGGGGGGCTCCGCCGGCTCCTGTGGGACGGCATCCTGCTGGGCCCGGCCGACCGCGGCAAGCGTGAGAACGATCGCCAGGGCCGCCGCGCCGGCCCGCGTCTTGACCGGGGCGGGCAGGTACGCCGCGCCGGCCAGCTCCGCCGCGACCGACCGGTTGCCGACGACGACCGCGCTGGCCAGGAAGATCAGCCCGCAGAGGACCGCCCACTGGAAGCCTTCGCGGCGGACAGCCCGCCCGCGGCCATCGAGGCGTCCGCGGACGAGCGGCGCGATGTGGGCCTCGTAGATCGACTTCAGGTCGAGCGCGCCGGTGCCCGCGGGGATATAGGCCCCTTCGGTCTGGAGGGCGATGTCGCGAAGCGTCTGGCCGTCCAGTCGCGAGACGACCGCCGCGCCGGCCGCGTCGCGGAGGACGGACCGCACGCCGGTCCGCGGATCGCTGAGCTGGATTTCACTGCCGGCCTCGTCGCCGAAGCCGATCGCCAGGATCCTGACGCCGCGCTGGGCCGCCGCCTTGGCCGCGTCGAGCGGGTGCGAGTCGTGGTCTTCCCCGTCGGTGATCAGCAGGATCACCCGCGAGAGGTCCGCCTCGCCGCGAAACCCGTCGAGAGCCTTGCGGATCGGCTCCTCGAGCCGCGTGCCGCCGCGGCCGACGCTGTGCGGGCCGGCGCCGTCGAGAACCAGTCGGAAAAAACCGAAGTCGGGAGTGAGCGGGCAGAGGACCGCCGCCCGGCCGGCAAACGCGATCAGGCCCACCTGGTCGCCTTCCAGGTATGCGAGCAGATCGTCGAGTTCGGCTTTCGCGCGCCCCAACCGGCTGGGCGCCGTGTCCTCGGCGAGCATCGACTTGCTCACGTCGAGGCAGACCATGATCTGCGCGCCGACGCGTGGCATCTGGTGGTACGTGAGCCCCCACTGGGGCCGCATCAGGGCGACGACCAACCAGGCGGCCGACAGCGCCAACAGGCCGATGC
Source organism: Pirellulaceae bacterium (assembly GCA_012744395.1). Taxonomy (GTDB): domain Bacteria; phylum Planctomycetota; class Planctomycetia; order Pirellulales; family Thermoguttaceae; genus JAAYCB01. The sequence goes on from JAAYCB010000476.1 coordinate 18,128, forward strand.
TCAACCAGCGGCGGGTCCGCGAGAGACGGTGGACGAGCCGCGGCTGCATTGTCGCCGAGAGGAACCTGGCGAGCACGTCGCCCCGCCGCCAGTCGAGCCAGACCAGCAGCGCCGCCACGGCGGCAACCAGCCACAAGGCGACGGACCAGTCGGGGTTGGCGAAGCGGAAATCGGACATACCGGAGGGTTCGGGGTTCAGGGTTCGGGGTCAGGGTTCCGCCTCGTTCCCAAGCTCCGGCTTGGGAACGCTTGGCTGTGCGCGCCGGGCAGAGGGCGCGGACGGCTTGCAATGCGGGTCGGGCGGACGACCGTTTCGATCATTCGCCATTGATGGATTCCTTCGTCATTTGAATTTCGACATTCCTCATTCTACCCGGCCATCTCAGGTGGAATCTGCAACCTACGGACTTCGGGCCTGTCACCTCCGCTTACGGCAGCGATCGAAAAACGGTTGCGGCGGACACCGCCGCGATGCCGATCAGCGCGAGGGCGGCAATCACGAACAGCGGGTAATGCTCCGTGTATTGGAGGTAGTGGATTTCAGTGATCTCGCTCCGCTCCAAGCGGTCGATCTCGCCATAGACTTTTGCCAGGGCCTGCTCGTCGGTGGCCCGGAAGTACCGGCCGCCGGTCTTGTCAGCCACGTCCTGCAACGTCCTTTCGTCGATTTCCACGAAGGTCGGCCGCAGGGTCACCCGGCCGGTAAAGGGATGCACGGTGGGAAACGGCGCCAGGCCGTCGCTGCCGGTGCCGATGCAGTAGACCTTGACGTGCTGCGAGGCGGCCAACTCGGCGGCCTGGTCCGGCTTGATCGCCCCGGTGTTGTGGACTCCATCGGTCAGCAGGATCGCGGTCTTCGTCTTGGCCTTGCTGCGGCGGAGCCGTTCGACGGCCAGCGCCAGGCCATCGCCCAGCGCCGTGCCGTCTTCGTCGCGGTGGGCGACGATTTGCAGGTCGTCGACGATCGAGAGGAGGTTTCCGTGGTCGAGCGTCAAGGGGCAGAGGCTGTCGGCGTAGCCGGCAAACGCAATCAGGCCGACCAGGTCGTCGGGCCGCCCGGCGCTGGTCTTTCCCCCGTCTCCGGCGACGAACCGCTTGAAGACCTCCTTGACGACCGCCAGGCGATCGACGCTCGTGTCGTCCTTCACCAGGTCGCGGGCCTGCATCGATCCGGAGTGGTCGACGACCATCATGATGGCAATCCCTTCGCGGCTGACCCGCGTCTGGGCATCGGGGGTTCGTGGACCGGCCAAGGCCACCGCCAGGCTGACCGCGGCAATCGCCAGCAGGGCCGCCGGGAGCCAGGCCAGCCGTCCGCGCCAGGAAGGGGGCGCTCCCCGGGCGAGCCGCAGGGAAGAGTAGCGCAGCGCGGACGCCGACCGCGACGCCGACCAGAAGACGAGCGGGCCGGCCAGGGCTACGAGCAGGAACAGCGGATCGCGGACTTCCCAACCGGGCATCGGCATCTCACCAGGCGTCGTTGACTTCCAACATGGGGGCATTCTCCCGGGTCTCTTCCAGGAATCGCTGGGCGGCGGCGATCGACTGCTCGATATCTTCGCGCGCCGGCCGCACCCCGGCAAACTTGACCAGGTCGGCCTGGCGGAGGAATTCCCGCAGCAAAGCCTGGTGCGCGTGCGAGAGGTCGGGCGACTGGCCCACCCCGGCGAGGAATTCCTCGGTCGTCAACTCAGGGGCCCGCAGGTCGAACCGGTCCTCCAAGTAGCGGCGAACCACGCCTGACAATTCTACGTAAAACGCGTCGACCTGTTCGGCATCCGGCCGCGGGTTGGCGAGCAGGCGTTCGAGCCTCGCTCTGGCGATTTCATACGCGCTCCGCCGCTTGGCCCTCCGCCGCCAGGCGATCAGGCCCTTGACCGCCAGGGGCCCGGCGACGGCCAGCAGGACCAGCACGCCGGCCAACCACGGCCAGCGGGGGGGCGGCGGCGTCCCGAGAGGCGCCAAGCGGCCCAGCGGCGGCTTCAGATCGGCCTTGGCATCGGTTGGGATCACCGACTTGACCGTGAAATCGATCCGCTCGGTGAGCAGTTCATAGGCGTCACTGCCTTCCGGGGCCGCGCGCTGGCCCGCCCGCCGGTCCACATACTCGATCAGGATCGGCGGGATCGCCTGGGCGCCAGACGACGGCGGCTGAAGCCGGTACTTCTGCACGGCCACGGTCCGCCCCCGATCGTCGATCGACTCGCGGGGGGCGAAATCGACGATCGAAAAACGGTCCAGCGCTTCCCCGAATTCCGGCATCAACAGTTCGACGTCCTTTTCGGCCACGACCGTGATCGTCAACGTCAGCACGTCGCCGATCAGCGGCTCGGCCGGCTCGAGCCGGACTTCAGCGCTGACCGGACCGGACTCCGCTTGCCGCTGGATCGCCTCGTCGCCGAGGGCGGAGGCGGCCGCCGCCAGGCAGGCGCAGCGGGCGAGGTGTTGCAGGCAGGTTGACGGTCTGAATCGATGCATGGCAGGTCTTACCGTCTCAGTCTCCGCTGCCTCATGCGGAAGAATTTCACCAGGGGATCGACCACCGATCCCGAGGCGTCGATGTGGATGAAGTCGATCTTCGAGCTTTGGAAGTCGCGCTTCAGCCGCTCGATCCGGTTGGCCGCCGCCTGGGCCAATTGGTGGCGGAACGACGGCGAGCTGGTGTCGACCCGGGCGATCCTGCCGGTCTCGGCGTCGGCCAGGCTGACCAGCCCGACGTTGGGCATCTGCAATTCCCGCGGATCGGTGACCAGCACGGCGATCACGTCGTGTTTGCGGTTGGCGTTCTGCATCGCGGGGAGGAAATCCTCGTCGAGAAAGTCGCTGACGACGAAGCAGACGGCCTTGCGCGTGGTCACCGACATGAGGAACTGCATGGCGCCGGCAATGTCGGTCGCCTGCCGGCCGGTTCGCCACCACGCGCGGCGGCGGCCGAACGGCAGCCAGCGGCGGCGGCCGCGCGGCGGCGATGCGGCTCGTTTTCGGTCGCGGCGGGCGTCCCGCGCGGCGCGGGGATCGATCCTCCCGCGCGGCGGCCGGTCGGGCGCTCCGCCGGCGCCGTGGGCAAGGACTTCGCGGACGACGCGGAGGGAGTGCCTTTGGCCCTTGCGGGCGGGGATATGCTGTTCGATGCCGCCGTGAAACAGGGTCAGTCCGACCTTGTCGTCGTTGTTCGTTGCGGAGAAGGCCAGCAGGGCGCAGAGCTCGGCGGTCGCCTCGCGCTTGGATCGCCCGGCGGAACCGAAATCCTGGGAAGCGGAGACATCGGCCATGAGCATCAGCGTGAGCTGCCGCTCCTCGACGTAGCGTTTGACGTACGGGCGGCCCGCCCGGGCAGTCACGTTCCAGTCGATCGTCCGCACGTCGTCGCCGGGGATGTAGGGGCGGACCTCGTCGAATTCGATCCCGCGGCCCTTGAAGACCGAGACGTACTGGCCGGCCAGCACGTCGGCCACCTGGCGGCCGGTGTGGATCTGGATTTCGCGGACGCGTTGCAGGACTTCTCGGGCGAGCATGAATCCGTCGGTCCTCGCCTACGGCACGGGCACGTTGTCGAGAATGGCGCGAACCAGGTCGTCGGTCGTCTTTCCCTCCGCTTCGGCCTCGTAGGTGAGAATGATCCGGTGGCGGAGCACGTCCGGGGCGAGCGTCTTCATGTCGTGCGGCGTGACGTAGCCGCGGCCCTGGAGGAAGGCGTGGGCCTTGCCGGCCTTGACCAGGCAGATCGAGGCCCGCGGGCTGGCGCCGGTCTCGATCATCCCCTCCAGGCCGGGGACTCCCAGGGCCGCCGGATCGCGCGTCGCGCGGACGAGGTCGACGACGTAGTCCCGCACCTTGTCGTCGACCCAGATCCTGTCGGCAACCTGCCTTGCCTGGAGAATTTCCTCGGGCGAGGTGACCGGGTCGACTTGGGGAATCGGCTTGCCGCCCCCCATGCGATCGACGATCTTCCGCTCCTCGTCGCAGGAGGGGTAAGAGACGAGCACCTTGAGCATGAAGCGATCGACCTGGGCCTCGGGGAGGGGATAGGTCCCCTCCTGCTCGATCGGGTTCTGCGTGGCCATCACCAGGAACGGCTCCTGGAGGGCGAAGCTTTCGCGGCCGATCGTCACCTGGCGCTCCTGCATCGCCTCCAGCAGGGCGGCCTGCACTTTGGCCGGGGCGCGGTTGATTTCATCGGCGAGGATCAGGTTGGAAAACACCGGACCCTTCTTCACGCTGTAGGTGGCTTCCTTGGGATTGAAGATCTCCGTGCCGATGACGTCGGCCGGCAGCATGTCGGGCGTGAACTGGATGCGCGAGAATCCGGTGTGGATCGCCCGGGCGAGGCTCCGCACGGCGAGCGTCTTGGCCAGGCCGGGCACCCCCTCCAGGAGCACGTGGCCGCCGCTGAGCAACCCGATCAACAGCCGGGTGACGAGTGCGTCCTGCCCGACCAGCACGCGGCCGACTTCGCTGATCAGGTCCGTGCATTTCTTGGAGTGGCGTGCAATCTGTTCGTCGATTTGTCCCGCGCTCATCGATTCGTCAATTTGTCAATTCGGTCTGCTGAAGATGGCTCGCTCCTGTCTTCCTTCCCCTCCCGCCCCGCCACGGGCGTGCCCCGGAGGAGCGTCCGCAAACCTCCAGGTTTCGCAGAGCCCGGCGGCATTGTCAAGGGGCAAAGCCATCCGGAGAAGGCCAGGCACGTCGGCGCCTTGAACGATCGGTGCAAAACCGGGTGTAAGCGAAGGACACGGAAGCGGTTTCTCTGTTTTGCGATGGCCAGGAGAGGTCTTGGACGATCACCAGCCTGTTGGGCCCCATGAAACTGCGGCGGACTGGCCACCGGTCCGAGGGAGGATTCCGCCGGCGCTGTCAGAGCCAGCCTGCTTGCCGATACCAGCGGGCCGTCTGGGCAAGCCGGTTGGCCAGCGGTACGTTGCTGGAGAACCCCAATTCCCGCCGGGCCTTGTTGGGCGAACAGACCCAGGAGCCGGCCGTCGCCTCGCGGGCCTTGTCGAGATTCATCGTCACCTGCCGGCCGCGGAGCTGGCCGGCCAGCTCGCCAGCCAGGCCCACCAGCCGGACGATCGGAGTGGCAAACGGGAGCGGCAGGGTCCACCTGTGCCCCAGCGCTTTGCCAAGCATTCGCCCCAATTGATGCCAGGAGGGATGCTCGTCGCAGGCGGCGAAGTAGTAGCCGGCGCCGCGGTCGCCGGCGGGCGCGCCGCGCGGCGCGAGCCGTGTCCCCCGCGCGGCCGCCAGGAGGAGGATTTCGACCAGATCGTCGGCATGGATCATGGAATAGTAGCGGGGGGCGAGGCCGGGCAGTGGATGGACGCCCGACCGGGCGACCGTCTTGAACATCTCCAGCGACATCCGGTCGCCCTCGCCGAACACGATCGAGGGCCGCACGATCGTGATCGGAAGCTCCGCGGCATACCGCTCGGCCGCCTTCTCGCCAGCCCGCTTGCTGCGGCCGTACGAGGAGATCGGCTGGGGCTTGTCGGCCTCTTCCCGCGGCCGGCCATCGACGGTCGGACCGGCCGCGGCGAGCGACGAGACCACGACGAGGGTCGGGGGCGCGGACTGCTCGGCGCAGGCCCGCGCCAGGTGGGCGACTCCCCGGCAGTTGACCTCGAAGAATGTCTTGGCGCGGAGCGTCTTCGTCACGCCGGCCAGGTGAAAAACGGCCGATCTGCCGGCCACCGCTCGGCGGATGCTCTCCAGGTCGGTCACGTCGCCGCGGACGATCTGGGCCGCCGATCGTTCAAACCGCGCGGCGCTGGCCGGATTGCGGACCAGGGCCGCCACCGGTTCGTTGCGGGCGAGCAGGGTTTCGACCAGGTGGGTTCCAATGAAGCCGTTGGCGCCGGTCACCAAAATGCTTGCCATCAGGCGCCCCCGCGCATTTCCAGCGATGTGAACCCACCCGACAGATTCGCCACGCGAAAACCGTGTTGGAGTAGGATCCGGTTGGCGTAATACGAAGTCTGGCCGACGCTGCAATGGACCCAGATTTCGGCGTCGCGGGGCAGTTCTTCAAGCCGGTTCCGCAGCTCGCCGAGCGGAATCTTGATCGTTCCCGGCGTTTCCCCGCTGGCGGCGATCATCGCCGGGGGCCTGACATCGAGCAGCAGGGGCGCGTCGCCTTGCCGGCCGCGGGCGTCCCAGTCCTCCCAGTGGACGACCTCCAAGTCGCCGCGGAGCGCGTTGGCGGCGACGAAACCGGCGATGTTGACCGGGTCCTTGGCGCTACCGTATTGCGGAGCGTAGCAGAGTTCCGCCTCCTCCAGGTCGAAGATGGTCGCGCCTTTCTGGATCGCCATCGAGAGGATGTCGATGCGTTTGTCGACCCCGGCGGCCCCGACCGCCTGGGCGCCCAGCAGGCGTCCGGACTGCCCCTCGTAAAGCAGCTTGACGGAAATCTGGGCAGCGCCGGGGTAGTAGCCCGCGTGGTCCAGCGAGTGCGTGTAGCTCTTCTTGAACGGCATTCCCGCCGCGGCCAACCGCTTTTCATTCGCGCCGGTGGCGGCCAATGTCAATCCGAACAGGCCCACGACGGCCGTGCCCTGGGTGCCCCGATAGCGAGCGGGGCGGCCGCAGATCACGTCGGCGGCAACCCGGCCTTGGCGGCTCGCCGGCCCGGCCAAGGGGACGAGAGCCCACCGTCCGGTCACCCAATCGCGGACCTCGACCGCGTCGCCGATGGCCAGGATGTTGGGGTCCGAGGTCCGCATCTGGTCGTCGACGCGAATCCCGCCCAACTCGCCGATTTCCAGGCCGGCCGCGCGGGCCAGGTCCACCTCGGGACGGACGCCGGCGGCGAGGATGACCACGTCGGCCGGAAACACGCTGCTGTTCCCGGCGACCACATGGAGCATCTTCTCGCGGCCCTGCTCGATCCGCTCCACCCCGCAGTTCAGCCGCAGATCGACCTCCTCCTGCGCGAGCCGCGCGTACAGCGGGCCGAGCATCTCCGGGTCCATCGGCCCCATCGCCTGGTCCATCTTCTCCAGGAGGGTGACATCCATCCCCAAGCGGCAGAGATTCTCGACCATCTCCAGGCCGACGTAGCCCGCACCCACGACGACCGCCCGCTCGGCCTCCCTGCCGGACAGCCAGGCGTGGATCTGGTCGGAGTCTTCCATGTTTCTCAGGCAGAAGACGCCCGGCAGATCGACGCCCTCGATGTTCGGCCGGATCGGGGCGGCGCCGGGCGCCAGGACGAGCACGTCGTAGGCCTCGGTGGACTGCTGCTGGCTGTGGATATTGTGGACGGCGATCGTCCGCTTCTGCCGATCGATGCCGACCACTTCCCGCCCGATGCGGACCTCGACATTCAGCAGGTCCCGGAATCGCTCCGGCGTGGCGACGAGCAGATGCTGCCGCTGCTCGATCACGCCTCCCAGGTAGTAGGGCAGGCCGCAGTTGGCGAAGGAGATATATCCGCTCCGCTCGAATAGATAAATCTCGGCATTTTCGTCCATCCGGCGGAGCCGCGCGGCGCACGACGCCCCAGCGGCCACCCCGCCGACGATCAACACGCGTTTTGACGGCATCTCTCGGCTCCCAAGCTACCGGCCAGGCCGGATGTGCAGATGGCAGCAGCCCTCTCCGCCGGGCTGCCACGTGTCGGCGGAAAACTCGAATCCCGCGGCCTCGAAGGTGCCGTTGTCGATCCTTGCCGCGATCCGGCACATCGTCGCCACCTCCTCGCCGGCCAGTCCCATTTCCAGCCAGGCGTCGCGCAACGGACAATTGTGGAACTTGACGTCGAGCGCGCCCGCGTCGCAGCGAAGAACCTCCGGCCCGAACATCGCCCCCCCGTCGGGTATTCCCCCGACGAAGGCCTCCTTCAGCCCCTCCAGATCGTCGGGGGCATAGGCGGCATATCTCTCGCCTTTCTGCTGCCCGCGGCGATAGATCGCCCGCTTGATGATCTCCTCGGCCCGTTCGGCCCCCAGTTCGCCGCGAAGCTCGTCGAAAATCAAATAATACAGGATGGCACGGTTCTTGAACGAATCGTAGAGCTGGGTTCGCAGTCGCTCTTCAGACATCGCGAGTTCTCCTGGCGGACGCAAGCGGTTTTTTGATTCGCCAACATTCTACTGGCTGCCACCACTCCTGGCGAGCGTCCATCGAGCCTGCCGCAAGGGCGCCACGAACGGCGGGCGGAAACGACACCGGATCGTGTTTCAGTCGGCTGCCAGGAGCTTCAGCAGGTCGGGCACGAAGACGATCATGCCGGCAACGACCGAACCGGCGGCGGCGACAAGAACAGCCGCCGCGGCCGTGTCGAGGGCGTCGCGAATCTCCGCGTGATGTTCTTCAGTGACCGCCTTGGCCATGTGTTCCAGGGCCGTGTTGAACAACTCGGCCACGAGGACGACCGTGATTGCGATCACCAATACGCACCACTTGCCCGGCGTGACGCCCAGCAGCAGGGCCGCCACGAGGGCCGCGAGGGCGGCCAGCAGGTGGACGATGAAGCTGTTCTGCCGGGCGACACCCACCCAGAGCCCGCGAAACGCGTTGCGAAACTTGGTCAGCCAGGAGCGGTTGGGAGAGGGCATGGGAGAGCGGAAGGCGGAAGGTGGAAAATGTCGAATGTCGAATGGAGGGAGTCTTGTTTTCCAGTGTTCGGTTGCTGGAACTTGGTTGTCAAGCCCGAGTCTGGGAACGAGGAAACGGCTGATGGCTGACGGCTGACGGCTGATGGCTAATCGCTGACGGCTGCCTTCTCACTCCAGTCCATACGCGCCCGCGACCGGGATGCTCGCGCCGCCGACGCGTCCCAACCGGCTCTTGGGCAGGAAGCGGGGTTCGATCGCCAGGTGGACTCCCAGGCTGTCGCGGCTGGCGTCGACATTCAGGCCGGCACTGACCAGGAACGACTCGCCGATGCGGGTGAAGGTGAGGCTCTGGCCGATGTTGTTGTTGTCGGCGATGTCCATCGAGGCGCCGAACGTGGTAACCCATTTTTCGTTCATGCGGTAGGTGTGCGAATAGGAGAGGATGGTGCTCTCGATGGGGCCGTTGAGGAAGTGGATGCCGGCGTAGATGCTGCCGCGTTCGGGCCGGTTGAGGAAACCGCCGAAGCTGACGAGTTTTCCGCCGTCGTCGAAGAAGTCGAAGTAGCCGGAGGAGAGCAGGGTGACACGGTCGCCGACGTGCCAGCGGAGGTCGTAATCGACCAGCCCGAGGACATTTCCGAAGTTATCGTTGTCCGCGCGGGGGAAGAGCGTTGCGTGGGTGTCGAAGGTGATCCAATCGACGATCCGCTCCTGGCCCGGCTTGCCGCGCTTGGTCTGCCAGCGGTGGCGCATGCCGAGGCGGAAGACCGCCAGATCGTCGGCGATTTCGCTGCTCGGGGAGGTGACCCAGCCGCCGAGTCCGGACCGGAGGGCGTAGGACCGCTCGTCGAACCGGTAGGGTGTCGCGCCGCCGAAGGTGGTGACGGCGAGACGGCGGCGGAAGGCTTCGATCGAGTCGTCGTCGAGCGGATCGTAGAGCGGGAGCTGCTGGAGGTCCTGGTCCGCTTCGGCGAAGGCCAGTTCGGCGTCGAAAATCACTTTGTGGGCCAGTCCATTGAGATTCAGGAGATCGTTGCGGACCGCCGGATCGATGCGCCAGAAGGGGATGCTGGCGCGGACGCCGGCCTGCCCGTAGAGGCGCTGGACATCGTCGCCATAGATGTTTTGTCCCCAGTGGGCGAACTCGCCGAGGGCGTAGGGGACGATTTTGAAGGGGCCGGCCCGCAGAGGGAGGTCCAGTTCGTGGCGGGTGGCGAAGCGTTCGCCTTCCAGCGAGAGGGGATCGGCCGGCCCGCTGCTCTCCCAAGGCAGCCAGCGGAACAGGGCGGCGTCGGCCGGGTTCTCCGGCCGGCTGGCGGCGTCGAAGCGGGCGTAGCCGAGGCTTGTGTGTTCGTACCAGGTGAGCCGGTCGCCGAGCAACTCCTGGCCGAGCCAGAAATGATCCGCCCGCGGCAGCCAGCCGGTCTGCGTCATGAAGGCGTTGATCCGGGCGTCGGCCGAGACGCTCCAGGAGATGTTGTCGCGCGTCCGTTTCAGCTCGATGCCGGTGGTCTGGTCCTTCTGCTCGTCCCACTCGCGCTCGAGATACCCTTCGAGGAAGTTGCGGTCGCTGATCCAGCCGGCCTCGGCGGAGAGCTGGAAATCGCCCGGCAACCGCTGGCGATGCTGCCAGAAGAGCCGCCAGCGGTAGTCTTTTTCCGGATCGAGATTCCGCCTTCCGAAGCCGAGGTTGTCGTGGCCGCCGTCCTCGATTCCCCAATAGTCGACCAGGCCGGAGGCGGGGCCGGGAAGCTTGAAGAAATCGTCGCGGGCGTAGCGGAAGGTCGTACCGTGGCCGATGCCGCGCTTGCTCAGGTAGTCGGCGCTGATGTCCCAGTCGGTCCCCTCGGGCCGGCTCTTCAGGCCGAGGATTTCGTAGGCGTCCCAGTCGGTGAGGACCTGGGTGCCGAAGACGCTGTCGTTCTTGACCCGCACGCGGCGGACGAAAAAGGAGGGCTCCTCGAGGTTGGTCGCCAGCCGCGGCCACCAGAGGATGGGAACGTCGCCGATGAAAAGGGCGTTGTTCTCGCTGGTCACGAAGTACTCGTGGTCGACAACCGGCGTGCCGGTCTGTTCGTCGATCCGAGGCTGTCCGGTGGCCGGATCGAGCGCGGCTCTGGGGGTGTCGTCGAGGGTCGCGGTTTCAACCTGGATGCGATAGCCGGGCCGGCCCATCCGGCTGGCGGTGAGGAACGCGTTTTGGGCGAAGAACCGGCTGGGCCCGAGCTGCTGGAGGATTTCGGTCCTGAGCCGGAGCACGCCCTCGTAGTCGGGCACCGGCGTGAGCAGCTCGGCCTGGAGAACGACGCCCGTCCGCCGGGCGACGTCGTAGTACATGCGCTCAGCGCGGATCACGGCCTCGCCCTGGCGGAAGACGACGTTGCCCTCCATGTAAACCTCCAGGGGGACGTTGCCCGCCTGGAACGACTCGCCGCGCTGGTCGCGCTGGAGGATGTTTTCCGTCCAGATCACCAGCCGATCGGCGGAGATATCGATCGAGTCGACGGTGACCGGTCCGACGGCCACGTCGCCAAGCCCGTCGACGATCAGGTTGACGCCCGAGTCGATCAGGGCGATGCCCTGGTTGGTGATCGGATCGACGAACCATTCGGCCTGGACGGGCAGATTGCTGCGTGGAAAGAGGCGGATTCGCCGCGTGCCCTGGGGCGCGGGGCGGACCGCCGGTTCCGACGCGGCACTGTACTGGGCGCGGACGACTTCGCCGTTCCCGCCGGGCTGCCGCCGCCGCGCGACGGCCCGGTCGACCAGGGGGGGCTGGACCGCCGGCGGCGCGACGACTTCGCTGACTTGCACGTCGACGGATCGGGACGTGGCGAAGCGGTGGTACCAGGCGGGGCTCGTCTGCCGGACGCGGCCGCCTTCCGGGCCGGGATCGATGGCCACGTTGCCCTCGAAATATGCCAGCACGCGGCTGAAACCCGGCTCGGGCGACGCGTTCCGTTCGATCCAGAGCAGGGCCTGGTCCCCCTCGGCCGTGTAGGAGCCTTGCGTGATCCGGCAGCCCCGATCGACGAGCCAGACCTCGTAGGCCCCCTCGGTCCAGCGGCTCGCCCGCGATCCGCTGATGCGGATCATCTCGGCCGGATCGGCCTCGGGCAGGGCGATCTCGGCAAGCGACAGCGCCGGCGCCAACAGGAGAGCCCCCACGATGGCCGCGCAGAGCGAAACAGAGACAGCGCGCGACCGCTGCGCGCCGCACGACGGGCGGATCGAGTTGCCCGAATCAGGGAAGTTCAGCGGTGTAACATCCGTGTCTGGCTCCCGCCAGGTGGATCCATGCCGGGGGAGCGAACCGCAAACAGTCGCGAATTCAACCAGTCAGGCCGGCGATCGGTGGCCGGAAAACGGGGGCTCCACCTCGCCGCCAAGCTCCGACGCTCCACTTCGTTGCCGAGCTCCAGCTTGGGAACGCTCAGGAGGCGCGGCAAACGGAACACGTTCCGTCTGACGCAGCGGAGCGGCCAGATTATAGGTAGGGCCCGCCGTGGGATCAAGGCAGGTTCAGCGACTGCCAGAACATCACAAGCCTCAATCAGACAATGGCTTGCGACGAGAGAGACTCCCCCACAACGATCCAAGTCCGGCAGCCGAGGCGGCTGCGACCACCGGAATGAGGGGGGCACGCATCCGCATGTTCGTCCAGAAAACCGTATGGACCGCGGTGAAGACGACCACCAGGAGCAGTCCCCAGGACCAGCCCGAAACGAGGCGATTCCGCCCGACTTTGCCGCGGGCCAGGGCAACCAGCCCGACCAGGGCCAGCAGCGACTCGGCGGCGTAGAAGACCGCCACGGCCCATCGCGCCCCACGCCCGCGGGCGGTCTCGGCGGAGTCGATGCGGTGCGGAAGGAGGGCCCAGGTCCTACCCAGCCGGACGAGACAGGCGTAGGCAAACATCCGCGGCCGCGACCGAATCGTCTGGCAGGCGTCGGCATAGGCCAACCGGTCGGCGGCCACCTCGTCGCCGGGAGCCAGCGACTGGGCCCGGACGGACCAATCGCTGTTGAACTGGTCGGCGTTCCAGGTCTCGCCCGGCGAGCGGCGGCCGAGGTAGTCGTAGAAGCTCGGGTTGTTCGCCAACAGGAGTGTGAAACCTCCGTGGTTTGTCGCCGGGGTCGGTTTTCCGAAATGCAGGGCATTCCGCGCGGCCCAGGGCCCGAGGACAACCGCCGCGGCGATCGCCGCGGCGGCCAGCAACCGGGCGCGCTGCCGCCACCCCTTGCCGAACCAGGGCAGAAGGACGATCACCAGCCCGAGCCAGGGGAGAAACGTCGGTCGGCAGAGGGCGGCCGCCGCGATCAGGCCGCCGGCCGCCGCGGCGCGGCGGCCGGTGGCCTGCGCGGCGCAGGCGGTCACCGCCAACAGGCTTGCCGCGGCGAGAAGCGTCGCCAGCGTTTCGGTCATCACGAGCGTCGACTGGGCAAGCAGAATCGGATCGACGGCCACGAGCACCGCGGCGGCCGGGGCCCAGCGGCCGAGCCCCCAGCGCTCGGCCAGCCGGCAACTGAAAAACACGGTCGCCAGGGCGAGCAGGACGTGGGCGGCGGCGAGACTGAGGCGCGCCTCGGCGTCGACGCTCAGGCAGGCCGCCAGGAGGAGCGGATAGAGCGGGGGGCGGGTGGCCGTGGGAATGTCTTTTGAACCGAGACAGCCGTGTTCGACGAGATTCCCGGCGACGGCCCGGTAGGCGTCGGGATCGCCGTCAAACGCTTGGGGGGTGGCGGCGATGATGCCGGCGCGGACCACGAGCGTCAGCACCAGGAGCGCCGCCGGGATGAGCCGGTCGGGTCGGGGCGGGGCGGGGCGGGTCGACTCGTCCGGATGGGTCATTGCTGGAGGGAATAGAGGAGGACGTTCAGCCCGATCCGCGCGGCGTCTTCGCGGATGTAGCCGCGGCATTCCAGGGAGTTCTGCTTCTCCAGGGCGCAGCTCAGGTCGAATCGCGAGAAGAGGACGCCATAGCGGTCCGCGAAGCGGATGCCTTCCAGATCGGGCGGGACCTTGCGGAGGATGTCTTCGAGCCGTTCGCCCCGGCCCCGCTGCTGCGGATCGCGGCGGGTGACCAGCGCGAGGTCGAAACCACCGTAGGCGGGCGTGAGCAGGGGATGGCTGGCGGGGATCGGTTCCAAGGGCAGGTCGGGAAACATCGTGGCCATTTCGCGGCGGAACGATTCGGCGAAGGGTTCGCTGGCGCAGATCGCGTTGGCCAGCAGCAGGCCGCCGCGCTGGAGGTAGTTTTTGAGCTGCTCGCGTTCCGCGTCGGTCAAGGAGAACCGGTTCCGCCCGTGCATGAAGACCAGCGGGTAGTCGAAGATCTCGCGATCCGTGAGGCGGATCGGTTTTTCTCGGGCGCGGGTGCGGAGGTTCAACTGGGCGGCGGCGACTTCCATGAGGTTGACCAGCGCTCTCGGGGCCGAGTCGCATCCGCCGGGATGGCGGAGATTGGCGATCCGGATCCGCCCGCGGTCGAAGGCGTCGCCGTCGGCGGCCTTCTGGAGTTGGCTGGGGATTTCGTCCTTGGTTTTCAGCTCCCGGTTGGTTGCGTAGGCGAGGATGTTGATTCCGGTGGAGAGCCCCGCCTGGACCTGGTCGGCGACTCGCTTGGGGTATTCCGTTTCGCGGCCCGCGCGGGAGAGTTCCCAGAGGCAGGAGAGCGAGGGCTGGAGCTTGCCCGGCTCGGCCGGCGGGCAGTAGACGACGCTCGTGCGGCAGCCGAAGTCGATCCCGTAGATCGGCCGCAGGTAGTTCGGATCGACCCGTTCCTCGGCCCTCCAGATGGGATGCTCGGGGGGCAGCAGGCGGAGGCGGTATTCCTCTTCGGGAAACACGCGGGCGACGAGCTGGCGGAATCCGCGGTCGAACTCCTCGCCGGCGCAGTAGGCCTCGGCGAACAGGAACCCGCCGCGGTCGAGGTACCCGCGAAGTTTGCGGGCGAGGTCGTCTTGCCCCGGCTCGGCGGCGGGCAGGGGACTCGTGCCGCCGCAGAAATAGAGCACGGGGGACTGCATCAGGTCGTCGACGGTCGCCGCTTGCAGGTCGACGACCTGCCAGGTCAGATCGATCCGCCAGCGGGATTCGACATAGCGGGCGAGGTTGTTCACGTCGGCGCGGTGCTGGTTCCACTGTTCCTCGGGGCCGTGGCGGAGCTTGGTCAGCAGCACCGGCCGGCGGCCCTTGGAGAGGAACAGCAAGGCCAGGCTGGTGGCGATCAGGGGATTGTCCTCGGCCATGCTCGTGCCGACCCAGAAGTCGGCCATCGCGCCCTGGCTGGCCAACAGCATCGCGGTGCCTTCCCGGTACCAGTCGTGCCCGCCGATGAAGCGCCGCGCGGTCAGCCGCCCGACGCGTTCGACGCCGTAGAGGTAATACAGGGTCCAGTACTTGCCGCCGTTGGGGTTGTGGGTGACGGTGAAATTCGCGCCCAGCCACTGCATCGCCCGCTCGATGCGGTTCGAATCGGACTGGTCCTGCTGGCAGCAGTTGATCTGGTCGCCCTCGACGTGCGCGTCGCCCGCGCGGATGCGTCCGGAGGCGATCACCAGCGAGGCGATCCCGGCACAGGTCATGCTGCCGGTCCCGGCGGTGCTCGTATCGACGCGGTACCCGAAGGAGCCGTCGTCGTTCTGGGCCCGCTCCCAGTATTCCTTGGCGAACCGCCAGGTGCGGTCGGAGACTCGGACGCCCGCGCGTTCGGCCTCGTAGAGGGCGAGCAGGGCGAACTGCGAATTGGAGTTGTCGCCGGAAGGGCTCGCCTTGTTGTACCCCCAGGAACCCTTGAAGGTGCCGTCCTGAATCTGCATCTGCTCGAACCAGTTGACGTTGCGGAGAATCAGGTTGCGGAACCGCCCGGGATTGGCCTGGGCAAAGACCATCGTTTGCAGCGAGGTGGCGTAGTTCTCCTGCGGCTTCTGCTGTTCGAGGTAGTCCAGGGCTTTGTTGAGCGCGGGGTCGCCGGGCGGAACGCCGGAATTCAACAGGGCCAGCGTACACAGGCCCGTAATCCCGACCGGGTCATTCTGGTAGGGTGTCCACGAGCCGTCGTTCCGCTGCTGCCGCTTGAGGTACCCTACGCCCCCCTCGATGACCTTGCGGACCCGCTCGGGCGGAATGTCGTCGCAGAACGCCGGCGCAAAGGTCGCAAGCGTCATTCCCGCGGCAATCAGCAGGCGCGTTATGGAGCGCACGGATGTCTGCCTGGCGGGGGGAGTGTGCCAGCACGCGCGGCGAGAAAACACGGCTCGACCGCCGCGCGGCGGGCTTGGGTTATGCTTCAGCATGGCGGAAAAGTCTGCTAGGTTGGATTTGTTGCCGCCGTTTAACAGTGCCGGCCGCCTTCGGGCTATACAATAATAGGGCCTGGCCGCCGCGGATGGTATCCGCTGGTGGAGCAGCCAGACGGGTACGCTTCTGCCGGGGGGAGTCCGCGGACCACGCTGGCAGGATGCCCGGCGGCGGTGGCGAACAGAGCGATCGGTGGATCTAGAGCGAGATAGGATCAAGCCTTGTCGACGAAAACGCGCAGTCTGGGAGACGTCCTCCAGGATTTCAGCCAGCACCGCAAGCTGATGCAGGACGAGCTTCAGAAGGTGATTGTCGGCCAGTCCGACGTGATCGAGCAGATTTTTGCGGCGATCTTCACGCGGGGGCACTGCCTGCTGGTGGGCGTGCCGGGACTGGCGAAGACCCTGATGGTCAGCACCCTGGCGCGGATTCTCGACATCCAGTTCAAGCGGATCCAGTTCACGCCGGACCTGATGCCCTCGGACATCACCGGCACCAACGTGCTGGAGGAAGACGAGCGGGGCAAGCGGAACTTCCGGTTTGTCGATGGTCCGATTTTCACGAATATTCTGCTTGCCGATGAAATCAACCGCACGCCCCCCAAGACGCAGGCGGCCCTTCTGCAAGCGATGCAGGAGCGGGAGGTGACCGTCGGGCAGCAGACCTATCCGCTGCCCGAGCCGTTCTTCACGATCGCCACGCAGAACCCGATCGAGCAGGAGGGCACGTACCCTTTGCCGGAAGCTCAATTGGACCGGTTCATGTTCAATATCAAGGTCGATTATCCCTCGGCCGACGAAGAGGAGCAGATCCTGGCCTCGACAACGCGGAGCGAGAAGGTCGAGATTCGCAAGGTGCTTTCGGGCAAATCGATCGTGAACCTGCAAAAGCTGGTCGGCTCAGTGGCCGTCAGCCAGTACATCGTGAAATACGCCTCGCGGCTGGTTCGCGCGACCCGGCCGAAGGATGCCTCGGCCCCCGAGTTCATCCGCGACCTGGTCGACTGGGGCGCCGGTCCGCGCGCCGGCCAGTTCCTGATCCAGGGGGGCAAGGCCCTGGCGGCGATGGACGGGAGGTTCTCCGTCGCGCTGGAGGATGTGCAGAAGATCGCCGTGCCGGTGCTGCGGCACCGGATCGCCACCAATTTCCAGGCCCAGGCCGAGGGGATGACCAACGACAATGTCGTCGAGCGGCTCGTGCGGGAGATCCCCCCGCCGGAAATCCCCAAGTTCGAGCAGAAATAGGAGCGCAAAATGGGCTGGGGCGCGTGAAAACCTGCTGGTGAGAACCTGCTGCGTTCCCAAGCTGGAGCTTGGGAACGAGGTGGGGGTGGAGAACTGGCCCCTTCTCGCTGCGTTCCCAAGCTGGAGCTTGGGAACGAGGTGAAGAACTGGACCCCGAACCCTGAAACCTTCTTCATGTCGACCGCCGAAAAGTATCTCAAGCCGGAAGTCATCCAGCAGATCAAGCGGCTCGACTTGCGCGCGCAGTTCATCGTCAAGGGGTTTTTGCAGGGGCTGCACGCCAGCCCGTTCCACGGGTTTTCGGTCGAGTTCAGCGAGCATCGCAAGTACACCCCCGGCGACGATCCCAAGGACATCGACTGGCTGATCTACGCCAAGACCGACAAGTACTACGTCAAGAAGTTCGAGGCGGAGACGAACATCACCGGCTACCTGGTGATGGACCTGAGCCGCTCGATGGGCTACACGTACCGCCAGGAGTTGACGAAATTCGACTACAGCATCTGCCTGGCCGCCGCGCTCTGCTACCTGATGATCCACCAGCAGGACCCGGTCGGACTGCTGACTTTCGACGAGAAGATCCGCAACAGCCTGGCCCCGAAGTCGCGGCGCGGGCAGCTTGGCGACGTCCTCTCGCTGCTGGCGAATCTGAAGCCGGAGGGCAAGACCGACGTGGCCGCCAGCCTGAACCAGGTGGCGGCCATGCTCCGGCACGCCAGCCTGGTGATGATCTTTTCCGATCTGCTGGCCGATCCGGAACCGATCCTCCAAGCGCTCTACAGGCTCCGGCACGGCGGGCACGACGTGATCTTGTTTCACGTGCTCGATGAGGCCGAGACGAACTTCCCGTTTGGCGGCATGGTCGACCTGGAGGACCCCGAGACGAGCCAGCGGCTCCAGATCGACGCGGACGCCTTCCGCCGCGATTACCTTGACCAGGTGGAGGCGTTTCGCAAGACCTACCAGCGCGAGTCCGCCCAGTCGGGCGTCGACTACGTGCCCCTCGATACGAGCATGCCCTTCGACCGCGCGCTGACGGGGTACCTGGCGAGGAGGAAAGGGCGATGACCTTCCTCAACGCCTCGCTCCTCTTCGGATCCGCGCTGGTCGCCCTGCCGATCGTGCTGCATTTGATCATGCGGCGGCGGCCGCGGCATCTGGAGTTTCCGGCGTTGCGGTTTGTCGCCCAGCGGCAGGAGACGAACCAGCGGCGTTTGCGGCTGCGTCACCTGCTGCTGCTGGCTCTGCGGGTGGGGGCGATTCTGCTGCTGGCCGCGGCGCTGGCCCGGCCGAGCGTGAAGTTCTCCGGGTCGCTCGGCAGCCAGAAAGCGCCGGTTGCCGCCGCGCTGGTGTTCGACACGTCGATGCGGATGGAGTATGTACACGAGAACCGGTCGCGGCTGGACGCGGCGAAGGATTTCGGCCTCTGGCTGATCGGGCAATTGCCGGCCGAGAGCGAGATTGCCGTGCTCGACGCGCGGCGGGGGCCCGCCAGCTTCCAGGCCCATCGCGGCGCCGCGCGGCACCGCATCGAGCAACTGGCCCCATCGGCCACCGCCGAGCCGATGACGGCCGTTTTGGAGAAGGCGGTTCAACTGCTGGCGACGAGCAAGCTCGCCGGCCGGGAGCTGTATATTCTGACCGATCTGGCGCGGGTCGCCTGGCCCGTGGAGGCTGCCGCCGC
Source organism: Pirellulaceae bacterium (assembly GCA_012744395.1). Taxonomy (GTDB): domain Bacteria; phylum Planctomycetota; class Planctomycetia; order Pirellulales; family Thermoguttaceae; genus JAAYCB01. The sequence continues at coordinate 36,916 of JAAYCB010000476.1, forward strand.
GGTTCAGAACCTGCTGGCGAGCCATGCGGAGATCGGCCTGTACGTGATCGACGTTGGCGTGGAGGCCCCGACGAACACGAGCCTGGGCCAATTGCGGCTTTCAGCCCAGGTGCTCTCCGATCGCAGCCCGCTCTCGATCAGCACCGAGGTGCGCCGCGCCGGCGGGCCGGAGCGGAGCAAGGTGGCCCTGTACCTGCTCGAGGGCGGCCCGACCAGGCAGGGCGGATCCGGCCCGCGAAAGCGGATGGAGCAGATCGTTGCGCTGGACGGCGGCCAGTCGCGGTCGGTCGACTTCAAGATTGAGGGCCTCGGCGTGGGGGGCCACCAGGGCTATGTGGAGATCGCTGGCGACGACGCCTTGGCGTGCGACAACCGGCGCTGGTTTTCCGTCGAAGTGAACGAGGCCTGGCAGGTCCTCGTCGTGGCGGCCGCACCGGCGGAGCTTCACGGGCTGTTTCTGACATCCGCGTTGGCGCCGGCCGGTTTCCGGCGCGAGGGGCGTGCGCGGTTCGACTGCAAGCTGATCGAATACGACGGCCTGGCGCAGGAAAAGCTCGAAGACTACGCGGCGATCTGGCTGCTCGACCCGCCGGGATTGGAGCCGGCGACTTGGACCCGCCTGGAGGACTACGTGCGGCAGGGACGCGGGCTTGCAGTCTGCCTCGGGCGGGGCGCTAAGCCGCTGGACGCGTTTCGCACGTCGGCCGCCCAGGCGGTCTTGCCGGCCGTGCCGGTTCGCCAGGCGCGAGCCCCCCGAGGCGACGTCCACCTTGCCCCGGAAACGTCGCAGCACCCGATTCTGGGTGAATTTCGCAAGTTCGAGCAGACGGTCCCCTGGCCGTTCCATCCCGTGTTCCGCTACTGGCAGCTGAAAGATCGGAACGAGCAGGTGAGCACGGTTGTCGCGTTGAGCGACGGGGAGCCGGCCCTGCTCGAGCGATCGGTTGGCGCGGGGCGGGTCCTCGTGATGACCACGCCGATCTCCGACCCGCTCGACGGCGAGCCCTGGAACCTGCTGCCCGCGGGCGAGGCGTGGCCGTTTGTAATCCTCGTCAACGGGATGGCTTCGTACCTGGTCGGGAGCCTCGACGAGCAGCTCAATTACTTCGCCGGGCAGACCGCCGTCTTGCGCCTCGGTCCCCACGACGAGCACCGCTCGTACGCGATGACGGCGCCGGGCGACTTCGAGGTCCGGCTGACGCCCGACCTGGCGGACCGGGCGCTGGTGATCACGGCGACCGAGGCGATCGGCAACTACCGGGTGCTGGCCGGCGGCGCCGCGGATCGCTTCGACCGGCCGTTCAGTGTGAATCTGCCGCCGGAGCAGACCGAGCTTGTGCGGGCGGACCGCGAGCACCTGGCGAAGGTCTTCGGCGATGCGGCGTTTCAGGTCGCCCGCCAGCGCGGCGAGTTGGAAGGGAACGTCAACCGGGGCCGGGTGGGCCGGGAGTTGTTTCCGCTGCTGATCCTGCTGGTGGCGATGGTGCTGGCGGCGGAACATCTTTTGGCAAACCGTTTTTACCGCGAATAGTCCGGCAGGCCGATGGTGCGACTCTACTTCTACCCAGTCGGAGGCAGCGTTTACGTGCTGATCGCCGTTGCGCTTCTGCTCGTGGGTCTGCTGGCGGTCGGGCCGGGCGCGCGGCGGGCGAGTCGCCGCCGGCGGCGGATTCTGGCGGCGCTCCGCGGGGCGGCCTTCCTGGTCGTGCTGTTTGCCATGCTGCGGCCGACGATCGTCTACACGCAGACGAAGCCGCTGGCCGCTTCGATCCTGCTGTTGGCCGACCTCTCGCGGAGCATGACGGTCCCCGACGAGGTGAGCGGCATGACGCGCTACGAAACGCTGCGGCGAGCGCTGGAGGACTCGAGCGGCGTGCTGAGGCGGTTGGGCGAGCGGTTCAACGTCAAGGCTTACGGCTTCGACCGCGACGCGCGCCGGCTGGAGGTGGCCGACGGGCGGGTGGCCCTGCCCGAAAAACCGGAGGGACAGGCGACCGCGATCGGCCGCTCGCTCGACACAGTCTTGCGGCAGGAGGCGGGCGAGCGGCTGCTGGGCGTCTTCCTGCTCAGCGACGGGGCGCAGCGGGCCCTCTCGCCCGACGACCTCTTGCCGCAGCAGGCCGCCGCGCAGCTGCGCAGCCGCGGCGATCGGCTCTGGACGCTGCGGCTCGGCAAATCCGTCGGGCTGGGCCAGGCGCGCGACCTGGCCGTCAAGGACCTGCTGGCCAACGATCGGGTCTTCGTCAACAACGAGCTGACGGTCCGCGGGCGGGTGCGGATGGACGGGTTCGTGGAGCGGCCGGCGTCGGTCCGCCTCCTCTTCGAATCGGCGCCCGAGCGGCTCGAACCGGTGGCCGTCCAGACCGTGACGGCGAAGACGGACGGCGAGGAGGTCCCCTTCGAGTTCCTCTACGCTCCGGCCACGCCCGGCGAACGCAAGTTGACCGTGGAGGTTGTCGAGCAGCCGGGAGAGCTGGTGACGACCAACAACCGTGTAAGCACGTTCGTCAACGTGCTCAAGGGCGGGTTGCGGGTCCTGTATTTGGAGGGTTTCCCGCCGCGCGTGGAGCAGAACTTTCTCCGCCGCGCGCTCGACGCCTCGCCCGATATCAACGTCGACACGTTCACGATCGACCGGCGGCGGCCGGAAACGCGGCCCGCGGACCTTGGCGAGCGGCTCCAGCCGGGCCGCTACGAGGCGTATATCCTCGGCGATCTGGACAGTTCGGCCTTCGAGGCGGGCGAGCTGCAAAACCTGGCCGACACGGTCTCGCGCGGGGCGGGGCTGATCATGCTCGGCGGCTGGCACAGTTTCGGGGCGGGCGGCTACGCCGACACGCCGCTGGCCGACGTCCTGCCGGTGAGGATGAATCGCCTCGAGCGCCAGGCGCTCGACTCGCCGCCGCGAACCGACCTGCACCTGGAAGGGCCGGTCCGGATGACCCCGACGGAGATCAACCTGGGACATTTCACGATGCTCCTGGGCGCCAGTCCCCAAGAGAACCGCAAGGTCTGGCAGGAACTGCCGCCGCTGGAAGGGGCGAACAAGTTTTTCGGCATGAAACCGCTGGCGTCCGTGCTCGCCGAGAGCGGGAAGAAGGAGCCGCTCCTGGTTGCCCACCTGTTTGGCGGCGGCCGCGTGATGGGTTTTGCGGGCGACTCGACGTGGCGCTGGCAGATGCAGGGGTTTGGCAACGCGCACAAGCGATTCTGGCGGCAGGTGGTGCTTTGGCTCGCGCGAA
>JAAYCB010000477.1 GCA_012744395.1 Pirellulaceae bacterium
AACTTACGCACGCCAGCCGAGGGATTCCGACCAATCCGGGCTTGCCGCTCTGGAAGATATTGCCGTGTAGACCGATATCGCCGGCCGGAAAGACGGCAAACGACCAGATCAGGCCGTACTTCAGGTCGGCCGCCACGCCGGCCCGTGAAGCCGGCAGGGGGGAACCTTGCTGCAAGTCATCTCGTAACGAGCGACCCCTGCGGAGCGGGCGAGGCGAAGCTGCATCGGCGAGCCGCAACGCGGGCAGTATTCGCTCTGGCCGACCGGCTCGCCGCGATCGATTCTTCCCTGGCAGGCAGCGCAGAGGGTCGCCTCGGGGTAGAGTTCCAGCCGCTCCTGCGGGATGACCTTTCCGCAGGTCGCGCAGGGGCGGGCGCACGGCCAGTCGCCGTCGAGGTCCGATCGGCGCTTGATGAGCAGCCCAACGTGGCCGCATTCGGGGCAGGGCAGGCGCGCGGCCAGCGCGAGGAAGAGCTCGGCGAGCATCGCAAGGCTCAACTCGCTGTTAGGCTTCAATTTGCGCGCTGCGATCAATCGTCGCGCAATGCCCTCCGGCCCGCACATCTCCGACCAGGAGCAGGCGGGGCACGACGCTTCAACATAGGGAATCGGTTCGGTCATCGGTGGGCAGCCAAGTTACGAGCGGGGAAAGCGTTCTTCAGAGGGAGTCTGCGACGGAGCAGTAATAGGCTCGGCCGGCGGCGGCATCGTAAGCATAGTCGACGTTGCGGCCACGCTGCCGCCAGCCATAGTGGTAGCCGCCTCCGATGACCACATCGTGGGGCGGGGGCGCGTTGGGCAGCCACTGGCGGTACCGCGGCATCGCGAATCGCGCTCCGATCGGCTCCAGTCCCTTGAAATCGTTGCGGCGGCGGGCGATCTGCTGCTCCGACCAGCGGAGAAACTCGTCTTCCGAAATCGAGAATTCAAAGGCGGTCGTGCCCGCATAAATCCAGTAGCAGACATCCGACGCACCCTGCGGCAGGGCCAACGGGGTCTGGTCGGCGGAGAGATGTTCGCCAAACCTCGGTCCCATCCAGAGATAGAAGACCCAGGTTGCCGCGACGAAGATCGCGGGAAACAGGAAGCGGAGCAGGCGGCGGTCCGCGGGCCCCGCGACGGGTGCTTCGGAGCCGTCCTGATCGCTGGCGGTCTCTTCTTGCCAGGCGCGAAGCTCCGCGGCCCACTGGCGGTTCAATCGCCCTCCCCAGCGGCCCCACGTGGCAAACAGCAGGAGCAGGCCGGCCAGCCCGGCAACCGGCCACGACATCGGCTCGCCCATGCGGTACAGGTCGAGCAAGACGCAGACCAGGGCGATGAACGCAAAGCCGCTGCCGAGGCTGTAGAGCCTGGCGGCCGTCTCCGCGCGGTTTGCCTTGCTTTGGAACGTCGCCGCGTACTGGGTCAGCCCGAGGCCGAGGAAGCCGGGCATCAGCAGCAGCCCGCCCAATTGCCGTATGCCCCACGGATGGAGGACCGAGGCGAAGCAGAAGGCGGTGAGCAACGTGCAGAACACGATTGCCGCAACGCTGCACACGATCAGCGGCAAGCTGGGGCGAGGAGGTAACATAGGAGTGAGCGGCGGGGGGCTCTGGGTTGGCCGCGATCCTGGCGGCGACAGTTCGCCCGAAGTGGTCAGTAGGGCAGCCACGATGCCCTCAGCGCAATATAAACGATGCCAGACGGGCGATCCGGGCCGGAATTTGCCGCGATGAAGATGTTCAAGGTTCAAATTCCAAGGTCCAGGCGGTCGTGGGGGCCGGCGGACACCGCGTCTCGCTCTTGGCCATTGAACCTTGGACCTTGGACCTTCTCGAGTGTACCGCCCCGCTGCGTCTGACGGCCATCTCGCGGGGGGCTTCAATCCCCAGTCTAACCTGGCTGCCTCGGACCTCAAGAACGGTGATCGTGACCTTCTCGTCGATCGTGATCTGCTGATCTCGCTTACGGGAAAGAACAAGCACTTCAGTGTCCTCCATGACGGCTACGCGGTTGCCTGGCGGGAAAAAACGGACACGGCCGCAGGCAGTTCAGCACGCCACCGGATGCAGCACGGGCGACTCGCTCGCCGCGGCGAGGGGTTGGTAATGGGCCATCAACTCGCGGATCACCTCATCGATCGAGTAGACCCCGCCGTCGCCGGCAGTCTGCTGCCCTTGCTGTGCATCTTCGAGCCGGATGATCAATTCGCTTTCGGTCATCTCAAATTTCTCCCTGATGAAGCCGGTGTTCTAGCGACGTGTACATAATAACAGATGGATGTACGGGTGTCAACCTCCCGCGAATCGTGGTGTCTCCAGAAATATATACGGACGAAGTTGGATTTCGGCACAAATCGGCCGGGAAATTGGCGGCATGGGAAAGATAGGAAGACGAGAGAAATCCTGCCAGGCTGGATTGGGGGCTGCCGGGTCCAGACGATGGTGGATTTTCAGCAGGAGGACGCAGGTGGGACCGTGCGTAATGCGGTTGTCGAGAACCAGTTGCACCGCTGCCGCGAGGGGGGGCGGATGCAACGAATCCGTTCCGTGCCCTCCGGCCGCGGCGGCGAGCCGGAGAGCCCTTCGGCCGGGAACACTCCGGGTGGGGGAAACGACGATCGACAGTGAACGGATCGACGGTGCCCAGTTCGGTCCAGACCGCGGCCTTCAGTCCGAGTCGATCGTCCAATCGATCCCATTGCGCTTGACTCGGCGGTAGAGCGTGTCGCGTTCCACCGGCGTGCGGCCGGCCTCGCGAATGATCGCTTCCAACTCGGAAACGGTGAGCGACTCGGGGGCCGTGCTGCCGGCGTCGTGGTGAATCCGCTCCTGGCGGACCGTGCCATCGAGGTCGTCCGCCCCATAACCCAGCGCGATCTGCGCGGTGCCCACCCCGAGCGAAATCCAGTAGGCCTTGACGTGGGGAAAGTTGTCGAGCACAAGCCGGCTGATCGCCACGGTCCGCAAGTTGTCGAGGCCCGTCGGGCGCGCAAGGTGCGCCAGCT
>JAAYCB010000478.1 GCA_012744395.1 Pirellulaceae bacterium
GACTGCTCGCCGACACAAAACGTGTTGCTCGTTCCGTCGACGATACTCTCCATGCCGCACGGTTTGCGGGTGCTGTCCGCGTAGACGATCACCCCGTTGTAGCTCGTCCTTCCACCGCCGTATCCTGCATAGCTCGGCGACGGGTAATCGGCGAGGTCCGAACCGCGCAGATAGGTGCCCCCGATGCCCACATAATTGACCAGCTGGTAACGGAAAGTGTTCCCCAGGCCGTCGTCATCCGACCTGTCGGTCGCCATGCTGCTCGAAGGACAATTTAGGGCGTTGACCCGCAGCGTGTTCAGGATGGGCGCGTTCGGTTGGGGACCATGCTGGATCGTCCAGTCGACCCCGCTGAAGGTCATCTGGTCGTACGCCGCGTTTTGCTCCATAAAGGGCAGAATTCGCACCAACCATCCCGCCTGGCGATGGGCTCGCGCTTCGCCCGTGCGCGCCGGGGGATCGAAGGGGAGGACTCCCGGCGGGAAACACTTGTTCACGTCGTGATAGTTGTGCAACGAGAGACTGATCTGCTTGAGGTTGTTCGTGCACTGGACTCGGCGCGCCGCCTCGCGCGCCGCCTGGACAGCCGGCAGCAGCAGCGCGATCAAGATCCCGATGATTGCGATCACCACCAGCAGTTCGACAAGGGTGAAGCCCCTGCCGCGATTCGAGGAGTGTCTGGTCCTTGGCATGGTTTCCGTTTCCTTTCTACAATTGGAGGGAGCGATACAATATAGCAAAATACTCACTATATCCCTTGCACAGTACTCCGCGGTATCCCTGAGAAGCGTGATACCCAGAATCGCATCGAGGACGTGACAGGACAACCTCTCCACGCCAGTTATAACAGACTACTGGGCCATAATCCATACCGTGTACCAATATACCGTTTACCGACACATGCACAACAGGCGACCCCTCCGCGAGGGGGAGAAAAAAGGCCGGGCTGAACCGCCTGGAGGCTCCTGGCTGACGCGAGGAGACCAAGATCTGGAATCGATGTGTCTTGTCTCACTTCCTTCGCGTGCAGGTATCCATGCGGATCGAACGCCGCCGGTCGCCAGAACCCGAATCACGGCCCGATGCCGTCGCCTCGGAAAACGTCGGCCGAGTGACTGCGGGGATTCTTGCTTCTGGCTCAAAAAACACGGATAATGCGATTCAGTCCCATGCAATCTGAGTGCAGCTCTCGCAATGCCCTCAATCGCGCGTTGGATGATCGCGCATGTGCTCGTTAGGTCTTCGGGGTCGAGACAGGCGTCTCGGTCTCCAGTGATATTTGGCTGAACCAGGAGGAATCTCATGAAGCGAACCGCCAACCTGCCTGCCCTTTTGTTGGGCCTTTTGGCGATGGCTGCCGCTGGTTGCGGCGAACAGCGTCCGGAAGGTTTCCCGACGCTGTATCCGGCGACAATCACGATTACTCAAGACGGCGCGAATCTCGCCGGCGCCACCGTCTCCTTGTTTCCGGAGGATTCTACACTAAGCCGGTGGCCTGTCGGAGGGATGACCGATGAGAACGGGATGGCCCGCCTGATAACCTACGGAAAATTCGAGGGAGCGCCCGCCGGCAAATTCAAGGTTATGGTCAATAAAACGGTTTCCGAAGGCGACCCGATCCCCGAAGTTCCCGGGCAGTACGCGTCTGCCGAAGAGCGCGCCGCGTATGACCGCGCCATCAAGACTGGTTCCTACGAGGTATTTCAGGTGGTTGCGGGAGAGTATCGAACGGCCGACAAGACTCCGTTGATGGTTGAAATCGCGCCGAGCGGCGAGAATGCGATCGTTCTGGATGTCGGGGCGGCAGTCAAGGAAGAAGACATACAGGCAAGCGCCACGCAGGGCGGTGAATATGTCCCCATGGGCGAGGCGAAGTAGGCAGTTCTCCTCTCATCCAGGCATCATCTTGCCACGAACAACGAGGAAGAGTCGGGCAGCACAAGCTGTCCGACTCTTCTCCTTAGATCAACCGATGGTGCCGTCATCTCCGTCGCTGTTTGGCGGCGATCAACGACGGACCACCGTCGGCATCACGCTACGGAACGGTTATTGACTCGCGCCCGGCATGGGTTCCAAGCGCCCCCCATACTCCGTAGGGGCTTCTCCCGCCGACTGGCTGCGATTGGGTCAGGTCGCCGCTGTCGATCGTGTCGCTGATGAACCGAACCGATCCGTCGAGCATCGATGCGACAACTCCGCCCGGATGGTAGCTGTTCGGCGTGAAAATGGCCGCCCAATAGCCGGTCGGGCTGTCCCAGCAACTGGGGCCATTCGGTGGGATAACCGTATGAAAACCATTCCACGGAGTCCCCACCTGGAAGAAGTTGCCGCGCCACGTGTCGCACGGTTCCAAGTACAGCGACCGGTCGTTGGGATCGATGACGCCCGTCATGCAGACGTCGGGATGAATCACCGGCTGGCTGCCATCGGGCTCAAGCAGCGCACTATTCGCGCCCGAGCCGCCCTTGACCTCTAGCGACCAGTAGCCCTGCGGCGCTGACGCCGATTCACTCATCGCAAGCGTGTTGCTCGTTCCATCAACAATCGCGGCGAACGTTTTCCACGAATCGAGATGGAACGGCCCCCGCTTGCGGGCCTGAACATACTGATTGCTGACGTAGTTGGGATGGTGCCACGCAGCGTCAAGCTTGAGCATTCCGTCGCCCATGTTGTACATGTAATTGAGTCGCGCGTTGGCTGCGTGCGGCGATGGCTCCCTGGCGCTGGGATCAGAGGGGCAAAGCACTGTGTCCAGCCGCGACTGGTAACAAGCGCCGCCGAAAAGGGCACTCCATGCGTCGGAGGTCGACGCGAGCCGGTCTTGGATCGTGTCGTAGCGAGCCCCTTGCTCCATGAACGGCAGTATCGCCGTAATCAGCCCCGGATAGTATCTCGCGGCATTCACGCCAGCAGGGAGAACCCCAGCAGCCGGAAGCGAATTGTAGACGTCGTGGTAGTTGTGCAGCGCAAGCGTAATCTGCTTGAGGTTGTTCGAACACTGCGACCGCCGCGCCGCCTCGCGCGCCGCCTGCACGGCCGGCAGCAGCAGTGCGATCAGGATTCCGATGATTGCGATGACGACCAACAATTCGACCAGCGTAAACGCGCAAGTCTTGCGTTGCGCCTTTCGTATCATGACTTGCTCCTTGAACCAGAGAAATCGGAAAGAGGTGGAAGCTCGGCGCCGCAGCCGCAGCAATCACCAGCGCCGACATACATGAAGCGCTTTCTTGTTCAATGATTTGCATAAAGGTTTCTTTGCCGCGGCCCTTGATTGCAGCGATCCCCTTGCGGCAGCACCCCTTGATCGGCCAGATGGCAGACGCAAGGTCGCGTCAGCGGCGCCTCAAACTCAGCCTCGACACTCGTGCTCTCGGAAGCACCGAGACGCCGCAGAAGCACAATTGCGCCGCACCCAGGATGGCAACCAGTTCGACACACGGCAGCCGTGCTCAGTATCGTCATCGAGCGGCCAAATGTCAATCCTTATAGGAATTATAGACAATCAAGGAAGACATGGTAATGATGAAAACGTAGCTGGAGGCGCGGAGCCATGGGCTGGCACCCGAACGGCCGAGAGCGATGCACCCCGCAACGGGGGAAGAGACAATCGGTCGGCCCATGGCTCGCTTGCCAGCTCTTCGGGTGGCAGGCTTCCCATCGCACAGGCGAATTGCCCCGCTCCGATTGGCCAGTCCCGCCGCATACTCGGAAAGGCCGAATACGACAGGGCTCATCCTGGGCATCTTCTTCCCACTCTCAAGCAGGGCAGCCCTCCTGGTCGACCGATTCCCACGGTCCCGCCGAGCCACGGAGGGAATGCTGGACTCCATTCCGCTCCAGCCATAATGCCCCGGGAAATTATCGCGGACTCTCCGTCAGTCTGAACTCACCCTGATCAAGGCATTTTGTGCGCAGGACATCTGGCCGCGCTGCGCAATCCACAGGCGGCCGAGTCAGCTATCGCCCCGGCCGAGGGCGATGGCGTAGGCCGTCGCGTGGGTGTGGCAATGGGAAATCGAGACCAGCAGCTTGGCCACGCCAAGCCGTTCAACAACATCCTTGGTGCCGCCGCGAACGGCGACCACCGGTCGGCCGCTCGGATCGTTGCGGATTTCGATGTCGCGCCAGCTGATGCCGCGGATCCAACCCGTTCCCAAGGCCTTGAGAATCGCCTCCTTGGCGGCCCAGCGACCAGCATAGTGCTGGGTGGCCTGTTTGCGATTCTGGCAGTAGCGAATCTCCTCGTCGGTGTAGACGCGATTGATGAACAGATCGCCATGCCGCTCGATCATCCGGGCGATTCGCAGGCATTCGGTGATGTCGGTTCCAATCCCGATCACGTCCATTGCTCAAGCCCTTGCCTCGTGAGGCCCCCTACCACCCGACGCCGCAGTTGACCCGCGCCCGCTGCAAGACTTCCGCGGCTTTCTTTCGTGCTCGGGCCGCACCGCCGGCGAGAATCTCCCGCACCCTCTCCGGCTCCGACTCGAGTTGGCGGCGCCGCTGCCGGCTTTCGGCGAAGAACTGCTCGGCGGCGTCGGCGAGGGCTTTCTTGACTTCGCCGTAGCCGAACCCGCCGCGCCGGTAGAGCGCCGCCATCTCTTCCCGTTTCGCTTCATCGACGAAAAGCGAGTAGAGTTGATAAAGGTGGTCGATCTGCGGTTCCTTGGGTTGCTCCATGGGGCGCGAGTCGGTCACGATCCGCATGATCTTCTTGCGCTGCTGCTTCGGATCCTCGAACACGTCGAGGGTGTTGTCATAGCTCTTCGACATCTTCCCCCCGTCGATCCCCGGCACCCGGGCGGACGTTTCAAGGACATTCGCCTTGGGCAGCACGAACGTCTCGCCGAACTGATGGTTGAAGCTGCCCGCCAGATCGCGGCAGACCTCAACGTGCTGCACCTGGTCTTCTCCGACCGGCACGAGGTCCGAATCGTAGACCAGAATATCGGCCGCCATCAGGACCGGATAGGTGAACAGTCCGGCATCCGCGGTCAGCCCGCGCGCCCTCTTGTCCTTGTACGCGTGGCAGCGCTCCAGCAGGCCCATCGGCGTGCAGGTCATCAGCAGCCAGCAGAGTTCGGAGACTTCAGGCACATCCGACTGGACGAAGAGGGTCGCTCGCTCCGGATTCAGCCCCAGGGCCAGCAGATCGATCGCCGCGTCGAGGGTCCACTGGGCCAACTGGGCGCGGTCCCGCACCGTCGTCAGGGCGTGCAGATTGGCGATGAAATAGAACGCTTCGTCCGCTTGATCCTGGAGACGGATGTACTGGCGAATCGCGCCGAAATAGTTCCCCCAGTGAAACCGGCCGGTAGGCTGAATACCTGACAAAACGCGCATTGCGGGATCCAGAGTGTTAAGTGTATCTGAAACTTTTGCGGGTGATTGGCTGGTCCATTTTTCCCTGTGCGGCGGGCGGCGGGCATCCGCCGCCGGTTCCGTTGGCAGTCTCGAGCGTGCCGACAACGCCCGCCACGCTCGAAGCGCCCAATTCGGCAATCGCCCCGGGCAGCGCGTCGAGAATCTCCATGGTGACCGCCGGGCGGTAGAAATTGGCCGTGCCGACCTGGACGGCGCTGGCCCCGGCGACCAGAAACTCCATGCAGTCGTCGACCGATGCGATGCCGCCGACGCCGATGATCGGGATGTCGACTGCCCGGGCGACCTGGTAGACCGCTCGCAGCGCAATCGGCTTGATCGCCGGGCCGCTCAGGCCTCCCAGGACATTCCCCAGCCGGGGCCGGCGGCGCCGCCAGTCGACGGCCATGCCCAGGCAGGTGTTGATCAGCGAGACGGCATCGGCCCCCCCGCCGGCCGCAGCCTGGGCGATCGCGGTCACACTCGTCACATTGGGCGTCAGTTTGGCGAGGATCGGCAGGTCGCAAACACCGCGCGCGCCGCGAACGACGCGTTCGCACATCGCCGGGTCGGTGCCAAAATCGACGCCCCCCGAGACATTCGGGCAAGAGATATTCAATTCCAGCGCTGCGATCCCCGGCACCCCGCCGAGCCGCTCGACCAGATAGACAAAATCGTCGTGGCTTCTGCCAGCTACGCTAACGACGATTGCGCAGCCGAGGCCGGCAAGATAGGGGAACTGCTTCTGAAGGAACGTCTCCAGGCCATCGTTGTCCAGGCCAATCGAATTGAGCATTCCGGCGGCAGTCTCGACCGTTCGCGGAGGGCGGTTCCCCATGCGGGGATCGCGGGTAATTGTCTTGGGCACGATCGCGCCGAGGCGGCCAAGGTCGACCAGGCCGGCCATCTCCCGCGCATAACCGAACGTGCCGGAGGCCACCATGACCGGATTGCACAACGCCAGCCGTCCGAGTTGAACTCGCAGGTCTACGTCCAAGTGGATGCCACCGGAGAGGGGGGTCGTGGTTGCGAAGGATCGGCCGCCCGCCAGGAGCGAACGAGTCGCAGGGGCCAAATCAGCAATTTAACCGACGCGCGGCACGTCAGCAACGCCCGATTCGTGAGCCCCCGGCCAAGAACGCCATGCGAGATGCGTTTTGCACCGTTCTACGGGATCGACTCCCGCCGCCCGGTTCCGCCCTGACCTCGCAACCCGAAGCGTCAGCGAGGCCCCTCGAACCAGCCACCCTGACCTGGCAACCCGAAGCGTAAGCGAGGCCAACTTGTTTAGCCGCCCTCGCTTACGCTTCGGGCTGACGATCGGCTGATGGGGAATCCGGGCAATGCGTCTCCCGGGCACCCGCTGACGCTAGATGATGCCGCCGTGCGTCCGGTACGGGGTGCAGTGATCCGGCTGGTCGAGCAGCCACATCCGCTCCCACTCGTCGAGGATCAGGCGTTCGTTTTCCGACGTGTGGATCAACTCCTGGACCCGACGAGTCGGATCGCCGGAGTAGCCGGGAATGATACACCCGGTTGCAGCGCTGGTGAGGACTCCCAATACGGCGGCCAGCAGTAACTTACGCATCGTGTAACTCCTCCGTGAACTTATCCGCGTGTGCCAGGTGGCGGGCACGTGTCTGGACTTCGGCCAACCGGTTCGGTCCGAACGAGGACGGCCTGGCGTTTCCAAGCCGGAGCGTGCGGCGCCGATTGTTTTCTTTGCGGGAAGAGCTATTTCTGGCCAGGGCGGGTCGAAAAGCGCGGCAGGCTAGCGAAATCAGCCCACCGTGTCGAGGCCATTCCCCGCGGAGCAACCGAGAGGTTCCCCTCGCTTTTTCGTCAACGGCATCTTTCGAGCCCCTGCGACGTTTGCCTTGGGGGGCTAATCGTCATCAGGATCCACATCGTAAGATATTGGCATCTTGAGAGTTTCGGAAACCGGAGGAGTCCGCGTCGGCCGCCCGGCCGATGCTTCCGCCACGGCGCGCTGCTCCAGTTCGCGGACGCGTTGCTCCATTTCCTTGCCGGGCTTGAATGTGACGACAAACTTCTCGGGGACGTAGACCTTGTCACCCGTCCGCGGATTCCGCGCTTTGCGAGGAGCACGCCGCTTGACTTCAAAGACTCCGAAGTTGCGGAGTTCAATGCGACCGTCTTCGACCAAGGTTTCGACGATCGCGTCGAACGTTTTCTGCACAATTTCCTTGGTCTTCAATTGGGTCAACCCAATCTCCTCGGAAATGGTTCGGACGATCTCTTTCTTGGTCACGACTGACGTCTCCCACTGGCTGGTTTCCCGGGCCGTGTCACCTCCACAACCATGATGCCCAGTATCGCTCCAAGTGTAAATGCCATAACGACTAGAGTCAAGATCAATCCGTTCGGTTCAAAGCACTTACGTGCCAACCGGCCCGCTCCAGCCGTACCCCAGTCCATTGAGGCCGACGTTGGATAAGTTCTTATTTTCAAAGAGCTTAGCTCACAGAGGCAGCCCCCTGGAGCGAAACAGTCTCCACAAGCCCCTACAGACAAAGGACTTGCGACGCAAACTCGCCGAACCCGCATCTCGGAGGGTGCCGCTCCCGCAGCGCACCGCCCAAGCAAACAAGATTCAACGGCACCCAGAATATCGGCAGTCCGCGCGGAAGACTTTACTTAACCCGAAAATTCGTTGCCAAGCGCACAGACATACCCCCCAGAATGGCAGACCCGCAGGGAAACCGTCAGATGCGGAGCAGACGAACACGCCGTTGAATCTCCGCCATCGAGACACGCGGTCCCTGCCCACAGCCCGGGCAATGCCGGCAAGTCTGTTGCCAGTCCTCGGGGGTTCTTACATTCGAGTCCCAGAATGGCCATGTTCGGCATTGCCGCGGCCGCGCTTCATAGACCCGGCACGAGCGGCGCTCCGGGTCGAACATCACGCAATCGCCATTTTCGTATTCCAGAAGGCTCTTCCGCAAACCGACGCGGCGGACGTAGGTCGCTTCGAATTCCGCGGCAGAAAGGCCGACCTGTGCGGCAAGCGCGGCGATTTCTTCCGCAGTCACCCAGACGTAGCCGGGGTCACCCGTGCAGCAGTCGCCGCATCCGGTGCACTGGAAACGCAAGCCTCTGTGATACCACACGTTAGCGCCCATCGCTGAATCCCTATCTCCGGCAAGGTTCAAAATCCAAGGTTCGATTGTCCAAGTGTCAAAGCGCCAAAAACCGCCACTCCTGCCCCTGTTGGCCATTGGGCATTGAACCTTGCGCGGGCAAGCCTCCTTTGGAGGGCCGCCAATTCCTTTGCGGCCATCTCCGGAGATGCCTCGCCGTCCAGCGAAGACGTGCGCTGGCCGGCGGAATGCAGGCCCCATCCGCACCCGGCGGGATCGGTTCGCAATCGCCGGCATCCCCGGCGTCGATGGCGAATTGGAGCCGGTCGGCAAGCCCGTCCGCGTGCCTGGCGATGGCGAACAGGCGCACGCGGACGATCATGTGACAACCAACTCCTTGCCGGTCTTGGAAAGCAATTCGCCGATCTGCGGCATCAGCCCGTAGGCGAATGCGAGCAGCTTGATGGGATGGATCGTGGGCTTGGTCGTTCCCTGTTCCATCTGCATTCTACACGTGCTGCATTCGGTGACACCGGCTTGGATTTCCTCGTTGCGGATGCGGTGCAGCAGTCCGCGGGCGATTCGCAAGCTGGTGCGGTAGTTCTTGCTCTTCAGCCCGAAGGTCCCCGCCATTCCGGAGCATCCCTCTTCATACCGCGTGACGATCAAGCCGGGAATCAACCGGAGGAGATTCTCGCCCGGCGATCCGACCCGCAGGGCTTTCAGCCGGCAGGGCATGTGGTAGCCCAAGGACGCGTTGACGGGGCTGAAGTCGAGTTGCAGTTTGCCGAGCGTGTGCATCCTCCAGAGGTAGGCGCAGACGTCGCTCGTATTGTCGGCAACGAGCCGCGCATCCTCATCGTCGACCAGGTGGGGATATTCGCGGACCAGGCAGACCGCGGCCGCCGGTTCCGATGCGACGATCCGATAGCCCTGCCGGACGGCTTCCGCCAGGACCGCCGTATTCTGCCTGGCGAATCGGCGCGCGATGTCGATCGCTCCGGCGGCGATGGCGGGCACGCCGGCCTGTCTCTGAAGGGGTGGGACATAGACGGACACTCCGTTGTGCTTCAGCACGGCGACGGTCGCTTCGGCCAACTGCGGGTCGTGGTAGTTGGCGAACAGATCGACGAAATAGGCGACCTTGCGATCGCCGCCACGCGACGGCCTGGTCAGGCGGCGGCGACCGGCGCGGCGGAGGAAGGGCCGCGACGAGACGCGCGGCAGCTTTCTCCCCTGGGCGATCCCGAAACACTTGTCGAGCAGCCAGCGGCACTGGCGATTGGCAAGTGCCCAGTTTGCCAGGGGGCCGAGCGCGCTGGAGGCGGCTGAAACCAGGTCGAGCCGGACCAGGATCCAATCGCTCAGGTGCAGTCCATGCGCGGCGACGTACGCTCCCTTCCCTTCGAGCATCAGCCGCGGCACGTCCACCCCGGCCGGGCACTCGATCGGGCACATCTGGCAATGCACGCAAAGGTCGGCAATCTCCTTGAACGCATTGCTGGTGAGACTCTCCAGCTCAAGCCCGCCGCTGAGCACCGCATGGATCAGGTTCGCCTTGGCGCGCGGAGAGGCCTCCTCGGACGGCCTGGCGCGAAAGATCGGGCACATCCGCCCCTCTGGATACTGGCTGCGGCAGTCTCCGCAGGCATTGCACATCGCCACGGCGTCAACGACCTGCGACGGATCCCAATTCAACTGCAATTCCAGAAGATCGCGAAGTCCCGGCTCCTCGGCGCTGCTCCCTTGGCAAGCGACCGGAAGCACCGCCCGCCGGAGACTCCTCCCGACCGTCTCCGGCGCAGCGCCGACGACCTTGCCGGGATTGAGAATCCCGTCGGGATCCAGAATCTGTTTGACATGCCGGAAGACGTCATACAGCCGGCCGTATTGCCGCCTGAGGTATCCCGAGCGGCCCAGCCCGCTGGCACGTCCCGCTCCGATCGTCCCCCCCAACTCGAACACCTGCTCGTAGATCGCGTCGGCAAGCCGGCGCAAGGTGTCCGGCGCGTCCGGTTCGGTCAGGTCGACGAACGGGTGAATCTGCAACTGGCCTTGGCCGGCGTGACTGAACAGGGAGGCGGTGATCTGCTGGCGCTTCAGCACGTTCTGGACACGGACGAGCAGCTCGGGCAATCGCTGCGGGGCCACGGCCGCGTCGTCGATGAACGAGATCGGGCGAATCGCACGCTTCGTCGGGTAGGCGTTTGGTCTCACCTTTCGGGCGAGCTGCCAGTACAACTCCAATTCACTGCGATCCAGGGCGCGTCGCGCCCCAAACGCCAGGCGGCGCGAGTCCCAGACATCGTCCGTCAGCGCGCGGAGGCGGTCGCGAACGGTGTGGGCGTCGTCGCCGTCAAGCTCGACGATCAGCGCAGCCTCCGTCTCCTCCGGGATCAGGGTCTCGAACCGATCGTCGATTTCCCTCGCCAGGCTCAGCTGCCGGCGATCCATCAGGTCGCACGCAGCGGGTTCGTGCTTGAGGACCGCTTGCACGGCCTGGGCGGCCTTCTCCAAACCCGGGAACAACAGCAGCACCACGCCGCGGCAGCCCGGCAGGGCCTGCGTGGCCAGCCGAGCCTCCGTGATCACGGCCAGCGTGCCCTCCGAGCCGGAGAGCAGGCGCGCCAGGTCCAACGAGTCGTCGTCCAGGACTTCCCAAAGCCGGTATCCGGCCCGATTGACCACGGTGTCGGGCCGGGCCTCTTCGATCAGTTCCGCCTTCGAACGAATCAGCGCGCTCAAATCGTGCACGATCTGCCGCTTCCGCGGGTGCGCGCCGACCGCGGCGCCGTCATCAAGCGGCTCCCGGCCAACCTCCAGAATCTGCCCGTCGGCAAGCACCACTTGAAGCCCCAGGAGATGCCGGGACGCGGTGCCGTATCTCAGCCAGTGGCTGCCCGCCCCATCCACCGCCAACATGCTGCCGACGGTGGTCGTCTCGCCGAGGGAAGGGTCCGGGCCGAACAAACGCCCGTGCCTGGCCAGGTGGGCATTCAGCCGTTCATGGACAAGCCCCGGTTGCACGCGAACCATCTCGCCGCTGGCATGCACGATCCGCCGGAGATAGCGCGAGAAGTCGAGCACCAGCCCCGGGCCCAACGCGCCTCCGGCCGTGTCGCTCCCGCTCCCGCGAGGGTGAATGGGAATCTTCTTCTCCGAGGCATAGCGGAGGCACGCCGAGACATCGCCGACCGACCGGGGGCAGACAACGCCCAGCGGACGGATCGCGTAGACACTCGCATCGCCGGCGTAGAGCTGCAGAAAGATGTCGTCGCAGCGGACGTCTCCCGCGATCAGGCCTCGCAGGTCTGCTTGAATCCGCTCTCGCTGCTGGTCAATCTGGGGCATGAGATCCCTTGCGACTGCACGGTCCTGGAAATCCTCCCAGTCGCTCCGCACAACCTGCCGATCCGCGACCGGGCCGGTTCAACCGTTCAGGGACGATCTCCGTAAATCAATGTCATGATCTCCGCCCTCGTCGACGGGCTCGAGCGGAACACCCCTTTCATGGCCGACGTGACGCAGACGGAACCGGGCTTCCTCACCCCCCGCACCGTCATGCATGTGTGGACAGCCTCGATCACGACAGCCACTCCCTTGACCTCCAACTCCTCCTCCAGCAGAAGAGCGATCTGCTCGGTCATGCGTTCCTGCACCTGGGGGCGGCGAGCCACGCTCTCCACGACCCTCGCCAGCTTGCTCAGACCGATCACCCGCCCGCCCGGCAGGTAGCCAATGTGCGCCTTGCCCATGAAGGGCAGCATATGGTGCTCGCAGATGCTGTCGAAACTGATGTCGCGGACAAGGACCACCTCGTCGTATTTTTCGGTGAAGAACTTCCTCAAATGAATCCGCGGGTCCTCCCGCAGTCCGGCGAACAACTCGGCATACATCCGGGCGACTCGGGCGGGTGTCTCCCTGAGCCCCTCCCGATCCGGGTCCTCCCCGACGGCCAAGAGAATCTCGCGGACCGCCCGCTCGATCCGCTCGCCATCGACCCCGCCAACCGCCGTCCGGGCAGGTTCGTCCAATTCCGCCACAAGACTTCCGGGCTCCGCCTGAGGTCCGCCGTCCGCATGCATCGTCATCTCCAAGGCTCCAGCACCCCACCGCAATGATCTCTTCCACCTCGACAGCCAGTAGGGATTACACGAAGGCGGCAGGAGTCTCGTTTCCACGGCTGATTGCCGAAAGACGTCTTCTCGTGACGGGCTGGCCACTCTTCTCTAAAGCCGCATTTTCGGCCCGATTTGACCGCTAAATCGAACTGCGCGAATGGTGGAAAAAGCGGCTGTTATTCCGGTAGCCGCGTGGGCTTGCCCCGCGCTCGTCTGCGCTGCGGCGCAACCCGTACGTAACGAAGCGCAGGGCAAGCCCACGCGGCTATCACGCTCTCATGCATTCCTCCCGGAATCACGCAAGTTCATTTAGGATCAATCCGGAAGCGCCCACACCCCGGGCCGTGATCCGAACGGAGAGCCGGTACGGAGGCCGGTCCCTAGTAGTCCAGCGTTGGGAACGACCTCGCTCAATGATAGAAGGGCGACGCAGCGACGGTCAAGGGGGCAGCGGGCACACCCACAAGAAGGGCCGCGGGGCCGCCGATCGACATCACCGGCCCGCTGATCCCCGAGTCGGCGCGGCAAGGCCGATCGTCGGCCGATCGATCAGTTCGCCCGGCCCGCCCCGCCTGCGCTCAATGTTCGCCTCGAAACACCTGCGCAGATCGCCGAGAAACCGGTCGACGTCCAGTCCAGAATAGTGCGGCCGGTAGGCCTGCAGATATCCGGCCGAGCTCTCCAGCAGTTTTCGGCTGCCGGTCTCGTTTCCGTTTTCCAGGTGGTACAAGGCCACGGCGGCCTGAATCAACCCCTTGAAGAACTGCCGCGACGGCCCGGTCTCACCGATCCAGAGCGCTTCCCAGACCTCGTGGCTCTCGAAGTAGTCGGCCTGATTGAATCGAGCGATCCCCCGCACGTAGAGGTCGTGGTCCTGGCCGCCGGTCATCACGTCTTGCCCTTGCTTGCCACCCTGTCCGCTCAGAGAGGAATCTCCCACTCCGCCGCAAGCCGCGCCGGTCTCCGATCGGCAACCTTCGCGACTGGGAATTATAAGCGCCAGGAGCGATCCGGCCAATTCGACAGCGGCTCGCTCGACGGAGCCGGGACACTTGACACCGCGCCTCGGGCGTTTGAAAATCCAGACACCCGCGGGGCACTTCCGGTGGGCCCCACAATTCCTGCTGGCGAATCATCACGATGGCCCCAACCGCTGAAGTCAGACGCCGCGCACAGCGCGCCGTGCGGATCCTTGCACGCTGCTATCCGGATGCGACATGCTCTCTGGAGTTCACCACGCCGCTCGAATTGCTCGTGGCCACGATTCTCTCGGCCCAGTGCACGGACGAACGCGTGAACATGGTCACCGGCAGACTCTTCCGAAAATATCGATCGACTGGCGACTATGCGACGGCCAGCCTGGCTGACCTGGAGCAGGACATCCAGAGCACCGGTTTCTTTCGCAACAAGGCCAAGAACATCCGGAATTGTTGCCGGCAACTGCTCGAAAAGCACGGCGGCCAGGTTCCCCAGGACCTTGATGCGCTGGTCACCCTGCCGGGGATCGGCAGGAAGACGGCCAACGTGATCCTGGGCACGGCGTATGGAATTCCGTCCGGCGTGGTCGTCGACACCCACGTGGCGCGGCTCAGCCGCCGGCTCGGCCTGACGACCCACAAAGATGCCGTGAAGATCGAACAGGACCTGATCGAGCAGATTCCAAAGAAGGAGTGGATCGCCTTCAGCCACCGGATGATCCAGTTGGGCCGGCGGGTCTGTTCCGCCCGGCGGCCGAAGTGCGATGCCTGCCCCATGGGAGAGATTTGCCCGCGCGTGGGCGTTCCGCTATCCTGACCGCTGACCGCCGAAGCAATGATCCCGCCGATCGGCGCCGGCCGGCCTTGTCCGCGTCCCGTTTCCGCTTCCGGCCCCGTGTAGAGAACGCGATGATTCTATCCGGCCAACAAATCCGGGCGCAGCTCGGATCGAACATCATCATCGAGCCGTTCGATGCGGTTCGCCTGAACCCCAATAGCTACAATCTGACGCTCCACAACGAGGTGATGGTCTATGAAGAAGTGGAACTCGACATGCGCAAACCGAACCGGGTCCGCCGCGTCGAGATTCCTGCCGAGGGACTGGTCGTCAAGCCTGGCCAGCTCTACCTGGGCCGGACCGTCGAACGCACCGAGACCCGGAACCTCGTGCCGATGATCGAGGGGCGATCGTCGATCGGGCGACTCGGGCTGTTCGTCCATGTGACGGCGGGATTTGGAGACGTCGGGTTCCGCGGATACTGGACGCTGGAGATGTTCGCCGTCCAACCCGTCAGAATCTACCCCGGGGTGCCAATCTGCCAGATCATCTATCACGACATCCGCGGCCCGTTCACCGAGTACCACAGCGACAAGTATCAAGACAATACGGACATCCAGCCCAGCCTGCTGTTCAAGGAGCTCAATCCGTCGCACCGGTACGACCCCCAGATGAAACTCCCCTTCGGCATGGAACAGCCGGGAGATTGAGGGCTCGGGAGGCAGGGTTCGGGGTTCGGGGTTCAGTTTTTGCCGCCGACTCGTTCCCAAGCTCCAGCTTGGGAAAACGCGGCAGCGCGCCAGCCAATGGCGCGCCGGGTCGCCGTTTCGGACGATTCCACTGGCTTCCGGTCACACGTAGCGGCGCATGATGCGATCGACCAGGCCCGGCGAAACGCGGTTCATCGCGCAGAGAAGCCTGCCCCAGAAATAAGGAATGATCTCACGTTTCCCCGCCCGCATGGCGGCCACGGTTCGCTTGGCGACATAGGCGGCCGTGACGGGTCGATGCTCGGGCCAGGCCGGCTCGCTGCTGCGGTCGATCACTCGATCGAAGAACTCCGTCTCCGTTGTTCCCGGACTGACGACGAGCACATCGATGCCCTCGCCGGCCAACTCCGTGCGGATCGCCTCGCTGAAACCGTGAACGGCAAACTTGCTCGCGCAGTACTCGCTGTTGTGAGGCACGCCGCGGCGCCCCAGGATGGAACTCAGATTGACGACGATCGGACGCGTGCCGCGCCTCAAATGCGGAATCGCCAGGCGGGTCATTTCGGCAAGGGCGAAAAAATTGACCTCCATGAGCTGGCGGAGGCGTTCGGGCCCGGCGCTGGCAAACAGTCCCGTTGCCCCAATGCCGGCATTGTTGACAAGTATGTCGAGCCCGCCGAATTCCGCCAACGCGTGGTCCAGCAGCCGCTTGCGCGCCTCCTCCAGGCTGATGTCGCCGCCGACCGCGATGATCCGCCCGCCCAGACCGTCCGCCTGCCGAGCAACCGCCTGGAGGCGATCCTCGCGGCGCGCCGCAATGGCCACCAGCCCTCCTTGGCGGCAGAGTTCGAGGGCGATTTCCTTCCCGATGCCGCTCGAGGCGCCGGTGACAATCGCCCGGCTACCCAGAATGCTTCGCTTTGCCATGTCCGCGCCTTGGGACTGCCCCGGAAATCAACATAACCAATCGTTCCCACGCTGGAGCTTGGGAACGCGTCGGAGGCAAAAACTGAACCCCTGAACCCTGAACTCTTACTCCCATCCGACCGCGGACTTCAGCGGCGCGTCCGCAGAGCCATTCAGGCGCGGACGGACCTCGACGCCGTGCTGCTTCAAGCGTCCAAGAAGACCTTGAGGGATGCGGCAATGGGCGATCACGCGTGAGTCGTTATAGGTCTTGGAGAGGATTTCGCCGTGGGCTGCCAGGTAGGCCATCGTGCGGCCGTTTTCGACCCCCATCTCGACATCGATGTCGGCGAAGCTGCGGCTCAGCGCGTCGCTGACCGCGGCGGCGAGAGCCGCAATCCCTTCTCCCTTTCTGGCGCTGATCGGAATTCCGTGGGGATAACGGTTCAGCAGCGCGTCGATCCGGTTGCGATCTTCGAGGGCGTCGACCTTGTTGATTACCAGCAGCGTGTCCTTGGCCTCGATGCCGATCTCCTCGAGGACGTTGTAGGCGGCGCTGATCTGGTCCTCAACCGCCGGGTTCGCGGCGTCGGCGACGTGGAGCAGGAGGTCGGCTTGGCGCGCTTCTTCGAGGGTGGCCTTGAAGCTGGCGATCAGGTGGTGGGGCAGGTCGCGAATGAAGCCGACCGTGTCGCTCAGCAGGACCGGCCCCCAGCCGGGCAGGTGCCAGCGCCGCGTTCGCGTGTCGAGTGTCGCAAACAGCGCGTCTCTGGCCAGCACGTCGGAGCCGGTCAAGGCGTTCAGCAGGGTGCTCTTTCCGGCGTTCGTATAGCCGACGAGCGAGACGGTCATCGAGCCGCGGCGCGCCGCCACTTCGCGCTCGCGCCGCCGGTGGATCGCCTCGAGTTGGGCCTTCAGATCGCTGATCCGTTTCTGGACCAGCCGCCGATCCACCTCGAGCTGCTTCTCGCCCGGCCCGCGCAGCCCCACGCCCATCTTCTGCCGCGAAAGGTGCGTCCACATCCGCTTCAATCGCGGCATCGCGTACTCGAGCTGGGCCAGTTCCACCGCGAGCCGGGCTTCGTGGGTCTGGGCCCGGGCGGCGAAAATGTCGAGAATCAACTCCGTGCGGTCGAGCACCTTGACCTGGAGCGTCTTCTCCAGGTTGCGAATCTGACCGGCATTCAGGTCGTTGTCGAAGATCACCACGTCCGCCGCCGTGATTTCAATCAGCCCATGCAACTCGTCGACCTTGCCGCTGCCGAGGTAGGTGGCCGGGTCGGGGCTCTCGCGGCGCTGGATCAGGGTGCCAACGACCTTCGTCCCGGCGGTCTCCGCAAGCCCCTCGAGTTCTTCCAACGGCGGACCGTGCGACTCCCGATTCTTCAGCAGCACGCCGACGAGCAATGCCGACTCGCTGGCAACACTGTCGAGGCGATTGATCTCCTTCACCTGAACGCGATCCTCCAATTGATGTGTCGTTCGTAGATCCCGCCCGCCCAGCGCCGGCAGGCCGCTGGCGGGCAACCATCCCGGTCTAGAGCATCCCGGACTCGTACAGATAGCAGTAACTCTCGTAGCGCCGATCGTCGATCCGGCCATCGGCCACGGCGTCCTTCACCGCGCACTGGTCCTCGTGCGTGTGCGTACAGTTGGGGAACCGGCAGAGGCTCACGTAGGGCCGCAGGTCCCGAAAGAACCCCGGCACCTCCTCGGGGATCACGTCCCAGAGTTGGAACTGCCGGATGCCCGGAGTGTCAACCACGTAGCCGCCGCAACGCAACGGAAACAGGGTGGCCGTGGTCGTCGTGTGCCGTCCCTTCTGGTTCTCCTGACTGACTTCGGCAACCGGCAGATCGAGCCCGCCGTCGACGGCATTCAGCAGCGACGACTTGCCGACGCCGCTTTGTCCGGCCAACACGCTCTCCGCCCCCTTCAAACAACGGCGGAGACGATCGATCCCGAAACCGGTCGTGGCGCTGGCCAGCAACACCCGATAGCCCATGCGGCTATATACGCCCACCAGGGGCTGAAGTCCCGCCCGGTCCACCAGATCGACCTTGTTGATGCAGATGACCGGCCGGACGAGCATTTTCTCGGCCGCGATCAGTAGCCGGTCGATCAGGTGCGGTTTGAGCCTTGGCTGGGCAGCGCTGGCGACGATCAGCACCTGATCCACGTTGGTCACCAGGACATGTTGCCGCCCGCGGCTAGCGCGGCAAATGCTCCCGCGCCGCGGTTCGACCCGCTCAATGACCCCCTCGCGCAGATCGCTGCTGGCGATCGGCCGGAACTGAACACGATCGCCGGCCGCAACGACGTGGCGTTGATCGGTGCTGAGCGTTTTCAACACGCGCCGCACGGCGCAGTCATAGTCGCGCCCCGTCTCCTCGTCCCTGACCAAGCATGTCAGCCCGTGGACACTCAACACCCTCCCCGCACGGCAAACCGACGGGTCGACTTCAAGCCGCACCCCGAGATGCGGCTCGCCCCCCTTGCCGGCGACTTCCTCGCCGACCACGGTGCGGTGCCGGGTCAACGCCCCTTTTCCACTGACGCGTTCCTCCTGAGGCAGGTCATGGTCCTCGAATCCGTGGTTCTTAAACTCTCGCGTCCAGCTCTTGCCGCGAGCACGCCGCGAGCGATTCTTGCGGAACTGGGCCCGGAGTTTTTGGCTCTTTTTTCCCATCAGGTCCGGCTGTTGGATTGGCTAATGGCCGCGTAAAGGCACTCCGCCCCGAATCCACGCACCCCGCCCACCCTTCTGGCTGGCGGGACCCGGTCGCCGGGCGGGATCGCTCGCGGGGGACTCGCCGGCAGACCTGCCGACCGCCTCATCGGCCGTCCGAGGTATCGACGTTTCCGGTCGGCCGCCGTTCTAATCCGGCGCGCTGGAGCAACGAATGCCGAAAGACGTCATCCTCGTCGTTGTCTGACGGCGGCGGCCCACAAGCCCCGTTTCGGGCGGGTGAGTAGTGAATCTCGTATCGGTGATTTGCCAGCGACACCACGTCCCCGGGACCAAGCCGCTTACGCTCGACACGGTTCCCGTTGACTCGCGTGCCGTTCCGGCTCTGCTGATCGACGATACACCAGTATCCGTCTTCCAGGGTCAGGCGGCAATGGCGGGCCGACACGTTCGCAAACCGCAACACAACGTCGCAGCTCTCGTGGCGGCCGATCAGAAGCGACTTCCTGAGCAACGGGATCGGATCGCCGCCCCCGACGGGGATTAACTCGCCATACATGGACCATCTCTCGCACAGATCACGCTCTTGAGTGGGGCTCGACGGCCACATAGGATGAAAAGTGGATCCCCCCCTACCTTCAAGTCTAGATCGTTTATGCCTTTGCCGTCAACTCCGACGCACGCCCACGGCCCCCACGACCCACCCCAATGGATGGTCCAGGGCCTGTCCTACTATCCCTTGAGCCTTTACTTCCGCCTCAGGTTCGGGCATTCGGCATGGAAAATCAGCGTCGACGCGGGATTGAGTTGCCCGAATGTGGACGGCACCGTGAGTCGCCAGGGCTGCATTTACTGTAATATACCCAGCTTCAGCCCGAGTCGCCGACGGGAGGCCGCGGGCCGATCCGTTGCCCAGCAGATCGCCGACGGCAGACAGCGCCTGATACGCCGATACGGCGAGCAGAGGGCGGGCGCTCTGATCGCCTACTTCCAGCCCGCCACCAACACGCACGGCCCCGTCGACCGGTTGCGCGCGATCTGGCGCGAGGCCTTGCAGCAGCCGGGCGTCGTGGGCCTGGCCGTGGGAACGCGGCCGGACTGTGCTGCCGACGCCGCGCTCGACATCCTTGCCGAACTTGCCGCGGAGAGATGGGTCTCCGTCGAGTATGGCGTCCAGTCGATCCATCAGCACTCGCTTCAGTGGCTCCGCCGTGGGCACGATTTCGCGTGTTGCGAAAGTGCCGTCAACCGAACCCTCGCTCGCGGTCTGAACGTGGCCGTCCACCTGATTCTGGGACTGCCGGGCGAGTCGCGCGACGAAATGAACGCAACGGCGGAGACGATGGCCCGGCTTCGTGTCAACATGGTCAAGCTGCACAATCTGCATGTAGTGCGCGATACCCCTTTGGCCACTCTCTGGAGATCGGGTGGAATCAGTCTCCCCAGTTTGGAGGAATATGCGGCAGAGGTGGTTGACTTCCTGGAGCGACTCCCACCCGACTGTGTCATCGATCGGCTTTCGGGGGACGCCCCGCCGGAGTTTTTTCTGGCCCCCCAATGGAGCCAGGACAAATCGGCGGTACGGAGGGCGGTCGAGGAGGAATTCGTCCGCCGCGGCACCCGGCAGGGAAGCCATTGGCTCGGGTAGGATCGCCCCCCCTCTCTTTCACCCCCCTTACAGCAGGAGATGGAACGTGCGATAATAGATCATGGAGGCTGGAGCGGACCGGATGGCCGCTGGCCGGAGGCCCGATCAGACCGCCACTAGCGGTCGGGTGCCGGCGGGAGGAAAGTCCGGGCTCCGGAGGACACGGTGATGGGTAACACCCACCGGCCGCGAGGCCAGGGAAAGTGCAACAGAAAGCAGACCGCCCGGCCGGACTTGTCCGCGCCGGGTAAGGGTGAAACGGTAAGGTAAGAGCTTACCAGCAGGCCGGGTGACCGGCCTGGCTAGGCAAACCCCACCGGGAGCAAGGTCAAGCAGGGGGAAGCGACCGACCGGCTTGCACTGGCAAGCTGATGGTCGTCGCGCGGTTCGGTCCGGGCCGCCGACCCCCGGGTAGACCGCTCGAGGGGCCGAGCAATCGGTCTCCCAGATAAATGGCCATCGCTCGGCCGGTCGCTTGCGACCGGCGAGTACAGAACCCGGCTTACAGGTCCACTCCAGCCCCCTTTTCCTCAACATCTTCGTGGTTCAGACTCCCGTACGGGTCAGGCACGAACTGCGTGTCGATGAACTGAAGCAGCTTGGAAATGCAGAGCTTGTTCATGCTGGTTCGGTAGTCGAAGGCTTCCGTGCGAAGCAGGTCGTGAACGCTCTTCGGAATCCGCACGGTGATCACTCGCGTCGGCTCAGCCTGCGAAGTCGGTACCGGCTGCTCGCGGAGCTCCGTCAACATCTGCTGTATCGACGCGTAGGTGTCCGTGCGTTCGAACTCAGCCATCGCTTCGGGCGTGGGGTACATCGTGCGAACGATGCCCCCCACCCCCAACACCTCCCGGAAGAAGGCGACCCACGTCGGTTTCTTGCTGAAGAGGTCAAAAGCCTTGTCGTGAATCTTCCGATCCTTGTGCGCCTCCGAGCGGTTGGCGATTTCCGTCATCACTAGCTCCTACCATTCCGTTGAAGGGGGGATTGAACCGTCGGCATCCTCGTCGCCGACTTGCCGAATCCTAACCGCGACGCGTAAGTGCTTTCACTGCAAGCACTTGCAAGGATGCATAATTATTAAGCAGCGATGACTCGATCGGGGCACACCAGCCCGTGCCCAATTCGTAGGCACCCGGCCGATTCCCATTTCCCCAGGTGTCCACCTCGCGAGAAGTACCTCGTTCCCCAAAACCCCTCCGCTGGGGCGTGTCTCCGACGCCCCCCCCCAGTGTCGCGGTTTTTTGACGGCGCTCGGCCGGACAACTAGAATGAACAGGTCGTCGCGGTTTCGGGCCCGCGTGTGGGTCAAGTTGCGCCGGCACCCCGGGGAGACACGGGATCCCGATCGAACGTCAACAACCTTAGTCGATCCGTCGCCACTATGAGCGATTCGGCCCCAAGCAGCCCAACGCCTGAGCCAGAAGTGTCGCGAGGAGGCAGTTCTGGCAGTGCTCGGGCTGAGGGGAGGGCTCCAATCCCCTCGGCGGAAAACCAGCCGACGGTAATCTCCAGCCGCGCCCCGGGGGGCTCCTCTTCGCAACGCTCGACGGCGGTCGATATCCAGGCTCCCGCGCGCCCGCCAGAACGGATACGCTCCGGGACACGGCTTGGCGACGTTGAACTGCTCGACCACATCGGCGGGGGAGGCATGGGCCAGGTCTACCGGGGCCAGGATCGCCGGTTGAACCGCCCCGTGGCGGTGAAGGTCATGTCGCGCCAGCACGCGTCGGATGCCGACACGGTGCGGCGATTTCTGAACGAAGCCCGTTCCGCCGCGCGGCTGAACCACAGGAACATCGCCCAGGTGTTCTCCGCGGGCGATTCGGATTCCCGTCCGTTCATCGTCTTCGAGTACGTCGAGGGCTCCAATATCCGATCGATAGTCGAGCAGCGGGGTCCACTCCCCCTCGAAGAGGCCCTGAGCTACACCCTGCAAATTGCCGACGCGCTGGCCCATGCGGCGGAAATGCGGATTGTCCATCGCGACGTGAAGCCCTCGAACATACTCATCGACAAGAGAGGCCAGGCAAAACTCATCGATTTCGGCCTCGCGCGCCTGACCGAGCCGAGCCCTCCTGAAGGCGACCTGACTGCCAGTGGCGTCACACTGGGAACGTTCGACTACATTTCGCCGGAACAGGCGAGAGATCCGCGGAACGCCGATACGCGGAGCGACATCTACTCGCTCGGCTGCACGTTCTTCTACATGCTGGTCGGTCGCCCGCCGTTCCCCGAAGGGACCGTGCTGCAAAAACTGCTCCAGCACCAGGGCGACGAACCGCCGGACGTCTGCCAATTCCGGTCGGACCTGCCCGACGAGGCGGCCCAGGTCCTCGCCCGCATGATGGCCAAGGATCCGCGGCGGCGCTATCCCGATTCCGCCCATCTGCTCGAGGGGCTCCTCGGGCTGGCCGATTTGATCGGCCTGCATCCAACCGGCCCCGCCCATACCGTCTGGCTGCCGCCGCGAGAATCCCACATCTCCACACTCCACCGGCAGCTGCCCTGGTTGGCTCCAGCGACCGTCTTTACCTGCCTTGTCGTGCTGCTGCACTTTCTCTGGTCCAGCCAGGACGAGGCTGCCGATCTGGCGATGCAGGCGCTCCCCCCCACGGTCGCGCAAGCCGCCCCCGTTCGCGTCCAAGGTTCGTCGGCCAACCCGCCGGGAGACAGTTCGGGCGGCACTGGCTCGGGGCAGACCGAAGGCGGCACGAGCGGCCCATCCGCCGCCGAGGCGCCCTCGCCAATCCCGGGCAGTGAGCCGCGCGATGCCTCCCCCGCGACCGAGGCTGCCGTCGCCGCCGCGGAATCGGCAGCGGCCGCTGATTCGACCGATGCCGAAACCCCGAAATCCGCGATTTCCGGATTGATCAACGAGGCGTCTCCCCCCTCCTCCCTCGGTCCGGAACCGCTGACGGCGCGACTCGCGTCGCCCACGGAATTTGCCGGCGCAATCACGGCGGCCCGGCCAACATCGGACGAAGGTGGACTGAGTGCCGCAACGAAACCACCGGTGGCGGACTCCGCCCCCGAAAGTCCTTTGGCAGTGCCCATCGCAGCGGCCAATGCCGTCATCGTAGCCCCGAACTCGCAGGACCCGGCCCATTTCGGCTCGATCGCGGCCGCCCTGGCGGCGGACCCCGGCGCAAGTCTGATCGAATTGCGGTACAACGGCCGCCAAAGCGAGAAGCCCGTGACGCTGCCTGGCAGGCAAATCGCCGTTCGTTCGGGCACGGGCTACCAGCCGGTTGTCGCTTTCCATCCATCGGCGGCCGACCCAGTCCTCTGCCCGCGAGAGATGATTCGCGTTGAAAGCGGAACCGTCTCGTTGGAGGGGATTGCGCTGGAACTGGACGTGCCCAGGAACATGCCTTCGGAGGCCTGGTCGCTGGTGCGGCTTTCGTCCAGCAGCACCTTGCGGCTGCGAGACTGTTCGCTCACGATTCGAAACTCAACCGACGACCTGAAAGCCTACCACCAGAACGTGGCTTTTTTCCGCATGGTCGCAGCGAAGGCGCCATCGGTCGGCTTGGCCGCGCCGCCGAAGCTGATTGCCCCCGCCAAGCTTGACCTGGCGAACTGCATTGTTCGAGGCGAGGCGTCACTGGTCCGTTTCGGCGGCGAGATGCCGCTGGCGTTTACCTGGGACAACGGATTGCTCGCCACGACGGAGCCCGTGCTGCTGTCTACCGGCAGCGACCGGGCACCCGCGGCCGGTGCGGCGTTCCAGGTGGGATGGACTCATGTGACGATCGCAACGGGGCAAGACCTGATTCGTTTGGCCGTCGACGAGTACCGGCCCCACGTGGCGCCGATCGCAATCTCCGAGTCGGCCTGCGTCGTCTCCTGCCCGGCAAAACCACTGATTCACATTTGCGGATCCCTCGATCCGTTGCCGCTGCTGGCAAAGATCCGCTGGCAAGGACGGGATAGCCTCGTCGAGGCCGCGCCGGCAAGGGTGGTCATCGATCCGACGGGCATCCGTTCCGAAGACGAGCTGATTCAACTGGAGGCGCTGGCCGCCCAGGAGACAGAAGCGGTCGGTCTGCCGTCGGCCGAGGGCCGCATTCCCTGGCTGCAATCGCCGATCCCGCCGCGCGCCGTTCACGCAGCACAACCATCCGAATTCGAGCTCTCGGCAACGGACCCCGCCGTGCAAGGGGCCAATCGCGATCCGGCAGCGGTTCCCGGCTTCGTGGCCGCCCGCCTGCCGTCCTTGCCCGTGGAACCCAAGCCTGCTGCCAGCGGGGGCACGGGCGCGCGACCAACAGCACCGGCGGCTGGGCAGACGACTCCCGTCGACCCGTAGTCTGCCGCCCTACTGGGCGGCCTTTTTCGTCTTGGCAGGTTTCTTTCTGGTCGTTTTCTTGGTTGTTTTCTTGGCCGCGGCCTTCTTCCGCACCTTGCGCGGCGCGGGCTGCTTGGCTGCCCGCTCGGCAAGCAGGTCGAGCGCTCGCTCGAAGCTGAGTTCCTGCGGCGAGACGCCTCGGGGCAGGCTCGCGTTGGTCGTGCCATCGGTCACATAGGGGCCATAGCGGCCCTCGAGCAGTTCGACCGGCGTGCCGGTCACCGGCGACGCGTCAAACACCCGCAGCGGCTGCTTCTTCCCCCCCGCAGCGCGGCGCCGCTTGGGCTGGGCGAGCAACTCGAGCGCCTGGTCGAGCGTCACGTCGAGCGGGGAGATTCCGTCCGGCAGCGAGCGGGTCTCCTCGCCCCACTTCACATACGGCCCGAAGCGGCCCGACGATGCGAAAACCGGTTCCCCACCCGCCGGATGGGGCCCCAGGTTTCGGGGCAGGCTGAGCAGCTTCAGGGCTGTCGCCAGATCAACGTCCTGCGGCTGCATCCCTTTCAGCAAGGAGACGTTCTGGGGCTTCTCCTTGTCTTCCGTAGCCCCTCGTTGGATATACGGGCCGAAGCGGCCGACCTTCACATACACCGGCTTGCTGGTCTCGGGGCACACGCCGAGCGGCTCCTCGCGCTGGGCGGCCTTATCGAGCATCTGCAAAGCGACATCCAGGGTCAGTTCGTCGGGCGCCATCTTCTCTGGCAGGCTCGCCCGGCGACCGCCGTCGCCCTGCTCGATGAACGGGCCGTACCGCCCGACACGAACGACGACCTCCTCGCCGTCTTCCAGCTTGCCGATGGGGATCCGGCTCACGTTGCGGGCGTCAATCTCGTCGGTCTTGCTCTCCAGTTGCCGTTTGAGCCCCGGGTGCTTGCCGCCGAAATAGAACGACGTGAGATAATCGAGATAACTCATTTCCCCCCGGCTGATCGCGTCCAATTCGTCCTCCATCTGGGCCGTGAACGTGTAGTCGACCAGGTCGGGCAGATGGGCCTCCAGCAGCTGGCAGACGGCGAAGGCGACCCACGTCGGCACGAGGGAGCCGTTCCGCTTGAAGACGTAGTTGCGTTGCAGGATCGTTTCGATGATCGATGCGTACGTGCTCGGCCGCCCGATCCCCTTTTCCTCCAAGGTCCGGGTGAGGGTCGCTTCGCTGAAGCGGGCCGGCGGCTTCGTGGCGTGCATTTTCGGCTCGACGTTGCGGCACGCCAGCGGTTCACCCTTGGTCACGGAGGGCAGGATCGTCTCCCGATCGGCAAGTTCCGCCTCGGGATCGTCGGAGCCCTCGACGTACGCCCGAAGATAGCCCGGAAACTCGATCGTCTTTCCGCTGACCTGGAACTTCGCTCCGTCGCAGTCGATCGTGATCGTCATCCGGTGGCCCCGCGCGTCGGCCATTTGGCTGGCGATCGTTCGCTTCCAAATCAGGTCGTAGAGACGGAATTCGTCGTGTGTCAGCGACGAACGGAGGTTTTCCGGCAGATCGAAGGGGTGGCCGGCCGGGCGGATGGCTTCGTGCGCTTCCTGGGCGTTCTTGACCTTCGTGCGATACAGCCGAGGCTGGTCCGGCAAGTATTCCGTCCCGTAATGCGACCTGACGATCTCGCGGGCCGCGTCGATTGCCATGCTCGCCAGGTTGGTCGAGTCGGTCCGCATGTAGGTGATATGGCCCGTCTCGTACAGGCTCTGCGCGACCTGCATCGTCATCCGCGCCGTGAACCCGTACTTCCGGTTCGCCTCCTGTTGGAGCGTGCTGGTGGTGAACGGAGGGTAGGGCCGGCTCGTGTAGGGCTTGTCTTCCACGTCGGAAACGCGGGCCTCGCCTCGGCGGATGCGGGCCAGCAGGACCTCCGCTTGCTGCTCGGTCAACAACAGCAGCTTGTCGTCCTTCAACTTGCCCGTGGCCGGGTCGAAATCGCGGCTGGCAGGGATTCGCCTTCCGTCCACCGAGACGAGTGCGGCCTGGAAGGCCTCGCCGGTCGCCCGAGCGAACGTCGCCAGCACGTCCCAATAGGTGGCCGAGACAAAGGCCATTCGTGCCCGCTCCCGCTCAACGATCAGCCGAACGGCGACACTCTGCACGCGGCCGGCCGACAGTTTCGGCCGCACTTTGCGCCACAGCAGCGGAGAGACTTCGTAACCGTAGAGGCGGTCGATGATCCGCCGGGTCTCCTGGGCCCGCACAAGCGCTTCGTCGATCTGCCGCGGTTGCTCGAGGGCCGCGAGAATCGCCTCTCTGGTGATTTCGTGGAACACGAGGCGGCGAACCGGCACTTTGGGCTTGAGAACCTGGCAGAGATGCCAGCTTATCGCCTCCCCCTCGCGGTCCTCGTCCGTCGCCAGGTAGAGCTCGTCGGCGCTCTTGAGCAAGCCTCGCAGCTTCTGCACCTGCTTGCTCTTGCCGCGCGGCACAATGTAGACCGGGCTGAAATTCTCCTTGACATTCACGCCCAGGTAGGCCCAGTCCTCGCCCTTGTATTGCTCGGGCAGTTCCTTCGCCCCTTGAGGCAGGTCGCGAACGTGGCCGATGCTGGCTTCAATTGTATAGGACGGTCCGAGAAATCGCCCAATCGTCCGCGCCTTTGCCGGCGATTCGACAATCACAAGAGATCTTTTGTTACCCGACGCAGGCTTCTTCTTTGCCATCTTTGACTACTGACTAGATAAGGTAGGAAAACTAGAGAGATCCGGCAAACACAGCCTGCCTCGCACGCCGCCTTCGAGGCTATCGGCCCGGCATATGTGAAATATTCGGTCAGGTCAGAAAAAAACCGTTTGCTCGCCCCCCCATTCGGGTGATGGATTGTTACAGTCATACCTTTTGGGATTGCAATTAGCTCTACGGGTTTTAGAATTGCCGGATTCGGGGAAACAACGATGCGTTCCCCATTAGTACCGGTTTCTTGACGTTGTCAAGTCGAAATTGCAACCGGCAGCCCCCGCCAGAGAAGGGTTTCTGCATGGCCAGTCCGTTTAAGGTCTTCCGAAAAAACCGAAAACTCATGCTCGCTATCCTCACGATTGTGGCCATGGGGGGATTCGTTGTTCTGCCGACCGTGATCCAGATCATGAGCGGCGGGGGCAGGGCCACGACGAGACGCGACGTGGTGACCACGACGCGTTATGGAAACATCGATCTCGGCTCGATGTCCTACCTCCGGCAGGATCGGCAGACGGTCAAGGGGCTCGTCAGTCGCATCGACAACATTGTCCGCACAAAGCAGCAGAATTGGCAAGGTCAGACAGTCGCTCAGAGCCTCCAGGCCAGACTCTCCTCGGAGGATCAGGGGATTGTTGAAACCTGGCTGCTTGTCAATCGCGCCGAGGAGCTCGGCCTGATCGTCAACGACGCGGCGGTCAACGCATTCCTCACCCAATTGCTCGAAAATGCCGTCTCGCAAGATGAATTGTTGGGAGTGCTCAAGGAAATGGGATTGCCCGAGTCGCAGCTCTTCCGCCTGCTCAAATACGAGTTGATGGCGATGCGACTCCAGGACCTCGTCTTCACGAGCCTGCTGCCGACGACGCCGGGCGAGCGCTGGGATTACTACCAGCGGCTACAGCGACAGGCGACGGTCGAATTGGCGGAAGTCCCGGTCGATCGGCTCATCGGCGGGATTGCCGAGCCTCCCGAGAAGACTCTGAATGCATTCTTCGAACAACACAAATCCCGAGAATATACTCCCGGATCCACGGAGCCGGGTTTCATGGTCCCCAAGCAGATCGCCATCGACTATTTCAAAGTCGATTACGACCATCTGTTCACCGACGAGGAATTGAAGAAGTATTATGAGGAAAACAAGGAGGAATTCAAAAGGGAACAACTGCCCGAGGCAGACAAGCCAGACTTCCCCTCCGAACTGAAAGGCGGCCTGCCCGGACTCGACGACGAATCGCTTGATCTGTCTCCGGCCTCTGCCAAGGAACAACCGGACCAGCCGCCAGCGGCCGAGAGTGCCACGCCCCCCAAACCCGACAGCGAGCCCAAAGCCGAAACGCCGGCCGACCAGGCGGCAGAACCAGGGCCGGCAGGCAAGCCCACGGGCGACTCCGCAGAGCCGCCCGCGAGCAGGCCGGCAACGGGCAAGGCAGAGGGGAGTCCATCCTCCGACCAGCCGGACTCGAACCCCAATCCCAACACGGAAAGCCGCGCGGCGGGACGGCCGCTCTTCCATCTGACCGCCTATCAGACAGACAACGATCCGCCCGCACCGGCCGAAAAGTCCGATGAGCCGGCCAAAAAGGATGCCGCACCGAGCGAAAAGCCAGCCCAGCCGGCGGAGAAAGAGCCCGCACCGAGCGAAAAGCCAGCCCAGCCGGCGGAGAAAGAGCCCGCACCGAGCGAAAAGCCAGCCCAGCCGGCAGAGAAAGAGCCGGCACCGAGCGAAAAGCCAGCCCAGCCGGCGGAGAAAGAGCCCGCACCGAGCGAAAAGCCAGCCCAGCCGGCGGAGAAAGAGCCCGCACCGAGCGAGAAGCCGGCCGAACCGGCGGAGAAAGAGCCCGCACCGAGCGAGAAGCCGGCCCAGCCGGCGGAGAAAGAGCCGGCACCGAGCGAGAAGCCGGCCGAACCGGCCAAGGAAGAACCGGCCGCTCCGCAACTGCCGGAGTACTACTCGTTTGAAGAGGTCAAGTCGCAGATTCAAGCCAAGTTGGCGCCGGACAAGATCGAGCAGATATTCAGGCCGCTCGAAAACCAGATGGCCATCTACCACGACGCCCATGTCCGCTACATCCAGTCGCAGGACGCCTCGGGCAAGGCAACCGTGGCGGAACCATCGCGGCCGGATTTCGCGAAGCTCGCCGCCGACGCCGGGATCGAAGCCAAGACGACCCGGTTGATGTCGCAATTGCAGGCGCGCGACCTGGATATCGGCAGTTCGACGATCTCCTGGAGCGGCCAGTCGGTTCCCTTCCTCTCCTATGCGTACGACTCGTTGGCCATGCTCCGCGCCGCCCGATCGCAGGACATGGAGGGCAACTACTACCTTTTCTGGAAGACGGATCAGACCGACCAGCGCACACCGGAACTGAGCGACCCCGGCGTCCGGGAGATGGTCGTCGACGCCTGGAAGCGGATCGAGGCCCGCGACAAGGCGATGCAGGCGGCGGAGCGTTTGGCGGAAACGGCGCGTGCCAAGAAAGCCCCTCTGGCTGAATCACTCGCCGGCGAGAAGGAGATCGTGGTCCGAACCACCGAACCGTTCACATGGATCGACAGGACCAGCGTCAGCCTTGCACTCTACGGCTATGGCGCTCCGCGTTTGAGCACGGTGCAGCTCGCCTCCAGATCCGCACCGGCGGTGGACGAGGCCGAGGATCAAGCCCCCCCTGAGGCCGAGACCGTGCCGCTTGTGGGCAACGACTTCATGCAGACCGTTGCGCTCCTGGAACCTGGAGAGGTGGGCGTGGCCTGGAACGAGCCGAAGACCGTGGTCTATGTGATTCGCGTCCTGGAAACCTCGCCGCCTACCGACGATTTGCGGCAGATGTTCCTTGTCTCCGCCAACCCGCAGCAGATTAACGTCGTGGCCCAGCTCGACCGCTGGTTCGCATACCAGGACTGGCTGAAGGGCCTTGAGACCATGGCCGGGCTGGAGTGGCAGCAGTAGCGCGCCGGCGTCGAACGGGATGTCCGGTCCAGCGAGACCAAGACGCGCCGGACGCTTGCGTTCACCGAGTGCTTCGGAGGGGCCTGGCAATGCTTGAACTGGTCGACCTCGGAAAGCGGATCGACAAGGAGGTCTACCGGCAAACCTACCCGGAATTGCAGCTCCGGCTCGCCGCCTGCCAACGCGCCGTTCGCGCCGCGGAGATTCCCGTCCTGGTGGTCTTCGAAGGCTGGGATGCGGCGGGCAAGGGCAGCCTGATCAACTGCATGGCGCAGGCTCTCGATCCGCGCGGCTTCGCGGTGCGGGCGATCAACCCCGCCACCGAAACCGAGAGCTTCTACCCCTGGATGTGGCGCTTTCACGCCAGCATGCCTCCCGCCGGCAAGATCGGCATCTTCGACCGTTCCTGGTACCGCCGCGTGCTGGTCGAACGGATCGAGGGGCCGATCTCCCGCCGCCCGTTGGATCAAGCCTACGACGACATCCTCAATTTCGAGCGGCAATTGGCCGACGGCGGGCAGGTGATCGTCAAGTTCTGGCTTCACATCAGTAAGAAGGACCAGAAGAAACGCTTCCAGAAAATCGGCCGAAACCCCGTCATGGCCTGGAAGGTCGGCAAGCGAGAATGGCGCCGCCACCAGCAATACGGCCGGTGGCTGGCGGCCGTCGAGGAGATGCTCCAGCGGACCAGTGCGGCCCACGCGCCGTGGACGGTCGTCGAAGCGACCCAGGCAAGGTTCGCCCGAGTCAAGGTCCTGGAAACCGTGATCGAGGCGATCGAAGCCGAGCTCCAACGCCGAGCGGCAGCGCCGCGGACAGCGCCGCGGCCGATGCCCAAGCCGGAGCCTTCCCCCACGCGCCAGCATACGATCCTCGACCGCCTGGACGCGACGCTCGCCATCCAGCGCGAGCCGTACGAGGAAGAACTCGAAAAGCTCCAGAAGCGGATCTTCCAGTTGGAGCACGAGGTCTACGTTGCCAGGATTCCCGCCGTGATCGTCTACGAGGGCTGGGATGCGGCGGGCAAGGGGGGCAACATCAAGCGACTCACACGGGGCCTCGACCCCCGCGGCTACGAGGTTGTCCCAATCGCCGCGCCGACCGGCCTGGAGAAGAGCCACCACTACCTCTGGCGGTTCTGGAACGCGCTGCCCAAGGCCGGCCACATCACAATTTTCGATCGGTCCTGGTACGGCCGAGTCCTCGTCGAACGCGTGGAAGGATTCTGCACCGAAGACGAATGGCGGAGGGCCTACCGGGAGATCAACGAGTTCGAACGGCAGTTGGCCGACTTCGGCGCCGCGATTGTCAAATTCTGGCTCCACATCGACCAGGACGAACAACTCCGCCGCTTCCAGGCCCGCCAGAACACGCCCGAAAAGCAGTGGAAGATCACCGAAGAAGACTGGCGGAATCGCGAGAAGTACGCCC
>JAAYCB010000056.1 GCA_012744395.1 Pirellulaceae bacterium
ACCATCCCCACGGCGAAGCTCAAGCCGGCCAGCGAGATCACGTTCAGGTTCCGCCCCGTCACCGCCATGACGACGAACGTGCCGATCACCGAAATCGGAATCGCCACGCCGATCACCAGGGTCGGCCGCGGGCTGCGCAGAAACAGCAGCAGGACGAGGATCGCCAGACTGCCGCCCAGGACGAGGTTCTCCTTCACCAGGTCCACCGCGCGGCGGATGTAATAGGTGTCGTCGATGACCAGCCGCAAGCGGATTCCATGACGGTCGTTCTTGTAGGACCGCAGCAACCCGCCCGGCGCGTTGAATTCGTCGATCTGCGCGCGGACGGCGTCCATCAGCTCCAGCACGTTGGCTCCGACCTCCCGCTTGACGAACACCGTCATCGTGGTCCGCCCCTTGCACTGGTCGAAATAGACCTTCTTTTCGAGCGTCAGGCAGACCTCGGCGATGTCCTCCACGCGGATCGGCACACCGCCATCGTCGTAGGCCACGATCGTGCGGCGGAGCGGTTCGAGCGAATCGAACTGGCCGAGGATGC
The DNA here is from genome assembly GCA_012744395.1 of Pirellulaceae bacterium. Taxonomy (GTDB): domain Bacteria; phylum Planctomycetota; class Planctomycetia; order Pirellulales; family Thermoguttaceae; genus JAAYCB01. The sequence continues at coordinate 539 of JAAYCB010000056.1, forward strand.
GGAACCGCACGTCCTGCCGCCCGTTGGCCAGGTCGCCGGCCGATTCGTTGATGTTGTCCGCCTGCAAGGCGGAACGCAGCGCGGCGACGCTGATCCCGCGCTGGGCCAGGGCGGCCGGGTCGAAGCGGACCTGCACCTGGTGCGCGCGGCCGCCGTAGATGCCGATCTCCGCAACGCCGGGAATTCGCTCCAAGGCCGGCTTCATGAAGCGGTCGGCGAAGTCGTAGAACTCCGCGATCTCATAGTCCGGGTCCTCGGCTTGCAGCAGGCAGTTGGCCACCGAGTCGTCGCTCGCCGAGTCCGAGGCGCGGATCACGGGGCGGTCAACCTCGTCCGGATAATACGGTACTTCATCGAGCGTGTTGGCCACTTCCTGAAGGGCCCGCGAAACGTCCACGCCGACATTGAACTCGAGCGTGATGAAGCCGCGGCCGAGATCCGCCGAGGAGACCATCTTCCAGAGACCCTGGACCGTCTTGAGCTTCTCCTCCTGCTCGATCAGGATCGACTTCTCGATCTCTTCCGGGCTGCGGCCGGGCCACGTGGTGCGGACCGTGATCACCGGCCGATCCACGTCCGGAGTGAGTTGGATCGGGATGTGTGTCAGAGCGATCATCCCGAAAAGGACGGTGAGAATCACCCCCACCGCGACCTTCACCGGGTTCCGGATCGAGAAACGGATGATGTCCATCTTCTGCCGACCGTTTCCTCGTGCCTAAATTCCTCGCATCCGACTCCGCGCGGCGATTACCGCGGCGCGGACGCCAGCGGCGACTTCGCCTCGAGCGTCACAATCCGCACGACCTGCCCCGGCATCAAGCGCTCCAAGCCCTCGATGACCACGGTCGCCCCGTCCACCAGCAACTGCTGGCCGGAGGCCGTTTCGGGCTCGATCGCGTACTGGTCGCGCATCCGATCGCTGACCGTGACGGGCACCGGCTGGACCTCCGCCGTCGCCGGCTGCTCCCCCGCCATGGCGACCCACACCGTCGCGCCGTCGGGGCGGACGAGCACGGCGTCTCGCGAGACCACCAGGGACTCCCGCTCCGGGCCCGTCGGAATCGAAGCCGTCACGCTCATCCCCACCTTCAGCCGTCCCTGTTGATCGTCCAGCCGGACGCGGACCGGGAAGGTCCGCGAGGCCGTCGGCCCATAGGGCGTTACCGAGACAACCGTGCCCTCAACCTCCTCCTTGAGGGGGTCGATGCGAATCGCAATGTGTTCGCCTTCCTCCAACAAGTTTACCGCCGACTCGGGGACCATCAGCCGGGCATCCAACTGGCCGGAAGAGATGATCTCGACCAGCGGCGTGCCGACCGTCACGTGGCTGCCCAACTCAGCGTGCTTGGCGACCACGACCCCGTCGAGCGGCGCCCGGATCGTCGAGCGAGCGATCCGCTCGTCCTCTTCCTCCATCGCCGTTCGGCTTTTTGCGCTGTCCGCCCGGAGCCCCGCAATCGTCGCCGCCTTCAACTCCAACTGGCTGCGGCTGATGGCATCCTCGTCGGTCAGTTTCTGATACCGTTCGAACTCAACCAGCTCAAACTCGAGCATTGCTTCAGCCGACTTCAACTCCGCCTCGTAGCGTTGCCGGGCGAGCCGGCTCCAGACCTGGTCAACCTCGGCGAGCACTGTCTCGCCCGCGGTCACCCGGGCGCCCTCCTCGACGGGCATGGCGATGATCGTGCCGGTCACTTCGCTGGCAACGGTCACCTTGTGAACTTCGATCAGCCGGCCGATGATTTCCCGCTGGGGGCGGAATATCTTCCGCTCCGCCCGGTCGACCCGAACGAGCGCCGGCGGGGGGCCGGCGCCGCGATTCTCCCCTTCCGGACGGACCCGCTTGAGCTGCGCTTCGAGAAACTCCGCATTCTGGAGCTGCTTGCCCAAGGTCTTCCAGACCGCCAGCCCGGCCGCTCCGCCACCGACCAACAGCGCCGTCAAGCTGAGCGAGATGATGAGCACAAGAACTCGGTGTCCTGACTTGTCCATTCCAGCCGTGTATCCGCGGTCTTGGGGCATTACTTGTCGCGGCAATCGACCCACGGACCGCGACGAAAAGGGCTCTCGGATGCCTCGCCCTACCACGCGCCGCGAAGACAGAAGCCTCCTCGACCGCCCCCGGTGGCGGACGAATGCTTCTCTTCGGGTCAGCCGTCCTACTCTCAGGCTAATTGCCCGGACCACCGCGCGTCAACTGCGATCAGGCCGGCAGTCGGCCGCGCCCGGAGAACCGCCGGCGCGTGCCGCTTTTCTGGCAGCCAATCCGTGTCCCGCACCGCCGGGCGGGGCAACTTGCCGAGAGGATCGAGGCGGGACCCCCGGAATGGCTGCCCCCTGCCCGTCAATTCCGCGGCTCTTCCGTCTGCCGGGGCAGCAGCACCTTCTCGACGGCCAGGTGCATATGCCGGAGCTTGGCCCGGAGCGTGACCCGGCTGATGCCGAGAATCTCGGCCGCCCGATTCTGCTGGCCGCCGGCCTGCCGCATGGCTGCGGCGACAATCAAACGATCGAATTGCTCCAGAGCTCGCCGGTAGACGTCTTTCTGACCCTCGGCCACGGCCGATTCGACGAACTCAGGGAGCGACCGCCAATCCATGTCCGGCATCGGTCTGACCTCGGTCTCCGACTCGGGCTCGCCGCCCTCGCCGCGGTGCAATTCGGCGGGGAGAAACTCGGCAATCACCGTCGGACCCGCCGAAGCGATCAACGATTCGCGGATCACGCTCTGCAACTCCCGCACATTGCCCGGCCAGTTGTGCCTCTCCAACAGGTCCAGCGCCTCGGGCGAAATCGACTGCACCGCCGTGCCCAGTTGCCGATTGTAGCGGAAGAGGAAGTAGTGGGCCAACTCCGCAATGTCTTCGCGGTGTTCCCGCAACGGCGGCAGGCGGATCGTCACGCCACGGAGCCGGTAATAAAGGTCCATGCGGAACCGGCCCTGTTCAATCAGGCCGTCCAGATCTTGATTGGTCGCGGCGATCACGCGGACGTCGGCCGCAATCGCCTGGCTGCCGCCGAGCCGCTCGAAACTCCCTTCCTGGAGCAGCCGGAGGATCTTCGCCTGGGTTCCCGGCGCCATGTCCCCGATCTCGTCGAGCAGCAGCGTGCCGCCGTGAGATTGCTCGAACTTGCCGATCCGCCGGTGTTCCGCCCCGGTAAAGGCCCCCCGTTCATGCCCGAACAGCTCGCTTTCCAGCAGCGACTCGGGAATCGCCGCGCAGTTGATCGCAACGAACGGGGCCTGGTTGCGGCGGCTGTGGTGGTAGATCGCGCGGGCCACCAGCTCCTTGCCCGTCCCGCTTTCCCCCAGGATCAGCACGTTCACATCCTGGGGCGCCACCCGGCCAATCTGCTTGAAGACCGCCTGCATTGCGGCGGCGCCGCCAATCAGCCGCTGGGGCCTGTCCTCGGGGCAGTCCGCCTCCTCGACAATCGCCGGCACGTGCATCATCCGGCTGATCGCGCAGGCTTGGCTCACCACCTGGTCGAGTTGCTCGTCGTCGAGCGGCTTGACCAGGTAATCGTAGGCGCCCAGCTTGATCGCCTCGATCGCCGTGTCGGCCGTGCCGTGCCCAGTAATGAAAACCACCAGGCTCTTCGGATCGAGGCGGCGGATGTCCTGGAACACGTCCAGCCCGGAACGGTTGCCAAGCCGGATGTCGAGCAAGATCACGTCCGGCGACTCGTCGGCGACCAGCCGCAGCCCCGTTTCCCCGTCTTCAGCGCCCAGGACCTCGATCCCCTTGCCGGCGAAGACGTGTTCGATGCTGAAGATAATGCCGGGCTCGTCGTCAATCACCAGAATCTTGGGCATCGGCGGCCTCCGGTTGGGGTTCGCAAGGTGGCAAGTCGACCGTGAACATGGCTCCCCCCTCGGCTCGGTTGGCGGCGTGCAGCGCGCCGCCATGATCCTCGACGATGCGGCGGCTGATCGCCAGTCCCAGCCCCGTTCCCCGCTGTTTGCTGGTGACAAACGGCTCGAAAATCCGCCCGATGATCTCTTGGGGGATTCCCGGCCCGCGATCGCGAAACACGACTTGGCGCCCGCCCAAAGCGGCTCCGCTCGAAATCGACACCAGCATTGGACCACCCTCTTCCATCGCCTCGATCCCGTTGAGCGCGAGGTTGACGAACACCTGGTGAAGCTGGTCGGGGTCGCCGTCGACGACGACCGGCTCTGCGGGAAACTCCTCCAGAACGCGGACCTGTTGCCGGCTGGCGTGCCCCGCCACCAGGTTCAGCGCGCGGCGGACGGTCTCCCGCAGGTCATGGGGCACGCGGCGCAATTGCGGCGGGCGGGCAAAATCCAACAGGCCCTGGATGACACTCTCCATCCGCGCGATCTCTTGGCGGGCGACCTGAAGCGGCTTCTCCTCGATCGCCGCCGGGCCCTCGCGCTTGGCTGCCGTCTGGATGAGGAGTTTCACCGACGTGAGCGGATTGCGCAATTCGTGGGCCACGCCCGTCGCCAACTCGCCGACCGCCGCCAGCCGCTCGGTGAGCATGGCCTTCTGGCGGCTCCGCTCGAGCTCGTCCATCACGCGACGAATCTGCTCGGCAACCGCCTCGACCTGCTGCTGTAGAGCGGGCAGGTCGTCCAGGGCACGGACTTCCACCGAGCCAACCTTCCGGTCCAGATCGCCCGCGGCATCCCGGAGCGTGACGCTGATCTCGGAAAGCGACCGCCGCAGGCCGCGCGCGACCCACAAGCCACACAGCACGCCCACGATTGGACCGGCAATCAAGAACGTCAGGTGCACGGAGTGCATCACTCGACCGAGTCGAACGCTCCGCGCGGTGGCCTCGGCTAGAATCCGCTCATTCAAATCGGTGAGCCGCCGGCAGAGTCGGGCTACCTCGCGGGCCAGGCGGATCGTCGCCTCTTTCTGCACCGGTTGCCAGGCCGGCTGCGCCAACCGGTCCGCTTGCGGCGGGCCGTCACCAGGATCGACGGCGTCAAAACCGACATGGTCGCGGTACACGGCGAAACGCTCGCGAACCGCCCTGACCAGGACCTGCTCTTCCGGCGTGACGGACGTTCGCTCCGCATCGTCCAAGTGTTGCAGAAAGACGGATTTCAGTTCGTCCGCCTCGCTTCCCGCCTCGTGCAAATCCCTCCCCTCCGCCTCCATCACGATCGATTCAAGCCGCCACAAGGCATCTTGCATCGCCCAGCCCGCCCGGATCGTGGCGACATTCTCCTCCAACGCCCGAGCGTGCGATTCGTGCACCCCTTGAATGTAGTAGTTCGTGATGCTGCTGCCCGCAATCCACAGAATGCTCACCAGGATCGGCGGGGTCACAACTTTTTTCCACATGCCAATGTCCCACCCAAACGAAGCCGGAAAATCAGTCCACTGCGGGGTGACTCCGCCAGTTTTCAATTATGTCCCCCGCTCCAGGGGTGGCAATCGATTACAAGCAAGAACGATGCCGATTCAGCAGCATCGCACGGCAATGCCGGCCACGCCGGGCCAACACGGCCGAGCAACACGCTGCTACGTGCGGCCGGCAGTCAAAACCACCCCGCAGACTCCTTACCGAAGGAAAACGATTGTCCACAGCGGAAAGAATCTGTCCACGCCCCGACCAAGGCTGAATCGGCAGATTCAGCGCGGCTGGGATCGAAATTGTGATGCAAACCCTTGTGTGAAAGCATCTTGCACACGATCCGCTCGCGCCCAGGCGAGACTGGCATATATCTTGCCCCGAAGATGAAACGCAGTTCCTGAATCCTCTCGGATTCCGATCCTCGGAGTTTATCCATGCCCACGAAAAGCCGCAAACGCTTGCCGGACTCTCCGGAGCCTCGTCAGACGAGCCCCACCGCGAGCCAGACTGCCGAGTCCACGAACCCCCCAGACAGCAACCCGAACGATCGGCCGGCCATCAACACCTTCGGCGGGCTGATCACGCGACTGACCTGGTTCTGCCTGGGACCGGCGGCGATTCTGCTCACGCTGTGCGGTATCCTGAGCACGGGAAGCGGATGGGCGACCGCGCTGGACGCAATCTACTTCGTGTTTGTCGGTGTTGTCATATGGTGCCGCTGGACAGAGCAGCGATCCGGGCGGGGGGCGACAGTCTATGGCGAACCGACCACGTGGGACGACTTCCGGCGCTACGTGAAGACCCTCTTGCTGGTGGCGTTCGGCGCATGGGTATTGGCAAATCTCCTCGGCAACCATGTCCTGCAAGACGGTCTTGGCCTGTAGGAAGCCGACCTTTGGCGAGTTTCGGTCCGCCCGGCCAGACTCCCGCAGCGCGACCGTTCGCGACGGGCGCACCGCTCTTTGGCGGCAAATGGCCCTTTGGGAGCCATCAGCAGCCGCCTCGCCCCTGCTGCTCCGCTCAACAGAAGGTAAACGCGGCGGTCTCGGCGTGTCTCTTGCTGGCGCAACCGGGAGGCAACCGGCCAGACTGCCAGGTTGGCACCATTCCGAGACGGCGTCCCCCTCCGCGACCCGCCCCGGGGAGCGGAACGGTTGCTTGCGGCTCGTCGAAAAGCGGATAGGCTAGAGGGAGGGGGGGAGATCATTTACCGGGACTGTCCCAGTTCGCGCGGCGCGCAGCCTGGTGCGGTGACATGCAGAGCAGGGCCGCCGCGAAGACGCGACTGCCCCCCGCGGGTCCATCTCGGGGTGCGACCGGTTACGGAGGTGATTGATCGTTGCCGCAGGCCCGATTTGGACAGTTGAGCTGACTGATGGCCAGACGATTCGCTCGCATCGACCTCGCCGACAACGCCCCGGATTTCCGGCCGATCGCACTGGAGCCGGGCGTTCCCATGCTCGACACCGCCAATGCCAGCGGCAAAATCCTCCTCCGCTGGTTGGGACACCTGGCCGCCGAGCCGGAAATTGAAGGCGACTCGGTGAACTTCTACGTTCGCACGGACGAGGGAGGCCGACTCGAGGACGTTGCCTGTTCGCCCGCAACCGAGGAGGACCTGCGCGGCCCCCTGGCAGCCGAGCTTGAGAAGATCGAGGAGCGTCTCAACGCCGCCAAGGCGGAGAACTCAACCGAGCGGCTCCTGCTGCGCGTCCTCAAGGAGAACTTCGAGGATCTTGCCCACAACAAGGCGCGAAGCGACCGGGCCAGCTATTTCTTCCGCTACCAAGACGTACTGAACCGTCCCCGGCTCGTGTGGTGCTGGGGATACCAGCGGAACGATCGACAGCCCGCCCCGGCCCTGCTGTGCGCCGAAGAGGGCTGCAACCTGCTTTGGATTCGCCGCCCCGGCCAAAGCGCGAAGTGTCCGGCCTGCCAGGCCGCCCTGCCGCAGAAGCCGAAGCAGAAATCGCGCAAACGGCCCCTCGCTCTGCTGCTCCTCTTGCTGCTCTTGGCCTTGATCGGCGGATGGCTGGCGTGGAACCAACGCCGGCTGATCGCCAGGCCCGGCGACTGGACCGGACCGTTGGGCGGCCGGCTGGAATTCTCCATCATCCGGCCCGGGCTGTTCGGGCTCGGCGAACGACACATCACCGGCCAGGCGGTGGCGCTGGCCGACGACCCGCGCATCGTCAGACTCGATCCGCATGGCGCAACCGCCGTCGCGCAGAGTCCGGGCAAAACGCTGATCCGGTTCTACGACGGCCGCCGCACCGCCCGGGTGTCCGTCACGGTCACCGAGCCCGGCCCACCGGACCGGATTTCGATCGATCCGCCTCGCGTCGAACTCGGAGTCGGAACCACTGCCCAGGTCCGCCTCCTGGGCCACTATCCGGGTAGCGCCACCGCCGATCTCTCCAGCCTGGCGGAATGGGCCCCCAGCGGCGATCAAGTGGTCTATGTCGACCAGGGATTGCTGGAAGGGCTCGCGCCGGGCAGGAGCACCCTGGTCGCCAGCTTGCCGGTCCGCCAGGCCGCCGCACCGCCCGCCGACGCCGACGCCGACCCGGCGGTCAGACAGGCGGCCGATGGCGCGTGGTATCGGATCGCCAGGCTGGAGGCGACGGCCAACGTCCTTGTCCGCGACATTCCGCTGACTTCGATCGAAGCGGCGGTCGTTCCTCCCGACATCCCGCTGGGGCGGTCGAGCCGGTTGAAGATCGACGCCATCGCCGATGACGGAAAGCGCTACTCCTTGCTGGGCTCGTCGCGACTGGCGCTCGGCGTGAATCCCTCCCCCGTGGCAACGCCGCACATCCACACCATCCAGGGCGACCGGGTCGGCCGCGCCGAGTTGTCGGCTTCCTTCGATCACGGCGCCCTGGCGGGAGCCGCCCGTTTTAGCGTGGTTCCCACCTGCGCGGTCCGCTCGCTGATCGTCGCGCCGGAATCGATCGCGATGGCGGTCGGCGAGGTGGCCGAGTTGGGCATCGCCGCGCCTGGTCCAGCGCCGGTCGAATTGGCCAGCTCCGACCCGGCCGTGGTCGAAGTCACCGAAGACAACCGGCTGGTTGGCCGCGCCGAGGGAAGCGCGCAGGTCGCCGTCAGGCAAGGCGCCGAGAGCCGCACGGTCCAAGTCGCCGTCCGCAACGAAGACCTCCGCGCAATCGAGATTGCCCCCTCGCGGATCGTCGTCCCCGTCGACCACGAGCGCGAAGTTCGCGTCTACGGCCGATTGGCCGACGGCCGGCGGCTCGAGCTGGCCCCCGAGGCGATCGAGACGGAGGCCTTGCCCTCGCCGCGCTACGCGGATTTCGACCGCCGTGCGATGGCCCTCTTGGGCCGTGCGCCGACCGGGGCCGGTCCGCCGCAGTCGCTCGCGCTCCGCTGCGGGGCACTGGCAAACGCCGCGCCGGTCGACGTGGTGGTCGCCCCGCACGGGGTGGAGTTGACGCCGGCCGGACCGGTGGAATTGCCCCTGGGGCAGATGCTCAGCCTCGATGCCTGGGCCAACTACGCCGGCTCACGCCGGGTGCAATTGCCGCCGGAACGCCTCCAATGGGAATGCCGGCCGGCCGCGCCCGATCCGCCCGGCCTCGAGCTGCGCGGGCACAAGCTCGCGGCGCTAGCGGCTGATTCGGGCGCGATCAAGGTCAGGGCCGCCGATTTCGGGCGCTGGAGCAATCAGGTCGAGGTGCGGAGCGTCGGGCCGGAAGACGTGACGCTGCGGCTCCAGCTCGACCGCAAGCTTCGCCTGGTGGGCGAACCCGGAACGCTGCGGATCGATGGGACCGGCCCCCGCGGCGACGTGGAACTGGTGCCGGAACTGGCCCAACTTCAAAGCGGTCCACCGGAGATCGTCGCGGTCGAGCCCGGCAGCGACCGGCTGCTGGCCACCGGTCCCGGGGCGACGACAATCACGGCCACGCACCCGGCGACGCAGTCGCCGGCCAGCCTCGATCTTGTCGTGGTCGAGCCGGCCAAGGCCCGGCTGGTCTTCGAACCGGCCGCCGTGCGGATCGCCGTCGATGAGACGGCGGCGCTGCGGCTCTACCTGGAGGGGCTTCACGATGAAAAAGTCGAGCGGGCCGAGATGTCCGGACCGGGCGTGGGCTACAGCCTGCAGCAGCCCGAGGCGGTCGTTTGGCGCCCGCCCGTGCTCGTTGGCCGCGTAGCGGCCGAGCCTTTCGAGCTAGCCGCCACGTACCTGCCGTACCTGGCCCGGCCCGCCGCGGCGAAGATCGAGGTGGTCGCACCAGAATCGCCCTCGGAGATGCGGATCACGCCCGCCGCGGCGTCGCTGGCGGCGGGGCAGAGCGTCTCGCTGAAAGTGGAAGCCCAGTGGCCGGGCTTGGAAGGCTGGCGCGAAGTCCGCCCCGACGCCGTCGCCTGGGACGTGCCGAGCGAACTACGCTGGTGGCCGGCCGCCGGCGGACTGCGCCCGGCAGTCGGACTCGGCCCGGCGGGCGGAGGCGGCCGGCTTCACGCGGAGTTCCAGGGCCGGCGGGCGGCGATGGATATCGCCGCCGTCCAAGCCGCGCTCGACCCGGCGGACCTCGCGGTGACGCTCGAACTGGCGCGCGAGCCGGTGGGCCGGTATCTGTTCGTCGGCCAGAGTCAACGCTACCAGGTTCTCCTCCGCAAAGGGGAGCAGCAGGAGCCGGCCGCCGAGGTCGCCTGGCCGCCGGATTTCGAGAACCAGCTCGTCCGCTGGCGCGCCCCGGTGCTCACCGCCAAACAGGCCGGCCACCAGCAATGGCTCACGGCCCGCTGCGGCGGCCGCGCAATCCGCTTCGACACGGTCGCGATCGAGCCGCGAAGCGCCAGCGCCCTGCCGTCGCGGCGGCCCGATCAGCCGATCGAAGTCCGCGTGCTCAGCGACCAAGGGCCCGGCGTGGCGCTGCCCGTTGGCGCGGAGTTCGACGATTTCCGTGTCGAGGCCGAATACGCCGACGGCTTCGTGCGGATTGTGACCAGGAAGGCCACGATCCGCTTGGGCGAGAACCAGCTTCGCGGGCCCGTCTCGTTCGCCGGAGGGAGAATCATCGGCGTTGAGCCCGGCAGAGCACTGGTCGAAGCGGAATTCGACGGCGTCGCCTCCAAGGGCGGCCTCCAAGTCACGGTCACCGACAAGCTCGATATCGACGAGATTCGGATTGCGCCCGAGCTGGTCAACATCCTGCCGGGCGAGACGGTCGGCCTGGACGTAATCGGCTACAAGAGCGGCCGCTCCGTCGGCCGGATCACCGGCATCGCCGGCGTCCAGTGGTCTGCGAGCAACGCCCAGGTCGCCCAGCTGAGCGGCTCGTCGGTCAGGGGGTTAAACCGCGGCGAAAGCGCTGTCACCGCCCAGTTCGGCGCGATCACCAGCCGGCCGGCGGCGATCCGCGTGGTCGATTCGCTTGCCGAGGCGTTGACCGTCGACCAGGAATCGATCGAGATCGTCGTGGGCGAGAGCCGGCGGATCGGTGTCGACCTGGGCGTGTTCCGCGGCGAAGTGGATTTCAGCCGCTCGGCGCGCGTCACCTCGGCTCTTCCCGGCGTGGTTCGCTACGATCCGCTCACGCACAGCCTCGTGGGGGTCTCACCCGGCGCCGCGGCGGTCACCTTCGCGTGGGGCGACAAGCTGGCAACTACCAGTGTCCGCGTCCTGCCCGTAGGCGCGGTGCACGGACGAATCGTCGTCGAGCCGGCTTCCGGCGTCCTCTCGCCGGGCCAGGCGCTCGATCTTCGCGTCTACGTGTTGACCGGCGACGGCCGGCGGATCGACCGGACGGCGTCTTGCCTGCTCAGCAGCTCCGCACCGCAGACGGTTTCCATCGCGGGCAACCTGGCGTGCGCGCAGACGACAGGCGAAGCGGAGATCACCGCCCAACTGCCCGAGTCGGCAACGCCGGGCAAGGCCCACGTCACGGTCAACAGCGGGCCAATCACCGAAATCAGCGTTGAGCCGGCCAGGCTTGCCATGTCGGTTGGCGATCTTGCGCAACTCCGCGTCGTCGGCCGCAGCGCCTCGGGCGCGGAATTGCTGTTTCCTCAACCGGACCTGGCGGTTTCGGTGACTGGGCCCGATCCGCAAGCTGTCCGGATCGTCGGCGCGGAGCAGGTGCAGGCAATCTCGCCCGGAGAGGCCGGCCTGGCCGTCACCTACCAAGGCCGGGCGGCGGCGCGTGTGCCGGTCACGGTGACCGACCCGCCTTGGACCGGCCTGGTGCTCGATCCGCTCCGCGCCGCGATTCACCCGGGACAAGGAGTGGTCTACCAGGCGTCGGCGCTCCGCGGCGCGGAACGGCGCGTCGTCACCGAGAACGATGGTCTGGGGCTCTACGTCAGCGACCCGGCGGTCGCACGCGTGGTTGGCAACATGGCCGTCGAGGGCGTGGTAGCCGGCCGGACTGCGGTCGTCGCCCGGCTCGGCTCGCAGTCGGCCGAGGCGGCGCTCGACGTGCTCGCCGGTTGGGGGCCGCCGGGCCGGGCGGTGCTCCATTCCGGCCGGAGGGCGATTGTTGGACCGGGCTACGGATATTTCGGCTCAGACTGGGTGGTTCGCGGCGGTCCGGGCTACGTGCTCGGTGACGTGGAACGCCCGGCGTCCCACGCTGCCGGCACGGGGCTGCAATTCTCGCCCGACGTTCTCCGCATCGGCGCCGGTTCGCCCGGCGCGGCGGTCCGTGTGCTGCAAGTCTTCGCCGACGGCTCGTCGATCGACGTGAGCGGCGACCCGGCCCTGGAGTTCACCCAGCCCCACCAGGTTGCCAGGCTCGAAAAGACTCCGGCAGGGCCGGTGTTTCGCCCGGTTCGCCCCGGGCAGACGCGGGTCGCGGCCCGGCTCGGGACCCTGATCACGATCCCCGAGCTGCTGATCGAGGTCGGCGACTACGGCGCGGCCGCCGGGCGACTGGAGGTCATACCCCAGACGCTCGATCTGGTCGAAGGCGAGGTCGGCGGCTTCCGCAGTGTGCAAGTCCATCCCGGCGCTGGCCAGGCGCCGTTCGAAGTCGACTATGCGGTTGAGATACCCGCCGGTCAAACCGTGGTCGGCGCCTCGGGAGACGGCCGGTTGCGGGGCCTGGCCGGCGGCACGGCTCGGGTCGTGGTCTCGGCCCGCGTGCCGGGGACGGCTCACGATGGGCTCTCCACGGTGGCGCACGTCGAGGTTAGCGGGCTGGAGCTGGCGATCGAACCCGCCCGGGTGACCCTCGGCGTCGGCGAGGCCGCCCCGCCGCTGATCGTCTATGCCAGCCAGGCCGGCGGGGCGCGCTACCCGGTGGCCGCGGAGCTGGAGAGCATGGACCGATCGGTCCTTGCGCCCGCGGCCGCCGGGTTCCGCGCCGAGGGGCTTGGCGCGACGCAAGTCCGGGCGACCTACCGGGGCCGCGAGGCGGCTGCCGAGGTGATGGTTACCGGCGAGCGTTTCTTGAACGTGGCAACCACGCTCGACAGCGGCGCAAGCGACTTCGCCGTCCAGATCGAGGTGCTGGCCGCCGCCTCGGAGGGGCGATTGGAGTACCGCGTTGTCGGAGCGGGTGGAAATGCAGCTACGGAGTGGGTGTCCGCAACTCTTAAGAGTGGACAGCAACGGGTGGTTCTGGCCAGTCCGCGAATCCCTTATCGCGATCGTACGGCGCGTTACAGCGTGATTTTGGAGGCCAGACCCCAGGCAGGTGGTTCGACTCAACGATATCCGTTTACCTTCCGATTGGAATCAAGAATCGTGGAAGATCGGCCGAAACGCTGACCCGAGCGGACTTCCCGCCCGGCGTCGGGGAGCCGGATACGATGAAACGCTCAAGAACACCCCCCCAGAAGATGGACGGAAAGACCCGATGGGATTTCCTGACGAACGCGATCGCAGCTTGATCAGGCAGGCCGAGCAGGTCGAACAGTTGGCCACCGAATTATGCGATTGGCTGGCCGAGTTCAATCCCGCCCGAAAGGCCGTCGACCTGCTGCCGATCGCCGAGAGCGACGAATTCGAGGTGCTCCAGCTTCGCCGCCTGGCGGGCAACCTGTATACCTCGTCGAAAGTCCCCGTGGCCGCGGCCGTGTACGGCCCGTCGCAGGTGGGAAAGAGCCTGTTCATGGGCCAGGTGCTCAAACCGTCGAGCGAGGCCTACAGCCCGCTTGGGCGCGACGAGCAGCACGGCGAGCCCGCCTACTACAAAGCCCTCTCCTTCGACAACGATTTGAATCCGCAGAGCGGATCCAACGAGGCGACCGCGCTGGTCACCCGGTTTACGACCAAGGATCGAATCGCCGCCAGCGTGGCGCCCGAGTATCCGGTGATGGTCCGCGCGCTGACCCGGGCGGAGTGGATTCGCGTGCTCGCCCGCGGGTTCCACGTCGAGTGCCAGACGCCGCAGCGGGCCTGGCAGCAGACCGAGTTGGAAGAGTTGTTTGAGGAGCTCGGGCGGCAGCACGGCGCCCGCGGGGTCGATCGCAAGTGGCGGATGGACCTCCTCGACGCCTTCTCCTACATGCGTTCGGTCGACCGCCGCGGCTTTCCCGCCAAGGAAGCCGCGTTGAGCGGGCTGATGAGCCGATATCCACTCAGCGACGACGGCTACGTGGCCGCCGCCGCGCGGCTCTTCTGGGACGACTGGGACTCGCTCACCGGGCTGTTTGTCAGGATCAACGCGTTTCTCGACAAGATTCGCCGCGGCGATCACGACCCGGCGATTCTCACCCACTGGGCGGGCGTGCGGTTCCTGCTCGACAGCCAGCGGCAGAAGTTCCACGAACGGCGGACCTCGAAATGTTTCACTCGCGTGGCGTGGAACGAGTTCCACCTCCGCGAGCGCGACGGTTGGCACGTCCTCGAGTACCACCCGGGAAGCGGTGACGGCAGCGAAGACCAGGAGACGATCCAGGCCGCCATGCTGGAACTCGTCATGCCGGTCTTGCCCCACCGCTTGAACGACGACTGGCGGAAGGTCATCGAGCAGATGGACTTTCTCGATATTCCCGGGATGCGGGCCGGCCGGCAGGGCGCCGAACAGGGCAAACGCACGGGGGCCGACACGATCGACGAGCAGATGGAGATCGTCAAACGGGGCAAGGTGGCCTACCTCTTCGAACGCTATACCGAGGAGTTGCAAATCCAGACGTTGTTTCTCCTCTCGCGGGGCGGAAACCTCGAAGTCACCTCGCAGATGAAATACCACATCGACAAGTGGGGGCGGGCGCGCTACGGCGAAAAGGTCTGGCCGCAGAAGGTCCACGACGACGTCCCCGCCCTGTTCATCGGCATGACCGGGATCGACGAGGAATTCCGCAACCGCGAGGAATACGCCGAGAAAGGACTCTACGACGCCCGGCTCGGCCAATTGGTCGACGCCCTGGGCAACGTGATGAACGACTTCGGCGGCAGGGGGAAGGCGTTTGCCAACACCTACCCGATCCGCTATCCCGGCACCTGGGACACCAACGCAGAGCAGCGCCAAGAGGCCGACCCGCAGAAATGGGCGCGGGCGAAGAAGGCCTTTCTCGAATCGGAAATGGTCGCCGAGTACATGAAATCGCCCGAGCTCCGCTGGGATGCCGCGATGCGCGACGACGACGGCGGCCTGTCGTTGATCAGCGCCGGCATCCGCTCGGTGACCACCGCAACCGAGAAGCAGGACCAACTCCAACGCGAAATCCTCGAAATCAACAACCGCCTCCTCCAGCTTTCGCGCGATTGGGTGGTCGACCCCGACGCCAACGTCGATCGGGAAAAACGCATCCGCGCCGCCGTCCGCGTTGTCGACTGGCTCAGGCAGGACGAGCGGGCGGCCTACCACCGCGTCCACGCCATCCAGCAGTCGATGAGCGTCCAGCCGGGCGACGAGTTGCAGCTCGCCGACTGCGCCGAGATCACCAGCAAACGCCATGGCGACCCCCTGCCGCGGCACCTCCGCGGGTTTCTCCACGAGTGGGCCACCGTCACCGTCCCCAAGCGCTGGGAGGAACACATGGCCGAGCACGAGGAGGGCGCGCCCTGGCTCGATGCGAACGACATCAACGCCTTCGCCCGCTACCTCCGCGATTACCTGCTGACCGACGATGTCTTCGGCGCCCTCGCGGAACGGCTCGGGCCGATTGTCCATCTGAAAACCCGGGATGAGGCCGCCCGGCGCAGGGCGCGAAGAAAATACGTCCAGATCATCATCAACGACTTCGTGATGAATCCCGGCCCGAGCAGGACGCCCATCCCCTCGCCGCAGAAAACGGCCGGCCAGGCCGCCCCGCCGCCGGACGCCGCTCCGCCGCCGCCCGAGGAGCCGGACTTCGACCGCTTCGGACTGATGGCGCCGTTCGTCCGCCGCTGGATCCAGCGGCTGCCGCAGGCCCTGGCCCGCGGCGCCGGCGAGCACGTGCAGATTCCGCCGGGCAACGACGAGCTGATCAAGATCGTGGAACCATTCGACGTTTGAGAACCGATCGATGCACGTTCTATTTGCCAATACGGGCGTCCAACTGATTTGTGTCCCCCTCCGCGGGGGCAGCCGCTATCAGGCCGCGCAGATCGGCTATGGCTGGCAGCACAGCCGCTGCGCCGCGGAGACCGCCGGCCAGCGGGGCGAAGACCGGCCGGCCAAAGAACACCCCTACATCCAGTGGCAGATCATCCAGGGGGCCGTCTCCAAGCTGGTTCTCGCCGTCGATACGACCTGCGGCGACCCCGACGTCGGTTATTTCTGCGACCCCGGCGCGCTGGCCAAGGACTTCGAACTGCGGATCGAGAACATCCTCGACCTCCAGGGCAATCCGCTCCGCGGAACGCCTCCCGTGGACGTCTGCATCCGTTCGGCGGCGGCGACCGCCGGCGACGCAAAACACGTCCACATGGTGATCGACTTTGGCAACAGCCGCTCCGGCGCCCTGCTCCTGGAATTGACCGGCGAGATCACGCAGACGCCCCAGATGACGCCCTTCGAGCTGCTCAATCGCTACCATCTCGACGCCTGGGACGAGGAGGGGCGGTTTCAGAGCACGCCGTCCGCCCGCTGGTTCTCCTCCAAGACGATCTGGGCCAACACGCCTTACCTGCCGCCGATCCCCCAGAAAAAGACCGAGTACCACACGGTCGACGCGAGCGACAGGGGGGGCTGGTTCTCGGGCGGGACGCGGCGTCTGAAGCAGAACAAGGTTGAAGTCGCGATCACGCCGAAACTCTTCGACGACCTCTCGATGGTCCGCATGGGCCGCGAGGGGGACGAGATCGCCCACGTGATCCGCGCCGACGGCGACATCCGCATCGGCTTGAGCTCGCCCAAACGCTATCTCTGGGCCGACGACGCCAGTTGGCTCGAAGGGGCCAACTGGCACATGGCCGACCCGGCGGACCGCTGCCGGACCGGCGCCTACGCGGCGCCCCTGCGGGGGCCCTACCTGCGATTCGTCCACGAAGACGACCGTGACTTCCTCCTGGAAGACCGCCCGCTCCGCGACGCGGATTTCGCCAGCGAAGCGCCCCACAAGCCGCGCCACGCCCCGCGCGCGATGATGACCGCGGCCCTCTACGAGATGCTCTGCCAGGCCTACGCCTATGTGAACAGCCTCGGCTACCGGTCGGCCTCCGGCGACTCGGGTCGGGCCCGCGAAATCCGCACGATGACGATGACCTTCCCCTCCGGGATGATCGAAGAGGAGCAGAGACGCCTCCAGGCCCAGGCGCAAAAGGCGATCAACATCTTCGCGCGGACCCTGGGCAAGCACCAGCGGGTTGAACCGGAGTTGAACCTGAGCATCGACGAGGCGAGCGCTGTCCACTTGACCTACATCTGGAGCGAACTCCGCCTGCTGGGGCAGGACCCGCGGCTCTGGTTCGCCACGATGAGGCAGGACCGCGGCGAGCAGCCGGCCGAGGAGGAACCGCCGAGCCGGGAGCCGGCGGCCGCGCCCGCCGCCCGGCGCCGCGCCCGCCCCGTCCTCCGCCGCCCCGGCGGGCCGACCCCGCCCCCGCGCCGCCGCAGCGGCGACGACGAACAAGCGTTCGGCGAGCCGGCCAGCGAGGTCCGCATCGCCTGCATCGACGTCGGCGGCGGCACCACCGACCTGATGATCGCCCGATACAACTTCGAGTCGAGGATCGACGACGCCATCCGCGGAGCGGTCCTCCACCAGGACGGCATCGCCCTGGGCGGCGACCAACTGGTCAAGCGCCTCCTCGAAACGATCATCGTCCCCCTGTTCGCCGAGGTGCTCGGGCTGGAGGAAGAAGACGTCCAACTCCTCTTCGGCCCCGAGGTGCCCAAGAACCGCGAGTTCCGCGCCCAGCGCGTCGGTTGGATCAACCGCTTGTTCGTCCCCTTGGCCCAAGCCTACCTGAACAACGCCGTCGACGACGTGACCGACGAGCCGATCTCGCACACCGACCCCGAAGTGGTCGATCCGGCCGTCCTCGATTCGCTCCAGCAGGTCTTCGACACGCTCCGCGGGCCCGGCTACTACACCGTCCAGCAGGAACTCGACCTCTGCGTCGACCGCGAACAGTTCGAAGGCGTCGTCCACGACGTCTTCGACGAGCTCCTCTTCGATTACTGCCAACGGATCGTCGATCACAACGCCGACGTCGTCCTCCTGGCCGGTCTCCCCTCGAAACTCGATTACATCCAGAATCTCGTCCGCATGTACGTCCCCCTGTCTCCCTCGCGGATCGTGCCGATGCACCAGCATTATGCGGGCAACTGGTATCCCTACCAGGACGAGAAGGGGCGGAATCCCGGCGTGATCGTCGACCCCAAGAGCCCCGTCGTCGTCGGCGCCGCGATCGAATTCATGGCCCGGCACGGAATGCTCCCCCAGT
>JAAYCB010000546.1 GCA_012744395.1 Pirellulaceae bacterium
ACCTTCGCGGAACCGCGTTTTTCCAGGTCGTCAACCAGCGCAAGCCGGCCTCGTTCCGCGGCGCCGACCTCCGCAATGCCGTCTTCAGCGAAAGCGACTTGCATGCGGCGAGCGACTTCACCGGCGCGCTGATCAACGGCGCCATGTGGGCGCTCAGTTCCCGATTCCTCACCGTCGAGCAGCTCCGCGCGACGAAGAGCTACCAACTCCAGGATTTGAGCGAGTGCTGCATTGGAGGTGGGGAGGTTCGGCTGACAGGTCAACACGCCTACCCGAAAGTGGCGCTGAATCTCCGCGGCTTCAATCTCCGCGGCGCCGTTCTTACGAAGGGCGACTTCACCGAGTCCGACTTCACCGGCGCGGATTTGCGCGAGGTCAAGTTCCACGCCGCCGCGATCAACCAGGAGCAGCTGCTAAGACAAGGACAACCGCGATTCGGTTACAGGACGCGCGAGGGCGACCCCTTCGATTGGCTGCGGGGCTCGTTATACGAGGGCGTCGCATTCAACTACATGGACTTGTCCGGATGGGATTTCTCAAAGCATTCGCTGCGCGGCACTCAGTTCTATTCTGCGCGCCTTGAAGGCGCCAAATTCGACGGTTGCGACATTCGGGATGCATGGCTGGACGGGCGAATGATGGGAATCGAAAGGCTCCGGGCGACGAAGAGCTGCCGCGAGGCTACGTTTTCTGGAACGACTTTCAACGCCTGGGACTTCCGTGGCTTCGACTTCTCGCGCTTCAATCTGACCGAGTGCACGTTCGACTTCTGCATCCTGACCGGCGCCGATTTCACCGATGCGGTAATCAGCCGCGCCGACTTTCACCTCTGTCGTCAAACACCTCCGACCGCCGACCAGATCAAGTCGACCTGGAACTGCAAGCACGGCCGCATGGAGGGGATCCGACTGCCCCTGGAAATTGCCCAGGCACTTCGCAGCGAAAAGGAATAGCTGGACCGTTGGGATCGGAGCATCGGATCATCAAGCCGGCGCCGACGCTGACTTGGTGCTGGAGACAATGTGGACAAGCACTTTGGCCAACGATTCAGACATGCTGTTGGCCTCTTTATTGGGGCCGCCCCGTCAACGCTCGGCAGGGTCTGAGGCGGCTGTCTCGCTGAGCGGCTGATTCGCCGGTTTTCCAGCGTTACCGCAAGTCCAACGCCGAATCCTGGGGGAATTCGCGGTACTTCACGACACCGTCCCTCCAGTAGTGGAGTTTGACTTTCAACGTCTTTTCCCCGCCGGTTGCCGCGTCGCCGAACAGCTCGGCGTACGGGCCGAGCGGCGTGACCAGGCGGTTGTGGTACTTCGCCTGCACCGTTTCCGTCACGTCGATCTGCCCGGCGGCTCGCTGGATGTTCGTGTACGCTCGGATCTTCAGCGCGGTCGCGTCGCAGATGTGGGAACCGGCGTTGTGCAGGACGAAGTCCACGTGCTTGCCAACCTTGCCGGGCGGCAGTCTGAGGACGAACTCGGCGGTGCCGCACGGGCGGACCGCAAGGTCCTTGGTGTTGAACGTGCCCAGGACCTCGTGCCGCGTGCCGTCATTCCCGCAGGTCACGCGCAATTCGACGCCGTTGCCCAGGTTCGAGAACAACGTGCCGCAGAGCGCGACCTCCGTGTTTTGCGCGCCGGCCGAGGGAGTCCAGCGAAAAACGTTGTAGCGCGCCGTGTCGGAAACCGGGTGCGTGTACAGGAATTCGTTCCGCTCGGCGGCGGAAAGCACCTGGTCGAACATTTTTTCCGTGTAGTGAATCC
>JAAYCB010000057.1 GCA_012744395.1 Pirellulaceae bacterium
CACCGTGACCGGCGTGGACGACCTGGTGGACGACGGCGATGTGGGCTACACGATCCACGTCGGGCCGGTGACCAGCGGCGACGAGAAATACGCCGCGCTCGCTGCGGTGGACGTCGCCGTCGTCAATGCCGACAACGACACGGCCGGTGTGACGATCCAGTGGCAGACCGAACGGCGGACGACCGAGGGGGGCGGCACGGCGGCGTTCACCGTGGTCCTCGATACGCAGCCGCTAGACGCGGTGACCATCGCCATTCAGTCGAGCGACCCAGCCGAGGGGACCGTCTCGCCCGCCCGGTTGACCTTCACTCCCGAGAACTGGTCTTCAGCGCAGCAGGTGACGGTTGTGGGGGTGGACGATGACGCCAGCGACGGCGACACGGCCTACCAGGTGACGGTCGGGCCGCCCGGCGGCGGCGATCCGGTTTACGCCGCGCTGCCGGCTCGGCAATTCTCGCTGGTGAATGCCGACGACGAAGCGGGCCAGGTTGTCGCCGATCTGGGAGTTGTCGATTTCCGTCGGCTGGAAGGGCTGGAGCCCGGCGCCGGCGCGCTGTGGTATCGCCTGGAAACCGCGCGCGCCGGCTGGCTGACGGTCCAGTCGGCCGCCGGAGCGACCGCCGGAGCGCTGGAGATTGGCATTTACGCCCCAGAAGACACGGTCGCGCCGCTGGCGACCTCGAATCCCGGCGATGCGACGCCGCGAATCGATTACACGGTGGAAGAGGGGCAGACTTACCTGATTAAGGTCAGCGGCTCCGCCGGGGGCGTGGAACTGTGCCTGGCGAACCTGGTGGACGTGATCGGCGATTCGGTGACGACCCACGGGACGCCGCTGGATGATCATTTCTACTTCGATGCCGGAGCTTCCTGCACGATCACGATCAACGGAGTCGTTTACGAGTTCGACGACGGGGAAGTGACGGCAATCCAGTTCGACGGGGGCGAAGGCTGGGATGTCGTCTGGCTCTACGACTCGCCCGGCGACGATACCCTGGAGGCCTGGCCCGACCGCGTGGTGATGAGCAATGCGACGGGCGGCGGAGCGGCCGCCTACTCGGTCGAAGCCAGCGGGTTCGAGGATTTGCAGTCGTACTCCGTGCGAGGCGGCGTCGATGCGGCGATTCTCCACGGATCGGGCGACCACGACAAGCTGAAGAGCTACGAGGAGTTCGTGCGGCTGCGGGCGAAAAACACGGTCTATTCGCTGCGGGCGAAGAGGTTCGCCTCGATCGTCTGCGATCCCGGCCCGGGGGGCGATGATGCGGCGGTCTTCAACGGCACCGAGGGGAACGAGACCTTCACGTACCACGGCGGGGACAACGCCGCCCGCATGCAGGGCCAGAACCGCGATCACTTGGCCGTCGGATTCGGGTCCGTCATCGTTCGCGGCGGAGGCGGCGAGGGCGACGTGGCTTACTTCACCGATTTGCCAGGCCCGGACTCCGCAGTCGACGACGTCTTCTACTTCAAGAGTCACAAGACGGAGCTGGTCAAGGCCGGTGTCACGGTAACCGCCCGGGCGTTCGACGAGGTCCATGCCACGGCGAGCGAGGGGGGCTTCGACGTGGCGCGAATCTACGACACGACCGGGGACGATCACTTCGAGTGCGAAGGCGACACGGCGCGGCTGTTCAGGAGAGTTGGAACGCAACTCGACTTGCTCTACGAGGTGATCGCCTTCGAACGGGTGAAGGTCTTCGGCTCGGGAGGCAACGACACGAAAGACGTCCGCGACCACACGTTCGAGTTGTTCTTCACCAATTTCGGCGAGTAGGGTGGTCGAATGCGGCCCCAAACGATCGGCAGCGGGCCCCAATCGCCCTGCCGGCGCCGAACAAGCCCGCACGGCCGAAGCGCAGGCGGCGGCCCACCGTCAGCCCGCCTCACGGTGGGCCGCCGCTGGCGGCGCGGCCACGCGTGCCGCAGAGCTCGGCTGGCGCTCGTCGGCGATCTGATTGACAGCCGCCACCCGGCGTCGTAGGCTACCTGTTTTACTGGTCGACTTGCGGTTTTGGAGTGCAAGGCATGGCTGAGGCACGGGTTGCGATCGTTACGGGCGGGTCGCGGGGGATCGGGCGGGGAATCTGCGTGGAACTGGGCCGACTGGGCCTTGCCGTGCTGGTCAACTACGCCAGCCGGCCCGACGCCGCCGAGGAGACCGTCCGCCAGATCACCGCCGCCGGCGGCAAGGCGATCGCCCTGAAGGCCGACGTTGGCTCGGGCGCGGACCGCCGCGCGCTGGTCGCCCGCACGCTCGACACGTTCGGCCGCCTCGACGTGCTCGTCAACAACGCCGGGATTACCTCGCAAGGACGGAAAGACATCCTCGAAGCCAGCGAGGAGAGCTGGGACCTCGTCTTCGACACGAACCTCAAGGGGCCGTTCTTCCTTTCCCAACGGGTCGCCAACGAAATGATCCGCCAGATCGGCGCGGGATCGATCGAGGAGGGCAAGATCGTGAACATTTCGTCGGTCTCGCACTACGCGGTCTCGGTCAACCGGGCCGACTACTGCATGAGCAAGGCCGCCGTGAGCATGATGACCAGACTGTTCGCGCAGCGCCTGGCCGGCGAGAAGATCGGCGTCTTCGAGGTCTCCCCCGGCGTGATCGAGAGCGACATGACCGCCCCGGTCAAGGAAAAGTACGACCGGCTGATCGCTGAAGGCTTCTGGCCGATCCGCCGCTGGGGCCGCCCGGCGGACGTGGCCAAGGCGGTGGCCGCGATCGTCGAAGGGTACTTTCCCTTCAGCACCGGCGACGTGTTCCACATCGACGGCGGATTCCACATCCGCACACTCTGACCCGCGCTGGCGGCGGCCGTGGTGCGCGGAATCGCCGCGGGAGACGTTCCGATGCGACAAGAACGATTGGAGGTCCAGACGACTTCCGGGGCGCGATGCGAGGCGCCGGTTCGCTGGGTCCACACGCTCGTGGTCGGCAGCGGCGCGGCGGGGCTCAACGCCGCGGTGCAGCTGCGCGGCTCGGGGATCGACGACCTGGCGGTCCTCACCGAGGGGCTGGACAAGGGGACGTCGATCAACACCGGGTCGGACAAGCAGACCTACTACAAGCTCTCGCTCTGCGGCGACGCGCCCGACTCGCCCCGCGAGCTGGCCGAGACGCTGTTCAACGGCGGCGGAATGCACGGCGATCTGGCCCTGGTCGAGGCCAGCCTCTCGCCCCGCGGGTTCCTGCACCTGGTGGACCTCGGCGTCCCCTTTCCGCGCGACGCTTACGGCCAGTTCATCGGCTACAAGACGGACCACGACCCGCGGCAGCGCGCCACGTCGATCGGGCCCTATACCTCGCGGGAGATGTGCCGGGCATTGGCCCGCCGCGCCCGGCTGCTGGATATCCCGGTTGCCGAGGGCCGGCACGCCGCCGAGCTTGTGACGCTCGATGAAGGCAACAAGAAACGGGTCTGTGGACTCGTTGCCGCGACGGACTCCGGGGCGCTGGAAGTCTACGTGGCGGAAAACGTCGTCTTCGCCGTCGGCGGGCCCGGCGGGCTCTACAAGACGTCCGTTTACCCCGAAGTCCACACCGGGGCGATCGGCGTGGCCCTGATGGCCGGCGCGGTTGCGCAGAACCTGCCCGAGTCGCAATTCGGCCTGGCTTCGATCAAGCACCGCTGGAACGTGTCGGGCACGTACATGCAGGTTGTGCCGCGCCTGGTCAGCACGGCGGCCGACGGCCAGGGCGAGGCGCGCGAGTTTCTCCTCGAATATTTCGCGACGCCGGGCGAAATGAATTCCAGCGTGTTCTTAAAGGGCTACCAGTGGCCCTTCGATTCGCGCAAGGTGGTCGGCGGCTCGTCGCTCATCGACATCCTCGTCTATATCGAGACCGTACTCAAAGGCCGGCGGGTGTTTCTCGACTATCGCGGCAATCCCGCGGGCTATCGGCTGGAGCAGCTCAGCGAGGAGCCGCGGCGGTACCTGGAGAAGTCGGCTGCCCTGCAAGCGACGCCGATCGAGCGGCTCCGCCACATGAACCCCGCCGCGATCGAGATGTACCGCGAACACGGAATCGACATCGCCAGCGAGCCGCTGGAGATCGCCGTCTGCGCGCAGCACAACAACGGCGGACTGGCGAGCAATCACTGGTGGGAGTCGGTGAACATCGAGCACCTGTTTCCGGTCGGCGAGGTGAACGGCTCCCATGGCGTCTACCGACCGGGCGGCTCGGCGCTCAACGCGGGCCAGGTGGGCGGCTTCCGCGCCGCCGAGTTCATCGCCAATCGCTACCGGCAGTGGACGCTCTCCGCGAGTGCGGCGGCCGAGGCGGGCCGGCGGGCACTCGAACGGATCGCCGGCTGGCGGGAGCGCTCGGCCACCGCCGAAAAGACATGGCAGGCCGAGCGGGACGAACTGCAAGCCCGAATGAGCAGGTCGGCGGCGCACATCCGCCGCGGCGACGACCTGCGCGCCGCGGCGGCCGCGGCCTGGCGGCAGGTCGAACGGCTGGAGCGGTCGGGTTGCGGGTTTGCCGGCGAGGCCGACTCGGTCGAAGCTTTGCGGACGCGCCAATTGGGCTTCGCCCATGCCGTCTACCTCGAGGCGGTTGCGTTTGCCGTGGCCTCCGGCACGGGGAGCCGCGGCTCGGCGATCGTCTTGGACCCGGACGGGCTCCCGATCCACCCGTCCCTGGAGACGCCCTGGCAGATTCTGCCGGAGAACGCCGATTTTCGCTCGTTCGTTCAGGAGACGCGCTCCCTGGGGGCCGGCCAGGTTGAAAATCGCTGGGTCGTGCGGCGGCCGTTGCCGGAGTCGGACACCTGGTTCGAGACGGCCTGGGCGCGCTTCCGCCGCGGCGAGATCTACCAGTCGTAATCGCCGGCCGCTACATGTGCAATTCAACCACGTCCTGGTCGTGGAGAATGTAGTCGCCCTTGACCACGGTGGCGTCGTGGACGGCCGAACCCCAGACGCGGGCGAACTTGAGGCCTTCCTGGTAGTCCTTGTGCACCTGCTCGGCAAGGTCTAGAAGACAACTTCCACGGCGGACCGTGAACGGCCGGTCGCGATCGGGCTCCTTGGCGCTGGGAAGCTTGGTGTAGACGCGGAGCACGTCCATCGCCGCGTAGATCGCGTCGCGCAACGGTTCGAGCCCCGCGCCGGTCTGCGCCGAGATCACGTACTCCTCGAACTCCAGGCGACAGAGTTCGTGCAGCAGGTCGAGGCGCTCGTGCGCGCCGGGCAGGTCGATCTTGTTCGGCACCAGGAACGTGCGCGTGTAGGAGAGGCCGACGTCGTCTTCGCTCAGGTACGTCGTGGTGCCCAGGCGGGTCTTCGTCTGCGCCAACCGGTCGACGACGTCCTGGCACTGTTCGATGCCGGAGTCGGCGCCGAGATCGACGATCAGGAGGACGAGTTCCGCGGAGCGGACCAGCCCGTGCATGTAGGATTCGAGATAGTCGGCCGTGATCGGCGGGGTGTCGATGAGCTGGACCATCACATCCTGCCAGGGCATCATGCCGGGGGCGGGCTGGTGGGTCGTGAAGGGATAGGGGGCGATTTCGGGAGCCGCCCGAGTCAGCGTGGCGAGCAGCTGGCTCTTGCCCGCGTTCGGGCCGCCGAGCATCACCCCGGTGCCGGCTCCCTGGCGGGGGATGCGGACCCCGTGGCCCTTCTTGCCGGCCTTCGTCTCCGCCTGCATCTCCTTCCTGGCCTTGGCGATCTTCGACTTGAGCTGGGCCTGGAGATGGTCGGTCCCCTTGTGCTTGGGGATCTCGCGGAGCATCGCTTGGAGGCAGGCCAATTCTTCTTCCGGCGTACTGGCCTGGCGATACTCCTGCTCGGCTTTCAGATATTGCTGGGTCAGATTGGCGGGCATGGGCGGGTCGAGCGAGCTGTCAGCGATCAGCCGTCAGGAGACAGGGATTCGGGCTGGGCGGGTCACCTACGTGCCAGCCTCGGCCTGGGGAACCGGAGGGTGCTGGAGATTGGAACCGGAAAGACCGCCAGCGATCCGGTCCAGGCGACTGCTGCTCGCCGAACGCGGACCGCTGATTGCCATCGCACCCGAGTCTACCCGAAAACCCGCATTTCGGCCAGCCGCGAGACGGCTTATCGCTCTTCGGGAGGGACGCCCGCGATCAGTCCGGCCGCAGCCGCATGGCGGAGCGCTTCGTCGACCGTCTCGAAAACCAGCATCGGCGGCGCGTCGCCGAGCTCGCAGGCGGTCTGCCGCGCCCGCTTGTTTCTTTCGGGCAGGCGGACCGCGCGGATGTAGATTGCCAGAATCCGCCCGGGATTCCGCCGCGCCACTTCACGATAGATCGCCGCATCATCCTGGCCCGCGTCGCCGATGAGCACGAACGGCAGCCGGCGGCAAATCGCCAGAATCCGCTCGATCTTCGCCAATTTGTGCTCGTGGCCCGACTTGATCCACTTCGCATCGTCGGCGTCCAGGTCGCGGAGGATCAGCGGCCCGGTGGGCAGGCCGTTGATC
Source organism: Pirellulaceae bacterium (assembly GCA_012744395.1). GTDB lineage: Bacteria > Planctomycetota > Planctomycetia > Pirellulales > Thermoguttaceae > JAAYCB01. The sequence goes on from JAAYCB010000057.1 coordinate 6,458, forward strand.
TCGAGAAACTCGGCGAACACATCGTAGAGATTCCACACGCTGCTGGAGACATAGAAGAACGGATTGCCGGCCCGGCCGACTCCGCCCCCCTCCAAGACGCGGTAGAACCTGGCCGTCCCCGGCAGCATCGTCCGGCTCCGCGCATTATGCAATAGGGTCATCTGCGCGAGTCGGAGAAAGCTCGTGGCATTGCTTTCGATCACGGTGTCGTCGAGGTCGCTGATCACGCCGAACCGGCAGCCGGCGCGGGGCACCAGCGCGCTGGCGCTCGCCCGCACCTCGCCCTGCGCGGGGCAAACCCGGTCCACCAACTCCAACGCGACCTCGTGCCACGATCCGCCGTCGGGCCGGTCGGCGAAGGAGCCCTGGATGTGGAACCGGAAGAACCCTTCGCTGTCAGCGGCCGCGTCGAGCGTCTGCTCGCCGCACCGCGCGCGGACGCGGGCGCCAGGGAAGCGGCCGGCAGTGAAGCGCCGAAGCATGGCCCGCGCATTCCGCCACCAAGGATCGCCCTTGCTGGGCCTGGCGAGCGGAACGTCTTCGACGACCCGGCCGATGAGGAACAACTCGTCGGAATTTCCGCAGCCGCGGTAGGGCTCGAGCTTGACGCGCGGGGCGCGGTTGAGGCGGCCTTGAACCGCCGCGCGGAGCCGGAGATAGTCCTTGCCCAGCTGGTGCGCGAGCGTCTTGAGGAGATCGGAGAACGTGAGCCGGGGGGGCATAGCCATCAGCGGTCAGCCATCAGCGGTCAGCCATCAGCGGTCAGCGGCGGGCGACGTTCTTAGTCATTCGTCATTGGTCATTCGTCTTTTGTTTTCGGTGACGGCTGTAACTTGCCTTCTGTCTCCTGCCTTCCTGGCTGACGGCTCTATTCTACTGCGTTGACGGATTGCGGGCGAGATCGGCGCGCAAGCTGGGGGCTGTTTCCAGCCGTTGCCGGTGATAGAATGGCCGCCATTCGGACGCCGGGCGGACCGGTGCAACATCCGCGGTTCTCAGCATCTTGTTGGTGAGGGATATCATGGAAAGGGGCTCTTTCAGGCAACTTCAGAAACGGTTCGTGCTTGGCGCGATTGCGGCGGTCGCCGTGATCTCTGTCGCTCCGGCGCTGCGGGCCGACGTCAAGCTCCCCGCCGTGATCGGCGACAACATGGTTTTGCAGCGGGCGATCGACGTGCCGATCTGGGGCTGGGCCGATCCGGGTGAAAAGGTCACGGTCGTGCTCGGCAAGCAGGCCAAGTCGGCGACGGCCGCCGCGGACGGCAAGTGGCTTGTGCGGCTCGACGCAATGGAAGCGGGCGGTCCGGCGACGATGATCGTGTCCGGCACGAACAGGATTGAGGTCCAGAACATCCTCGTCGGCGAGGTGTGGGTCTGCTCGGGCCAGTCGAACATGGGTTTCACCGTGCGGAGCGCCAACGACGCCGAGAAGGAGATCGCTGCGGCCGATTATCCCCAGATTCGCCTGTTCAGCGTCCCGCTCGTGGGCACGCAGGAGCCGCAATACGACTGTAAGGGCAAGTGGGTCGTTTGCAGCCCGCAGACTGCCGGCAGCTTCTCGGCCGTCGGCTACTTCTTCGGCCGGGAGATTCACCGCGCGTTGAAGATCCCGGTGGGCCTGGTCAACACGTCGTGGGGCGGTTCCTCCTGCGAGGCCTGGGTGCGGCGGGCCGTGCTGGAGGCGGATCCGCGCTACGCAGCGCTGCTTGCCCAATGGGACAAGAGATGCGCCGCCTACGACCCGGAGAAGGCAAAGGCCGCCTTCGAAGCGAATCGAGCGAGGTGGCGGGCGGCTGCCGAGAAGGCCAAGGCCGAGGGCCGGCCGGCCCCTGCCGCGCCGCGAGCGCCGAGCGATCCCCGCGCGGGCCAGCACCGCCCGGCGAATCTGTATAACGGCATGATCCTGCCGATCCTGCCCTACGCGATCCGCGGGGCGGTCTGGTACCAGGGGGAGTCGAACGCCGGCCGGGCGTACGAATACCGCGACCTGTTCCCCCGAATGATCCGCAACTGGCGGGAGGATTGGGGCCAGGGCGATTTTCCGTTCTACTTCGTCCAATTGGCCAACTTCATGGCGGTCCGGCCGGAGCCGGACGAGAGTTCCTGGGCGGAGTTGCGCGAGGCGCAGACGATGACGCTCGCCGTGAAGAACACCGGCCAGGCCGTGACCATCGACATCGGGGAGGCGGACGACATCCACCCGAGAAATAAGCAAGACGTGGGGCGCCGCCTGGCCGTCTGGGCGCTGGCCAAGGACTACGGGCGCGAGGTGGTCTACTCGGGCCCGATGTACAAGGGCATGAAGAAGGAAGGCGGCACGATCAGGATCGCCTTCGACCACGCCGACGGCGGGCTGGTCGCCCGCGGCGGCGAACCGCTCAAGGGCTTCGCCGTCGCCGGCGCGGATCGAAAGTTCGTCTGGGCCGAGGCGAAGATCGAGGGCGAGGCCGTGTTGGTCAGCAGCCCCTCGGTGGCCGACCCGGTGGCGGTTCGCTACGCCTGGGCCGACAACCCGGTCTGCAACCTGGGCAACAAGGCGCGGTTGCCCGCCTGCCCCTTCCGGACGGACGCTTGGCCGGGAGTCACGGCGCCAAAACAACCGTGAACCCAGGTAGACCACTTGCCTGGTTCCCAAGCTGGAGCTTGGGAACCCGGGGGAGGCGGAACCAGGGGAGGCGGGAGCTTGGGAAGCAGGGGAAACCGTTGACCGCTCAGTGGAGCAGGTAGACTTCGGCGATCGAGAAATAGATCAGGATCCCGGTCACGTCGACGAACGTGGCCACGAAGGGGCTCGAGGCGATTCCGGGGTCGATTCCCAGGCGTTTGAAGACGAGCGGGAGCATCGAGCCGACCAGCGTGCCCCAGAGGCAGATCAAGGCCACCGCCTGGGCGATCACGCAGGCAAGCGTCCAGCGGTCGGCGTTGCCGAGCACGCTCTGCGGGGTCAAGGCCGCCCGCACATACGCGATCACCCCAAGGGTGAGCCCGAGCGTGAGTCCCATGAGGACCTCGTGCCGGAAGACGCGGAACCAGTCTCGGGTGGTGACCTGGCCGAGCGCCAGGGCCCGGGTGATCAGCGTCGCGGCCTGCGAACCGGAGTTTCCCCCGGTCGAAATCACGAGGGGGAGAAACAGGCTGAGGGCGACGACCGCGGCAATCGCCTGCTCGAACTGCGCGAGGGCGGAAAACGTGAACAGCTCGGCGACGAACAGGACCGAGAGCCAGAGCGCCCGCTTCCGCCAGATCGTGGTGAACCGCGCCTCGAGAATGTCCTCGGTGATCGGCGCGATGCCGCCCATCCGGTGCGCGTCCTCGGTGGCTTCCTCGACCATCACGTCGATCACGTCGTCGTGGGTGATGATCCCCACGATGTGATGCTCATCATCGACGACGGGAATCGCCAGGAAGTCGAACCTGGCGACCTTCTGGGCCACGTCTTCCTGGTCGTCGGTGACGAGAACCGTGAGCACTTCGCGCTCCATCAGGTCCCGCACGGGCGTCTCCGGGCGGCGCATCGCGGAGAACAACTGGCGCGAGGAGACGACGCCCTGAAGGTGGCTCGCCTCATCGACGACGTAGACGTAGTAGATCGTCTCCAGTTCGGCGGCCTGGCGAATCACTTCATCCAGTGCCTGGCGGGCGGTGAAGTCTTCGCGGACCCGGGCGAAGGCCGTCGTCATCACCGCTCCGGCCGTGCCTTCCGGGTATGCGCTGAGCCGGCGGATGTCGCGGCGGTCCTCGACGGAGACCAGCGGCATCAGTTCCTCGACCGTCGAAGGGGCGACCTCGGTGAGCAGGTCGACGCGATCGTCGGGCGGCAGGTCGCCGATCAGGGCGGCGATCTCGTCGCGGTCCTGCGTCTCGCAAATCTCGATCTGTTTGGCCTGGTCCAGATACCCGTAGATTTCCGCCCGCAGCGGCGCGTCGGCGTGCTGGAGGACGGCCCAGGTCTCGCTGCCGGTCAGCCCTTCCATGAATTCGGCGATCATGCCGGGGTGGAGCGCGGTGCAGAATTCGCGCAGCCCCTCGGCATCGTGCGTGGCGAGCATTTCGCGAAGTTCGGGCAGGTACAGGGTGTTGATCATCGGTCACACTCTCCGCGCGATTGAATGACAAGCGGCGGCCGAAGCGCACGGGGGCAAGCTGCGCGGGGCAGGGATCAGCCCATCCAGGGAAACAGCCGCTTGCGGGCCGGTTCGGTCAGCACTCCGCCATATTCACTGATCTCGAACATCTCGGCCAACGCGATGCTGCCGCCGCGCTCGGCCCCGTATGCCGCCACGAGCCGCTCGCGGCAATGATCCGCGCGGCGGCGGATCGCCGCGGCATACCAGTCGCCGAGCCAGCCGATCCGGCCCGCCCCGTCCGCCGGCACCTCCGCTTCGGTCCCTTCCAGGAACGGGAGCCATTCGAAAACCTGGCTGCGGTGCTTGGCGAGCATCGCCACGATCGTCTCGATCTGCGGAGCGATGTCCAGGACAATGTCCGCGGACATCGGGCAGGGCCTGCTGAACAGGTCCGCCATGCAACCGACGATCGGGTCCGACCAGAGCGCCGGCACTTCGGGCACGACGTGTGGAACACGGACCAGGAAGGCCGCATCCTGGACAACCTGCCCCGCCGCGCGGTGGTCCGGGTGGTAGTCGTTCGTGCGATGGGTCAAGACCAGGTCCGGGCGGTAGTTGCGGATCTCGGTGATCACGCGGCGCCGAAGCTCCAGGGTTGGCTCCAATTCGCCGTCGGAGAAATCCCAGACCTGGCTGGTTGCCCCGATCACCGCGGCCGACGCGGCCGCCTCCCTCCGCCGCGTCGCCGCCAGCTCGTCGCGGAGCAGGCGGTGATGGCCCGCCGAACCATCGGTCATCGAGATCATCCTCACCGAGTGGCCGGCCTCGCGGTACACTGTTGCCAGGCCGGCCGCGTGGTATTCGGCGTCGTCGGGGTGAGCCCCAAGAATCAACAGGCGAATCGGTGTCTCTGCCATCGGGAAACGCTTCTTCCTGCCAGAATTCCATGAAAGCCGCGCCGCGTTCCATTGCGGCAACCATCTGAGACTGTTGTACCGCTTGAGGTGGTTTCTGCCAATCCTTCCCTGGCCCCCCCGGCGACCGGCCGCCTGGATTCCGCTTCCGGCAAGCGGGTATAATTGCACCTCTAGGATTCGGCCGGCCGGGCCCCTGCCTGCCGGCCAGCCGGATGAGCCGAGGAGCAGGCAGCCGTCCCGCCGGGGAGAGAGCCGATGAATCCGCACCGAATCACACGCCGCCGCGCCCTGGCCGCCATGGGGGGGGCCCTACTCGCCTCGCCCGCCTGCAGCGCCTTGGCCGCCGGCGGGCCGCGCAAGTTCAAGATCGGAGCCTGCGATTGGTCGATCCAGAAACGCGGTGACCCCGAGGCACTCAAAACGGCCAAGGAGATCGGCCTCGACGGCGTCGAGGTCTCCTTCGGCCGGCCGGGCGAGAAGTTCGATCTGCGGCTCGCGGAAAATCGGGCAGCGTACCTCGCCGAGGCAAAGAACCAGGGCGTCGAAATCGCTTCGCTGGCGATGGGGATTCTCAACCAGGTGCCGTACGCCTCGGACGACGGCGCCGAGCAATGGGTCGCCGAGTGCATCGACGTGATGCCCCAGCTCAACCAGCAGGTCGTGCTCCTGGCCTTCTTCGGCAACGGCGACATCAAGGATCGTCCCGAACGGCGGCAGGAGATCGCCCGGCGGCTGAACCGCGTTGCCCCCCGGGCCGAGGCGGCCGGCGTCACCCTGGGCATCGAGTCCTACCTGAACGCCGACGAGCACCTGCGAATCCTCGACGCGGTCGGTTCGCCCTCCGTGCAGGTCTATTTCGACGTCGCCAACATGGACGAGATGGGCTACGACGTCTGCCGGGAGATCCGCCGACTCGGCCGCGAGCGGATCTGCCAGATTCACTGCAAGGAAAACGGCTCCCTGCTCGGGGAAGGAAGAGTCGATTTCGCCAAGGTCAGACAGACGCTTGACGAGATCGGTTGGCAGGGCTGGCTGGTCATCGAAGGCGCCCTGCCCGGCGGCCAACCGATGTTCGAGTCCTACGTGAAGAACCAGCGATTCCTCCGCCGGGTGTTTTGCCCAACCTGAGCGGAAGCGGCCCTGCTTTCGCAGCGCGGGGCTTGGCCGCGCTGCGGGAGGCGCTGCCTGCCGAGCGGGATCGGTCCACGGCCCTGCGTCAGTTGGCCGCCGGCGCGAGTTCGTAGACATGGACCGCGAGCGGTTCGAACCGGTCGACGAATCCATCCGCTTCGATCTTCAGGAACCGGTTGCCGGTCTGTTCTGTCAGACGTGCGGCGCGCAGCGGCCGGCCTGCATCTCCTTCGGCGGGACTCGAGAAGCCGGACCATCGGAACGCCACTTCCCCCGCGCCGTCGCCGTCGTTGACGGCGAAGATGTAGACCTTGCCGCGGTGCTCGCGGACAAGCCAATGCAGCCACTCGGGCGGAGCCGCGGGCCGCGACTCGCCGCCTGAGACCTCCAGCCGGAGCGCCGGCCCCGCGGCGGCCAGCAAGGCCGGAGCGAACCGGTCGATTTCCGCGACGATCCGTTTGAGCTGCCCCCACTGCTCGTCGAAGGTCACATCGGGATTCCGCTTCAGGTCGTACCAGGAATAGAAGACGAGCCCCGTCGCTCCTTCGCAGAGGCACTGCCAGGCCATGCTCCGCATTTCATCGAACGATGGGCTGCGGTAGTTCGCGCTGGCCGCGTCCTCCTTTGCGTAATTGATCCAGTTGTGGACCTGCGGCACCTGCCACAGCGGCCGCGCGGCGTCGACCTGCCGGCGCGTCTCGGCCGTCCACGCGGCCGCCTGCGAGGCCGGGCTCCGGCCGATCGGGTAGGGGTCCGTGCCGATCACGTCGAACGTGTCCAGGTACGCGGCGACCTCGCGATACTGGTACAGCACGACCCAGGTCGGATGGTTCGGATCCTCCTCCGCCACCCAGCGCTGATGGGCCTCGAGCCGGGGCAGGAAGGTCTGCGGCAGTTCATCGTTCAAGTACCAGGCGAGCAGGGCCGGATGATCCCGGAAACGCCGCACCCGATCGCGGACCTGCGGCTCCTCATCGTCGACCGACCGGATCGAGGCGGGCGCGTGTCGCGAACCGGCATAGAAATCCTTCACCGAATAGATCACTTTCAGCCCGTACCGCCAGGCGAGATCCATCTGCTCGGCCGACGGCGACGCATAGGGCATCAAGCAGTTCAACTTGCTCTCGGCGTAGATTTTCAGGTCGTCCTCGTTGATCCCGCTCCAGTACATGCCCAGCGGCAGGAACGGCTTGCCGTCCACGATCAACCGCCCCTGCGCGTCGATCCGCGCCGCCGGCGCGAAGGGATCGGCCATCCGCTCGATCGGATGATGCGTCTCCTGGAGCTGCTTTCCGTTTGGGCCGATCAGCCGGACGGCCAGATCGTAGCGCCCCGGGGCGAGCTCCGCCGCCGGGATGCGCAGATCGGTAGGCTCCGCCTCGGTGGTCGCCGGCGGGTAGCCGGTTCCGCCGGAAACCTGCTCGCCGTGCGCGGTCTTCAGCGCGTACTCAAGCCTCAGTTCCCCCCGCGGAATCTCGTGGTCGACCAGATCGAGATGGATGCGGACCTGCAACTCGCCGGGACCGGCGGAGGTGATCCGCCCCCGATAATTGGGTGAAATCAGCACCGATCGCATCGGTGGATCGATCAGGCGCTCGATCGCCACGTCGTCGAACCAGGCGGTGCCGGTGATCCCTTGCCGCAGGTAGCAGGCCAGGTGGCAGGCGGCGGCTTCCGCGGGCACGCGCACGACCGCCTCGACCTTTGTCCAATTCCGCGTTCCTTTGATCCCGTCGGGGTAGCATCCGCCCATCCAGCGGCCGTCCTTGCCCTGCCACTCCAGGCAGAGCGTGGCGCCGCTTTCCCTTCCGCTGACATTTTCGGTTTTGACCCAGCCGCTCAGGCGGTATTTGCGGCCGGGCTTGAGCGGGACCTTCTGCACGGCCAGCCGGTAGCGGCCCGGATCGGAGTTGGAGCACTTCAGCGCCGCACCGCCCGAGCGGCGGATCGTCGCATCCCGCGAAAACACGTCGCGGTCGCCGGACCATCCGGCGGGCATCGCCTGGCCCTCGGCAAGTTCTTCAAAGCCTCCGTTGGCCACCCGTTCCTGGGCCGGCGCGTCGTCGAGCCGAGCCTGCGGCAGAGCGGTCAGTGCCAGGACGGCCAAGATGGAAACGTTCACGAGGGCAATCTCCTTGACAGGGTGGTTACGTCGATTCAGGCCCAACCGTCCGCATCCCCGGCGGTCGGTCGTTGCGCCCGGCGATCCGCGGTTCGTACTCCGTCCGGCCGGCCAGCGCGGCGATCTGGCGGAGCAATTGGCGAGTCACTTCGCGGTGGGCCGCGCGGTCGTCGGCGCGGCTGTAGTAGTCCGAGAGATCGATCGGCGCACCGATCGTGAGATGGACCTTGGCCGGCAGCAGCAGACTGCCGAAGACCGAGCCGTTGAAGGGCGTGCCTTGAATGTAGATCGGCACGATCGGCACCCGCGCGCAAAGCGCGATCATTGCCGCCCCAGGGCGGCCGGGGATCATCAGGCTGGAGGTCTTATTGATCCGCCCTTCGGGGAACATCCCCACGAGGCCGCCGGCCCGCGCGTGCCGGATCGCCCGCCTCGTGGCCGCCGTGTCGATCCCGCCGCGGCCGACGGGAATCGATTCGACGATGCGGAAGAACCAGGCGATTGCCGGATGGACGCAATACTCCCGCGCGACCATCCAGCGGACGACGCGGCGTGTCGCGAGGTAGAGAAAGGAGGGATCGACGGGCGAGCGGTGGTTGCTGACAATGATCGCGCCCGAGCCGGCCGGCAGGTCGAATGTCCCGGAAATCGCCGCCCGCCAGAGGACCCGCGCGATGACATAATTCAGTCCGAAGAGCACCGACTGGGCTGGGCTGAAGGGGCTGCGGCGAAGCGCTTGCACCGCCCGGCCGACCAGGGCGAG
>JAAYCB010000479.1 GCA_012744395.1 Pirellulaceae bacterium
CTGATAAGGACGAGGTCCGAGATTCGAGTTCTCGTGCGCCCATTTGACGTAAACCAAAGCCGAATCAAGACTTAGTGATACCTGCCGGCGGTCGGCAGTGCGGCCGGAAAGGGCGCGGTCGGAGCGTCGTTGTACGTTTTTGGCGACCCAAAAGGACGCATTTCTGGCGGTCTCTCCGCCCACGCAGTTCTCCCGAGCGGCTCCCGAATCCTGGTTCCGGCAGGGAGACGTGACCCATCGCGCAAAGCGGCTCTTCCAGCGCGAAGTGAGACGCTGATCCGTGCAGCGCCGGGGCGGCTTGGCGTTTGGCGAGTTGCCTTTCCGGCTCTCGATGCCGCCGGACAACGCCTGGAACGACGAAAGATTGCCTGCTAGGCTGGGAAGCTGCCCAGGCGCGAGCCTGGGACCCAGGCGAAGAGTTTACCGTGCTCCGGGGAGGAGAACCATGCACCGTGCCGCAGTCTGCCTGATCCTGCTGGCGTCCCTGCTACCGCTTTCCGGTTCAGGGTCCGCCGCCGAGCTGAACATCGAGGACTTCCGCTTCGATGGGCCGTTAGGCTCGGAAGGGGCGCGGATCGAGAAACTCGATGCGAGCCATTTCCGCGTCACCCTGAGCCACGCCCCGACCCATCCCGATTGGGCCAACAACTGCCAGTTCGAGATCGTCCGCCACGCGAAGGGGAGCCCGCTGCGGCTGGATGTGAAGTTCGACCACCCCAAGCCGCAGTTCGCCTTCGATGAATACTTCCACTCCTGGTCATATGATGGCCGGCAGTGGCAGCCGATCCAGTGGGAACGGCGGAGCAACGGCAAGGAGAATCGCCTGCTGTTTCCGCCGTTTGAGCAGGATCGGGTTCTGTTCGGGCTCCAGGTGCCGATGTCCTACGAAGACGCGGCGGAGATGCTGGACGCTTGGGCCGAACACCCGCACGCCGCGCTCCACGATTTCGGTAGATCGCTGGAGGGGCGCAAACTGCTGCGCCTGGAGATCACCGATCCGGAGAGCCCGCACCCCCGCGAGAAACGCTGGGTTCACTATTTCGCCAATCAGCACCCGGGCGAGCACAACTCGCAATGGCGGATGGTGGGCATGATCCAGTGGCTGCTCAGCGACCGGGGCGCCGATTGCCGCCGCCGGAGCATTTGCCACTTCATCCTGATGATGAGCCCCGACGCGCCGTCGAAGGGCTGGTATCGCGTCAATCGCCAGGGCGTCGACATGAATCGCTCCTATCGGGTCGAGGGGGCCGATCCGCAGAGCCAGGCCCACGAGGCCTATCTGGCCCAGAAGGACCTGGAAGGCCTGATGGCGTCTTCCGCGCCGGTGACCGATATCTGGTCGATGCACACCTGGGGCGGGATGGTCGATCCGATCCTCACGCCGGGTCCGGAGATCGGCGCCCTGCTGGGTCCCAAGGAGCAGTTCCGCGAGATTCTCAGCAAGCAGGACCCGAACCGGCTGATCAAGCCCCTCCAGTTCAGCGAAGACCGGGGGGCGACGACATGGAGCGGCGGGCCGGGCCGGCAGTTCAAGATCACGGCCGTTCTCTGCGAAGGCGCAGGCGCGATCTTCACCAAGGAGCAGAATGTCGAATCGGGCGAGTGCCTGATCCGGGCGATCGCCGAGTACTACAGCGGCACGCGTCGCTGACCGCGGTAGAGAACAAGATCGTTTTCTTTTCGATCTCGAGCAGGAGAAGGATTGATATGGCGATGAACTGGAGAATCCGACGACGGGAATTCCTGGCCGCCGGGGCGGCCGCGTCAGCCCCGCTCGTGTTGAGCCCGGGCGTGCTCGCGGCGCCGGGGAAAAAGGGCGCCAATCAGCGAATCAACGTCGGGCACATCGGCTACGGCGGCCGCTCCCGCGGGCTGGCCAGGGAGCTCGGCCCCCTGGTCGAGGCCGGCGAAGCACAGCACGTGGCCGTCTGCGACGTCGACGAGAAACGCCTTGCCCAGGGGCCGAAAGACCTCGGCCCCCAGGTCGACGTCTACCGCGACTACCGGTATCTGCTCGACCGCAAGGACATCGACGCGGTCGTGATCGGCACGCCCGACCACTGGCACGGAGTCCATTTTGTCCACGCCGCCGAGAGGGGCAAGCATATCTATTGCGAGAAACCGGCCTGTTGCACGATCGAGGAAGGCAAGGCGATGGTCGCTGCGGCCGAGAAGGCCGGAATTGCCAGCCAGATCGGCTCGCAGGGCCGTTCCCAGCCGGAAGCCTACCGGATGCACCGCTACCTGGCCAACGGCGTGATCGGCAAGGTGCGCCACGTCGAATGCTTTCATTATCCCAGCCCGGTCGACACGTCGAAGACGGCCGACAGCGAGCCGCCGGCGGAGTTGGACTGGGAC
>JAAYCB010000480.1 GCA_012744395.1 Pirellulaceae bacterium
CTTCATCCCGCGGGTTCTGGAACACTTTCAGATAGGCGAGGATGTCGCGAACCTCCTTGCGATCGTAGAACGACTGGCTGCCGATGAGCACGTAGGGCACGTTCAGCCTCCGCAGTTCGAGCTCGAATTGCCGCGGCTGCTCGTTCGTCCGGTAGAGGATCGCGATGTCGCGGGCCCTGCATTTTTTGTCGTGGATTCGCGAACGGATCTCTTCGACCACCGCTTCGGCCTCCTCCTCGGCCGTGTTGAACTGGAGAATTCGCGGTCGGTCGCCGGCGAGCGTCGCGCGGAGGAGTTTTCCGTGTCGCTGCTTGTTGAAGGCGATCAGCGTGTTGGCCCAGGCGATGATCTGGTGGGTGGAGCGATAATTGGTTTCCAGGCGAACCACCTTGGCGTCCGGCCAGTCTTTCTTGAAACCAAGGATATGGGCCACTTCGGCGCCGCGCCAGCCGTAGATCGACTGGTCGTCGTCGCCGACGACGCAGAGGTTGCGGTGCGGTGCGGCCAGCCCGCGGACAATCCGGTATTGGCTGCCGTTGGTGTCCTGGTACTCGTCGACCAGGAGGTGGTCGAACCGCACCGCCTCCTCGCGGCGGACGTCGGGGAAGCGGCGGAAGACCTCCTCGGTCAGCAGCAGGAGATCATCGAAATCGACGGCGCCGGCGGCCCGCAACGCCCCCTGGTAGCGGCGGTAGGCGGCCGCAGCGAGGTGCTCGCGGTCGGTCTGGGCAAGGTTCGCGGCCTCGTCGGGGCGCAGGCAGGCGGTCTTCCAATTGCCGATCAGGAACAACAGATCGGAGGGCCGCAAGACCGCCTCAGCGGCCTTGATCTCGCGGAGCACGCCGCGAGCGATGCTCTCCTGGTCGCCCCGATCGTAGATCGCGAATTGCGACGGATAGCCGAGTTTTTCGATCCTCCGCCGCAGGATCCGAACGCAAAGGGAGTGAAAGGTGGAAATCTCCGGTTTTTCCTTGCGCCGCCGCCCGAGTCGCGCGCTGACCCGCTGCTGCATCTCGGCGGCGGCCTTGTTGGTGAAGGTGACCCCGAGAATTCGTGAAGGCCGCGTCCCCCGCCGGATCAGTTCGGCGATTCGCAGCGTGACGACGCGGGTCTTTCCGGTCCCGGCGCCGGCCAGCACCAGGAGCGGTCCGCAGGGGGTCAGCACGGCTTCTTTCTGGGCCGGGTTCAGCTCCATCGAACTCGTGATTCCCTTCGCGGCAAAATAGGGATCGTAAGCCAGAACCGGGGCGGCGGAAAGGGGGACCATGCCCGGCGGGACGGCGCCGCCCGACCCCGCCGGAAGGGGTCGGAGGGTGATTCCGCTCGGCCGCGCCGAACGCCGCCTTGGAACCGGCCGCAGCGAGATATATACTGAATTGCTTGCGGGCGTCCCCCGTCAAGGTCGTCTTGAGTCGCTGGCCGGCCGAGCAAGCGCTGCGACGCCCGTTGTTGAGACATTTTTCGCAGGTTGTTCAAGTTCCCCAAATTGGTGTGAGTTTTTCGTTCTTCCGTTGCCCCCCGAGGTTGGAGGTAAACCCCGTGTCCACCGTGGAAGCCCAAGCGAGAGTCAAGACCAGCCATCCGACGCAACCGACCAGCGGGGCCGACGTCGTCGTGCAGGCTCTCGTCAATCACGGGGTTGACACGGTTTTTGCCTATCCGGGTGGGGCGAGCATACCGCTGCACCAGGCACTGACCCGATTTCGCGACAAGATCCGCGTCGTTCTCCCCCGGCACGAGCAGGGGGGAGGATTCGCCGCCCAGGGCTACGCGCGCTCGACGGGCAAGGTTGGCGTCTGCTGCGCAACCAGCGGTCCCGGTGCGACGAATCTCGTCACGACGATCGCCGACGCCAAGCTTGACAGCGTCCCGATGGTCGCCATAACCGGCCAGGTCGGCACCTCGGTAATCGGCAGCGATGCCTTCCAGGAGACGCCGATCATCGAAGTCTGCCGCAGCGTGACCAAGCACCACTACCTGGTCACCGACCCGAATCATCTGGCGCGGGTGGTCCGCGAGGCGTTCCACGTGGCCAGTACGGGGCGGCCGGGGCCGGTGCTGATCGACTTGCCCAAGAACGTCCAATTGGCCCAGGTCGTGCCCGACTACGACCAGCCGATGGACCTGCCGGGTTACACGGAGGTCAAGCCGCTGGCGACGGATGGGGAGATCGAGGCGATTGCCCGGCTGATCGCCGAATCGCGGCGTCCGGTGATCTACGCCGGTGGGGGGGTTGTGTTGTCGGACGCGGCACTGGAACTGCTGGAACTGGTCAAAAAGACCGGGATTCCCGTGACAACCACGTTGACCGGCCTGGGCGGCTTCCCGGGCGACCATCCGCTGGCCTTGGACATGCTCGGCATGCACGGGAGCGTCTACGCCAACCTGGCCGTCAGCGAGGCCGATCTGCTGCTGGCCTTCGGCGTCCGCTTCGACGATCGGGTGACCGGCAAGGTCTCCGAGTTCGCCAAGCACGGCAAGATCGTCCACGTCGACATCGACGCCTCGGAAATCAACAAGATCCGCAGCACCGACCTGGCTTCCGTCAGCGACGTGAAATACGCCCTTGGCGAACTGAACAAGCGCGTCAAGCGGCCCGCCGAGATCGGCACGTGGGCCAAGCGGATCGATGCCTGGAAGAAGGCGGACCCCTTCAAGTACGACGAGGATGCCGAGTCGGTCCTGCCGCAACACGCGATCCACGAGCTCTGGCGGCTGACGAAGGATCGCGACACGATCGTCGCCACCGGCGTCGGCCAGCACCAGATGTGGGCGGCTCAATTTTACCGCTTCACGAAGCCGCGGACCTGGCTCTCCAGCGCGGGCCTGGGCACGATGGGGTTCGGATTACCGGCCGCCTTGGGCGCCAAGGTGGCCCACCCCGACAAGCTCGTGGTCGATATCGACGGCGACGGCTCGCTGCTGATGAATATCCAGGAGTTGGCCACGTGCTACTGCGAAAAAATCCCCGTCAAGGTCCTGCTCTTGAACAACCAGCACCTGGGGATGGTGGTCCAATGGGAAGACCGGTTCCACAACGCCAACCGCGCGCACACCTATCTCGGGCCGATCGACAACCCGGAGGCGATCGGCCGCGGCCAGGGAATCGGTCCCGATGAGCGGTACCCCGATTTCGTGACGATTGCTCAAGGCTTCGGCTGGAATGCGCGCCAGGTGATGGAAAAGTCGGAGCTCGCCGCGGCGATCCAGGAAATGATCGATTCGCCGGGACCCTACTTGCTCGACGTCGCCGTACCCTACCAGGAGCACGTGTTGCCGATGATCCCCTCGGGGATGACGGTCCGAGAGTTGATTCGCGAGTGACCCATGACAAGGTACTGGCTGCTGGCCAGCGCGGCGGTCTGCTTCCTGGCTGGTTGCCAGCCGGAGACCGGGATGTCGCCGGGCGTTTTTTCCGCCCAACGGGGGGTGTTTCTTCACGAGGTCTCCGCGCGGGGAACGGTCTTCGCCGCCAGCGCCGCCGAAGTTCGCTGCGAGGTCGGTGGCCAGTCTCCCGAGGGAACGATGATCCTGGAAATCGTCCCCGAGGGCACCCGCGTGGAGAAAGGCGACCGGCTCGTCGAGCTCGACTCTTCCCTGCTCAAGGAGGAGCGGATGCGCGAGCAGCTCCAATGCAGCGGCCTGCGGGCGGAACGGGCCGAGGCGGAAAACGAATTGGAGAAAGTCAGGCTTTCGCTTCAGGAGTATCTCGAAGGCATCGCTCCGGAACAGAAGCAAGCCATCGAGCACACGATCTTCGCCGCGCAAGGGGCGTTGGAGAGGGCCCAACGAGAGCTTGAGTCGGCCAAGAAAGACCCCAAACGGGGCGACGGCCCGGTGGAAAGCCTGGAAGCCCGCCAGTTCGACGTCGAACTGGCGCGACGCGAGTTGGAGCGGGCCAAGGCGAGCCTCGATTCGTTCGAGAAATTCACCAAGAAGCGGCGCCTCAAACAGTTCGAGGGCGAACTCGCCGCCGCCGAGGCGAAGGTCCGCGCGAAGCGCCAGGAAGAGGAGATTCACGCCGGGCTGCTGGAGAAAATCGAGGAGCAGATTGCCGGCTGCACGATCACCGCGCCGTCGCCTGGGGTCGTCTTCTACGCCGACTCGCAAGGCGACAGCCAGGAGGACGGCAGCGCGATCGGGGAGGGCTCGTTGGTTCGCCTGCGCCAAGTGATTTTGCGCCTCAGCCGGCTGGATGCCTGGAGCATTCGCCTGGAAGTCCGCGAGGTGGAGATGCCCCTGCTGAGCAAGGGAATGCCCGCCGAAATCTATCTCGACGTCGCGCCCGGCCGGATGCTTGCCGGCGAGGTGGCCGCGATCCACCCCTACCCCACGCGGGCCACCCGCGATAGCGACACCAACAAGCGCTACGACGTGGTGGTCGCGATCAGCGAGCCGCCAAGCGCGATCCGGCCCGGCCTGACGGCCGAGGTGTCGGTGCCGATCGCCGCGCTGGACGAGGTGATCCAAGTGCCAGCCTCGGCGGTGTACACGGCAAACGGCGGCGATTGCTGCCTGGTCTTCCGCGGAGGCCGCTGGCAACCGCGCCCCGTCAAGCTCGGTCCCAGCAACGGTTCGATGACCGTCATCCGCGAGGGACTCGAGGCCGGCGAAGAAGTGGCGATCCATCCAGTACAGTTCCAAGCGAAGAGACCGTAGTGCACCAAAGACGCCGGCGATCAGCCGCCCGCTTTCAGACCAAAGATTCGTTGTCGCCGCAGATTGTCTGTTTTTCTTCTCAGCCACCGGAGAATTGCCATGAGCGCAAGTTGCCGTCCGCTCGGTCCCGTCTCGATCGCCTGGATGATCTTCTACCTCGCCGCCGCTTGTCTCGGCTCGGGCGAGGCGGCCGACGGCTTGCCGCTGGCGTCGCCGAGCGAAGTCGGGATGGATGCGGCCCGACTCGCGGAGATTCCCCCGCGGATGCAGTCCTTCGTTGAGAAGCATCAGATCGCCGGAGCGGTGACGCTCGTGGCCAAGGACGGCAAGATCGTCCACGTGGCGGCGGTCGGAATGGCCGACCTGGCCAATCGCCGACCGCTGGAGAAGGACACGATCTTCGCGATTGCCTCGATGACCAAGCCGATCACCGCCACCGCCGTGATGATCCTCCGCGACGAGGGCCGCCTCTCCCTCGAAGACCCCGTGGCGGACTATCTTCCCGCGTTCAAGGAGGCCAGGCTCGCGGGAAAGCCGCCGGCGCGGCCGATCACGATGCGCGACTTGATGACGCACACCTCCGGCATCGGCGGCGGCCAGCAGAACCAGGGCAGCTTGGCCGAGACGGTCGACGCCTTGGCGGCCCAGCCGCTCCAGTTTCAGCCGGGCGAAAAGTGGCAGTACAGCCCGGGATTGACCGTCTGCGGGCGCGTCGTCGAGATTGTCGCCGGGATGCCCTACGAGCAGTTCCTGGCCGAGCGGATTTTCAAGCCGCTGGGGATGAACGATACGACCTTCCATCCCACGCCCGAACAGCAGAAACGCATCGCCGTCCTCTACAAGCCCGGCCCCGAGGGCAAATCGATCGAGCCGACCGAACATTGGCTCAGCGAACTGGCGCCGGACCGCAGCCCGAATCCCTCCGGCGGGCTCTTCTCGACAGCCGCCGACTTGGCGCGATTCTACCAGATGATCCTGGGGGGCGGGCGGCTCGGGGCGGCACGCGTGGTGTCCAACGACGCGGTGCGGGAAATGACCCGCCTGCAAACCGGCGACCTGAAGACCGGCTTCACGTCCGGCAACGGCTGGGGGCTGGGCTGGGGCATCGTCCGCCAGCCGCAGGGGGTGACCGAGATGCTCTCGCCCGGTACCTTCGGGCACGGCGGGGCCTTCGGCACGCAGGGCTGGGTCGACCCGCAGCGGCGGATGATCTTCGTGCTCCTGATCCAGCGAACCGGTTTCGACAACGGCGACGAATCGGACATCCGAGCCGTCTTCCAACGGTTGGCCGTCGATGCGCTGTGAGGGCGGGGTTTCAGCCGTCAGGTTTCAGCCGTCAGGTTTCAGCCGTCAGCTTTTAGCCGTCAGCTTTTAGCCGTCAGGATCGCCGGCCGTGCGAGATGATCCCCACGCCGGCTGCTCCGCGGCGATCGCTCGCAGGCCGCGGAGCAACCGATCGATTCCTTCCGCCGCGATTCAGTTCGGCGGAAGCTCGCTGGTGAACTGGTACGTGCCGGAGGCGACCTCCCCCAGGAACAGGCCGTTCTCGACAACAGGACGGCGGAGGCCCGGCTGGGCCTCCACCGGCCGGCCGCTCTCGCGGACCGCGCCGAGCTCTGCCGCCGGCAGGACGACCGTCGCGGTGGTGTTCGGCGGCACGGTCAGCTCCCAGGTCAAGGCATCGCCCTCGACGCGCCACGCGCTGCCGATCTTCCCATAGCCGGTCGCGAGCGTGGCATCGACGCGCTTCAGCCCGCTCTCGATGCCCGGCGCGGCGATGAAATGCTTGAACCCGGGCGCCTGCTCATCGTAGCGGATGCCCGCCAGCCCCTCGATGAACCACAGTCCGATGGAGATCATCGTGTTGTGAATCTGCGAGTTGTCGCCGTCCCATTCTTCCCAGATCGTGGTCGCGCCGCTGCGGATCATGTGTCCAAAACTGGGGAAATCCTCCTTGGTGTGCATCAGCGTCAAAAGGTCGTTGCGCCGCTCGTTGATCAGGTACTTGGTCAGGAAATAGTTGCCGTGCATCCCCGTGTTCAAGTGGCCCTCGCGGGTTTGGGTGATATCGCGCTTCAGCGCGGCCATGACCCGCGGCGCAATATCCGGCGGGGTGATGCCGAACAACAGCGGCATCGCCAGGTAGGTCTGCTCGCCGTTGGCATAGGTGGCGCCGTCGGGATTCAGGAATCGGGCGTGGAGCCGGGCGGCGAGCTCTTCCGCCCGTTTCGCGTAAGTCTCTGCCTGCGCCTCGTCGCCCACGACGCGGCCGATCTTGGCGGCAATTTGCAGGCAGTAGACGAGGTAGCAGTTGTTGAAAAAGAGAGTCGAGCGGTCGTCGACGCGGTCCTTGCCCTGCTTCCGCCCCGGCGGCACCCAGTCGCCGAGAAAGTTCCACTCGGGCGAGCCCGCGCAGCCGATCCCCACGTAGGGCTGCAAGAGGCCGTCGCCCATCTTCGTCTCGATGAATGCCAGCCACTTCTTGATCACGGGCCAGCCCAGCTCGAGCGGCCGCCGATCGCCGTACGTCAGGTAGACCTGCCAGGGCATGGTGACACAGAATCCGCTCCAGGCCGGGCCGCCACCGGCGTCCTGCGCGTAGGGCGCGGTGTAGGGCACGTCGCCCTCGGCGTTCTGCGCGTCGCGCCAGTCGGCCGCCCACTTGGCGTAGAACGGCCCCGTGCGGAAGTTGAGCATTCCCATTTCCATCGAGGTCCCCGAATCGCCGCCGTAGCCCAGCCGCTCGCGGTGCGGGCAGTCGACCGTGTAGCCGCCGAGGCTCAGGCACTTGTAGGTCCAGCAGGCAATAACCGCAGAAACACAGGGGAAATAGCCACTTCCCGGCGTGCGGTGCTACACCCGTGCGACATTCCGCCAAGAAAGGCGAAAACCCGCCAGCAGTCCGTTGCCGGCGGGTCGTGTTCCTCGGGGTGGTCGGGATCGAGATCAGGTCCAGCACAAGTCCCAGCGAGCCGAACCCCACGCCTTGCCGATCGCCTCGAGCGCCTCATCGAGGCTGTCTTGCGGCGCGATACAGGCGTCGATCTCCA
>JAAYCB010000481.1 GCA_012744395.1 Pirellulaceae bacterium
CTTTGGGAGCAGGAAGTCGGAGGTTCAAATCCTCTCGCCCCGATTGGATGGAAAGCCAAAGCGATTCTTGGCGGCCGGCACTTCGTTCTGGGCAAGTACGGCGCCGAGGGAAGCTCGGAGCGGTACAATCACCACGCGGCCGATCAGGTTGGTTGAGGCGGCGTTGCCCGTCCCGTCCGCGGTCGTTGGCGACATGCTGCGTCGTCCGCGACGAAGCGGGATGCCGCCCGGGGAGGTCTGCGGTCTTCACGCGTGCGACGCGGCGGATCATTCCTGCGCCGGAGAGATTCTCACCTCCACGCCCAGCAATTGGATCGGCCTTTCGGCGGCGGCAACTCGGATCGTGTCGCTGCTCCTGCCCGGCAACGCGCTGCTGGGGATCGAGTACGTCAGCAGCCGGTTCCCGTTCTCCAAGCTCCGGGCGTTTGCGAATCTGGCCGCAACGTCGTTCACGGTGACGGCCGGGTTTTCAAAATGCCCGTCACCAGGCGCCGCCTCGATGATCGCCTCGGCCAGCCAGCCGTCGGGCGGGGTCGGGCCGAGCGGCAGTTGGAACGACAACGCGCGGCCGGTGGCGGGCAGGGGCGGCCGATAGTCCTCGCCGGGCACGACCACCTCGCGATGCGTCACCACGTGGCGGCGCGGCAGCGTGCACAACTCGGCGAGCGATGCGCATGCCTTGAGCCGCCGCTGGTACTCGGCCGCCGGCCAGCCGGCGTTCTGGAAGTAGTTGAACAAATAGACGGCATCCCCGCCGCCCGAGAGCACGGCAACCGCGGCGCCGGCCGCGCACTCGGGGTCCATGTGGCGGACCGGCGCGCCCGGATGGGGCTGGCAGCGCGATTCCAGCCCGCCGGCCAGCGTCACCCGCTCTCCGAGCAGCGCCCGCCACTTGCGGAGCGGGATGTCGAAGTGCATCGTTCGCCAGCGCGGCGTCGCCACCAGCAGGTCCACAAGGCCCTCTCTGGCCCAGGTCGGGGCGTCCAATCCCAAACCCAGTGCGGTGCCGGGCTCCGACGGAACGCGGACGCCGACCCGGATCGGATGCCCCCGCCGCGCGGCCGCCCGGTCCACGAGCGCCCGGACTTCGCGCAACCACTGCGTCAGCAGCTTGCCGCCGGCCTGCTCCTCGCCCTTGCTGAACAGGTAGGGCTCGCGCATGAAGTCGAGTTCCAGGCCATCGATGTCATAGCGATCGAGCGTCTCGACGATCAGCGCCCGGTAGTGATCGCGGACCAGCGCGTGCGCGTAGTCGAGACCGCGGGCGTAGTAGCCCGGATGCCCCTTGCGGAACAGCGCGCTCTTGCGCCACAAGGCGCCGTGAAACGGATGGTCCAGGTTGTCGTTGCAATGGACGTCGTTCATCCGCAGCGAAATCCACGGCGAAATGCCGTGGTGGCGGCACCGCGCGATGATCCGCGCCGGGTAGTCCACTCCCTGGCGGTGGACCTCCAGCATGTTGTGGATCAGGCTGCGGTATCGTCTGCGGTCCTGCTCCGGAATCGACGCCAACAGCGGCTGCCCGTCCGGCCCGTCCGGGTCGTAGCCGTCCCAGAACGCCTCCCACGCGCCGCTGCGATAGTTCGTTTTCCGCGCGTTCGTGTTGCACAGGAGCACGGTCACGCCGGCGGCGGCGAGCACGTCCACGTAGCGGTCGGCAATCTCGCCCGCCTTGCCCGGCGGGAACGTCTGGGTGTAGAAGAAATCCGTGCAGTCTTCGTTGTGCAGCAGCCCGCCCGTCCGCGCCGCGGCAGGGGTTGGCGCGGCCGCCGATCTTTCGGCCGGCAGCGCAACGGCCGGCAGGACGACCATCGCAAACAGCAAGGTGGCATTCTTCCGTTTCATCATGGTCTCCACGGGTAGGCCTCACTCCCAAGCCAGCGATTCGAGCCCGTCGCCGCCCAGCGCAAATCGTCGCACGCGGACGGCGCTGCCGCTCCCCTCTTCGTAGTAGACGACCAGCAGCGACCCGTCGTTCAGTTCCACGGTGGCCGGATACGCCCCGCCGACCGAATCAACCAGGTACGGCCCCAGCCACGTCTTGGCCTCGTCGCGGCTGACGTGCATCGAGGTGGCGGGCACCCGGTGGGTCAGCACGATCTCGCCGCTGGTCAAGCGATACAGGTGGGGCGCATGCCCCTTGAAGCCGATATCCTGAACCGGGCTCCACGTCAGCCCCAGGTCGCGACTGGTCGCATAATGCATATTGATCGTGCTGCTGCGGAGCGCCGCATAGAGCGTGCCGTCGTTCAGCAGGATCACGTCGGTCTCCGCATCCAGCGGCAGGCCGGCCTCCTCGCCGATCGGGATCGGCTGACTCCAGGTCTTCCCCTTGTCGGTCGACCGGATCACGCCGCCGCACGCATGCCCGCGGTAAACGCCCAAGAGATAGGTCCCATCGGGCATTTCGCGGACCGGGGCCGAACACACCCACCCGGAAGACACCAGCGTGCGCGCCTCCCTGTCCCATGTCTTTCCACCGTCGTGCGAACAGACGATCTGTACTCCCTGCGACTCGAAGCCGCGCTTGCTGACGGACGGATCGACGCGCTCGAGCGAGAAGAAGCTGCAGATCAGCGTGCCGTCGCGCATTTGCGCGATATGGGGATCGCGGTTGTCGATGCCGTCGTCGTAGAGGATGGCCGGCTCGGTCCACGTGCGGCCTTGATCGCTGGAGCGGACCGTGCAGATGCGGCCGCCCTTGGGCCAGTCGTCGTTGGGCAACGAGACATGCCCGTAGCCGGCGTAGAAGACCGCGATGATGTCTCCATTGGCCAGCCGGCAGGCGTCGGGGAACGCCTGGTAGGGGCCGGCCGCCTCGCCCCGCGAGATCACCCTGTACGGAAGCTTTGCCGTTTCGTCGGCGAGCGGCTCGGACTGGCTCTCGACGGTCCCCTCGATCCGCACGTTGCGAAACTGCACCTGGCCCTGGCTGGTTCCCAGGCCGACACGGCCCGCGGCCAGCGCCGTGTCCGCTGCCTTCAACACCTCGGCGCCGTTGATTGACACGACGATCTCCGGGCCGCGGCAGACGACCGCCGTCCGGCACCAGGTGTCGTCGTCCAATGGGCAACTCCGCCGCGCGATTTCGATCCACGTGTTTGCGGGCGTGGATCGGACCAGGATCACGTTGTCGTTCTTCGTGTCCAGGTGCAGCCAGTAGTAGGTTAGCGTGCCGCTCGCCCGAAGACAGGCGGCGGCCGCGCGCACGCCCGATCCGGCGGGCTTGACGTTGAACTCGAACTGGAACCGGCAATCCGAGAAGGCGGGCGCGCGGAGGATCGCCAGGCTTCCGCCGTCACGGTCTTGCTGTTCGAGAAAGCCCGCACCCATCCGCCACGACCCGCGGGCATAACACCATTGCGATTCCTGACCTCCCTCCAAGGCGGGTTCGACCGTTTCCGCCCCGCAGCATGATGCAAGGCTCCAGGCGATGGCCAGGAGACCGAGAAAGGTCGGGCAATTGAACTGGAATCCTGCCGGCTGGCACCGAGCCTGTTGCCGCCGACTGGTGAGCCGCGATCTCATACGGAACCTCCCATGATTCTGAATTCAGCGCCTCCGGCAGGCATGGCATTGACCGCCAAGCCCAACCAGGCCGTCGAGTCCCTCTGAACGCGCGGTCGACGATTCCGCGCGCATCATCGTCCTTCTCCGCAGGGCCTTCGTCGCGACCCTCTTCCGCGCTCACGGCAAGACCCACTCCGGCACCTGGCCGTTGCCCGTCCGTTCCCCTTCCAGGATCCAACTGAGATTGAAGCGGGCGACCCGCATCGCGGAGTACCTGCCGTCCGGACCGCCCTCGAAGAGCAGGTAGACGCGGCCCTGGCTGGCCGTCGCCGGACGCCCGGCCGCCAAGGACGAATAGGCGCCGTGCGGTGCGTAGACGAGCCGCTTGACGGGCCAGGTCTCCCCGCCGTCGAAACTGGCCCAGACGGTCATCTTCTTCCGATCCCCTCCGGCCGTGTCCGCGTTGCTGAAGATCAGGATGTCCCGGCCTTTGACCGGCAACCGCGCCAAGCCGCCCTTCATGCCGTAGCCCCTGCCGTATCCGCCGCCGTCGGGAAGCACCGGGCTGGTACGCAGCTTCTTCCAGGTCTGGCCGCCGTCGTCGCTCCAGGCCTCGCGACGGAGCGTCTCCTCCGGCCGAAGCGGGCGGGCCAAGGCCTTGTCGTAGTATCCGCTGTGGCTGCGGGAGTTGTAGTAGATCCGGCCGTCGTGCAACTCCACCAGCGCCGCCTCCTCGGTATACCCTTCCGGGAAGAAGTCGCTGACCTGCCACGTCGCGCCATGATCATCGCTGAAGACAGCGCAACTGAAGATCGCGTCGGCGGGCTCCCGATCGGAGGGATGGGCCTTGGCGTGCGGCCGGAAGGTGGCGCTCACGAGCAGCCGCCCCTTGTACTGCCCATGCCGCAGCGTGACGCCCGCTTCGCTGGCATTGGCGTGCAGGTAGTACGTGCCGCTCTTGCCCTGATCCCCCTTCGTGGCCCGCTTCTTCACCCCCGTTTCCTCGAGCCGTTTCATCAACTCGTTGGGCTTGATCACGGTCTCTTCTGCCACCCAGGTCTTGCCGTGGTCGGAGCTGCGGAACACCTTGTCCGCGCCATCCCACATCCGCACGGACATGACGCTGCCGGTGTTCTCATCGACAAGCATGTTGCTGTCCGAGTGGGTGATGGGCGCCTCGATGATATCACCCCAGCTTCGCCCTCCGTCCTCGCTGCGGCGAAGCTGCTTCTGATAGTTGCGCACCGCCAGCAGCGTGCCGTCGACCGCAATCGCCAGGTACGGTTCGCGAACGTCGTTGCCGCTATCGAAAACGACCTGCATGTCGAAGATCGGCTCGCCCAAGAAAACGTCGAGCGGCCCTTCGGCCGGCTTTCCGGAGGCAGTCAGCAGTTGCTGCCCGGTCGGCTCGCCGGCGGAGGCGCGGCAAAGAAACGCCGCGGCAAGACAGCAAGCGATCGGTGTCCAAGACAATCTCGTGTTGCGCATGGCGTCTCTCTCTTTCTCCTCGCTCCTGGCGGATTGAATGTCCCGGTTGCGCCCGTCCAGGGCGCCGGCCTCCCGGGCGGCCAACGCGGACGCGGCTACCGGACGAGCGCAAAATATCCTACCCGCCGCGGCGATGCAAGGCAGCCACCGCACGTTTGCGTTTTCCGCCCATCGCGTCCTCCGCAAAGTTGACGGACTCCCGGGCGGCCTGTAGAGTGTCGACAAGCATCCGCCGGCAAGCTGCGGATCCAGAACGCGTCGGTCTCCACGAGGAACAACGACAAGGAACAACGACCATGTGCCGGGCGGCAACCACGCTCCTGACGGCGGCATTGGCGCTCCTGGCTGGAGCGATCCGGGCGGGCGGCGCGCCGTTCGAGCGGCCGGACGTGCAGCTTGACCGCTGCAATCCGACATGGACTTCGCCCAGCCGCGATTCGTCCGGGTCGATGCCGCTCGGCAACGGCGACATCGGTCTGAATCTCTGGGTCGAGCCGGACGGCGACCTGCTCTGCTACCTGTCGAAGACCGACGCCTGGTCGGGCGCGGGCCGCCTGCTCAAGCTGGGCCGCGTGCGCGTGTCGCTTGACCCGAACCCGTTTCGCGCTGGGCTGCCCTTTCGCCAGACGCTCCGGCTGCGGCAAGGCGAGATCGAGATCGTCGCGGGAGCCGAGGGCGAGGCGGTCACGCTCCGCATCTGGGTCGACGCCCTGCGGCCGGTCGTCCACGTCGAAGCCGAGGGGGCCGGCGACTTCAGCATCCAGGTTGCGCTGGAGGTCTGGCGGAGCGAGCCGCGCGCCCTGGCCGGCCGGGAAAGGCAAAGCGCCTACGGGATGGCCGCCAGCCCCGACCCGCTGGTCGTCGAAGCCGACACGATCCTGCCGCGGCGCGAAGATCGCATCACCTGGTTCCACCGCAACGAGACGAGCTGCTACCCGATCACGCTCCAAGTGCAGGGCCTCGGGGCTCTTCTCGATCGCTTTCCCGATCCGCTGCTGCACCGTACGTTCGGCGGTTGCATCAGCGGCGAAGGTCTGGTCGCCGTGGACGACCAGACGCTCCGCTCGACCGAGCCGGGCCGGCGCGGCCACGCGGCGATCCGCCTGCTGACCGCGCAGACGGCCAGCTCCGAGGCATGGATCGGCCAGCTCGACCGGCTTGTGGAAGAGACCGCCACCGTGCAGCGGGAGCAGGCCCGCCAGGAGCACCGCCGTTGGTGGGCCGGCTTCTGGAACCGCAGTTGGATTTTCGCCGACACGCCGCGGCCCCCGCAAGCATCGCGGCCGATCACGGCCAACGCGCGGCCTCTGCGGATCGGCGCCGATAGCGATCAACCGCTTGGCGGCGCGGATCGGCCGGCGGACGTCTCGCCTGTGACGCTTGGCTACGTCTTGCAGCGGTTCATCAACGCGTGCGGCGGTCGCGGGGCCTATCCGATCAAGTTCAACGGGTCGATGTTCACTGTCGACGCGGTCGAGGACGGCCAGCACTACGACGCCGACTATCGCCGCTGGGGCGGCTGCTACTGGTTTCAGAACACGCGGCTACCCTACTGGGCGATGCTTTACGCCGGCGACTTCGACTTGATGCAGCCCCTGTTTCGCATGTATCGCGAGGCGCTGCCGCTCGCTCGCGAGCAGACGCGGAAATACTACGGGCACGGCGGCGCGTTCTTTCCGGAGACGATGTACTTCTGGGGCACGTACAACAACGACAACTACGGCTGGGACCGCCAGGGCAAGCCGGACGGCCTGACGGACAATACATACATCCGCTACTACTGGGACGGCGCCCTGGAGCTGGCCGCAATCATGCTCGACTACTACGCCTTGACCGGCGATGAGCGGTTCGCCGGCGAGACGCTCGTTCCCCTGGCCCGCGACACGCTCCATTTCTACGAGCGGCACTACCCGAAGCGCGACGCGGAGGGGAAGATCGTCTTCGAACCCTCACAAGCCCTCGAGACCTGGCAGGGCGCCACGAACCCTCTGCCCGTGGTCGCCGGGCTGCGGTACGTGGTCGGGCGGTTGCTCGACGAAATCCCCGCCGCGGCGGCCGGCGAGGCACGCGGCCGGTGGCAGCGTCTCGGCGCGCTGTTGCCCGAGCTGCCCTTGGACTCGACGGAGGCCCCGCCGCGGTTGCTGCCGGCGCAACGATTCGAGCGCCTCGCCAACAGCGAGAACCCCGAGCTGTACGCGGTGTTCCCCTACCGCCTTTACGGGCTGGGCAAGCCGGACTTGGATGCCGGCCGAGCGACGTTTGCTGCGCGGCGTGTGAAGCGCACCGGCGGGTGGACGCAGGACCCGATCCAGGCCGCCCTGCTGGGCTTGACCGACACGGCCGCCGCCTACACGCAGCAGAACTTCGCGACGAGCCATCCGGGCAGCCGGTTTCCGGCCTTCTGGGGTCCGAATTTCGACTGGATCCCCGATCAGGATCACGGCGGCGTCTCGATGATCGCCCTCCAGCGGATGCTGATCCAGTGCGACGGCGACCGGATTCTGCTGCTTCCGGCCTGGCCGCGGCAGTGGAACGTCGACTTCCGCCTGCACGCGCCGCATGGCACGACGGTCCGCGCCGTGTGGCGAGACGGGAAGCTGGCGGCCTTGGAGGTGACGCCTGCGGAACGACGCCAACACGTCGTGCTGCCCGTCGACCAGTAGCATCGAGGCGGCAGCGGCCTGAAGCGGCGGTCACTCAATCCGGTCGCTCGACCAGTCCAGCGGCTGATCGGCGTCGAGCAGCATCCTGCCATTGTGACTGAGCTTGCGCGCGGCGATTGCCATCGCCCGCAGAACGATTCCGCCGGGCCCGACCTCCACGGCGGCGACCTCTCCGTCGCTTTCCACGCCGCCCCCGCGAAGAAGGCCTTCCGCGTCCGCCTCGCGACACAGGATCAGATGGGAGCCCGTTCCGGCCCGAATGCGAAGGCCGTGGGCGGCGGTCGCTTCGATCGGTTCGCAGACCGCCTCGGGCTCCACCTGGTCGCCCAGCCGCTGGATCTGCATGGCGACCAGGAATTCCTCTCTTGCCGTCGACGATTGCGGCGTGACGTAAAGATGCCACTCCGGAACGTACTGTTCCGCCGGCACGGGCCGAGTGCTGTAGCCGTCGACCGGCTCGACCGGAAACCCGGTGGCAACGTTCAGCCTTGCGCCCGCGGGCGCGAGAATCCGGCCTCGCAAGGCCGCTCCGGGGGATGCGATGCGGAACGAATTGTCGGCATCCGCTGTCTCGATCGGCGCCACTGCGTGGAGCATCCAGTCGTACCGGGAGGCTTCCGCCGAGGCGACCAGGTCGTGGACGAGGACGAAACCCGGTTTGATGAACAGGATTCTCCGGTCAAACCGGGAGAGCCTCCCGTCATACACCTCCGGGGCGGAGGCGTCACCGATGGCATAGCCGTAGCCTGGCGAATCGAAATACCGGGCGATCCGCCCATCGGCGCCCGGTTTTCGCACAGCCTGGCCCCTGCCGTCCACCAGGAGCGTGTTGTGCGCAAGTGTGGTCATCGAGTAGGCGTCGAAGTGCGGACTGCCCCACCAGTCGTAATAACCGCCGTCGATGGCGAGTTTTTCACCGTAGGCGTGAATCACAAAGCTGTTCTGGTCGGGGTGCTGGTGTCCGGCGAAATAGCGGCCGCTGTGCAAGGCGACGGTCGTTCCCTGGGAGCCGTCGACCAACGACGTGTTGAAGATCACCCAGCCGATGTGCCGGTAGTGGATCGAGGGCGCCAGGTCGGTCGGTGGCTTCGGCGCCAGTCCGTTGACCGGCTCGCGCTCGCCCGCATACCACAGCGCGTACGGATCGCTTGTCCGCAGGGCCAGCTGGCGGACCCAGCGGGTCTGGGCCGGCCCGCGGACCGCATGGTTCGGCTTGCCCGTGTCGGCGAACGATACGGCCCACGCGCCCGGCGGCGCGCAGTACATCGGAAAACGGGCGGTCTGCCGCAGCCAGGGGTGCCGGTAGAGGTCGATCTCGCAGACGGCCCGCATCATGTCGGCATAGCCGATGATGAAGCCCAAGCCATAGCCCCAGTAGGAGATCCCCTCGTTGTTCTCGCCCTGCTGCCCAAGGCAGGAGAGGAACCGCCCCAGGTACAATTGGCGGACCCGCTCGGTCCACTCGGCGGCCGCATCGTGCTCGCCCAACAGCACGATGCCCGACTCGGCCAACCCATACGCCTGGAGCCACGCGTGGTTGTTCGCTTCACCGCCGCGGAACGGGTTCAGTCGCTCGTGAAACTGCTCGGCCCGCTGAACAATGACTTCTCGCAGCCGTCGCTCCTCGCCGGCAGTCATCGTCTCCCGGCAGGCGTCATAGCACCAGTTCAAGCCGCGAAGCAGATGGTGTGCTCCGATGTCTCCATGCCGCATGGCGCTGCCGCCCTGCGGGTCCCAGCGGCAGGCTTCTTGCGCCAACTCCTTGGCCCATTGGTTCACCCGCGCGTCGCCTGTCAACATCGCGCAAGTGGCGATCCGTTCCAACCGGCGTCCCGTGCCGCCGGTGATGCCCCCGGCCACCTTGCCGTACCAATCGATCCACTCCGGCCAGCGCGGGTCGCCGGGCACGTGTGGGCCGGGGTGCTCGGGCATGCCCTGCTGGTACAGCTTCTCAGCGCTGGCCACCAGTTGCTTCCTGCGCGTATCCGAAAGGCTCGGTTCGGCCAGTCGCGCAACGGGCAAGAGACGCGGCCGTGGACAATCTGCCAGCTTGTCCAGTGGGATTGCCGGCGTTGTGAACCGGTGCGCTTCCGGCAGGATTTCGATGGACTCGATATCAGACCAGCCTTCGATCAGCTCGCTGCCGGTCCATACCCGCCAATACCAGCAACCCGGCTCCAGCGGCTCGGGCGGTGTGAAGAAATTCCATTTCGCATCCACGGTGACCGTCGTATCATCGGCGAAACCGGGGTCCCGCGAATATTGCAGCCGCTGCGGAGCCTTTTCAGCGGGCCGGGGCCAGTGAAACATGGGAGGGTTGGCTGTCGACTGACGTGTTCGATCTGTCAGGACCGACCGGCGCGGCGACACCGCGATCTGCAAGTTGTCCAGGTACACGGTCATGCGGGCTTTGGTCTCGCCTGGGGCTTTCGTCTTGTCCTTCACCCGGCCATAGAGCTGGATTGCCGAGAAGACCAATCCCGGCCGGACGGCATGTCCGCGCCACGGCCGCAGGCTCCCCAACGGCACCTCGGCGCGTCGCCATTCGGCGGAGAACGCGTCGCTCTCCCAAAACCACTGCTTTCCCTCGACATAAAAGATCATCCCCAGGTACGCTCCCTCGAAGCCCGGCTCGATCTCCGTCCGGTAGTCGAACGACAGCACGAGGTTTTTTACGAGCTTCACCGGCCCTCCGAGCCGCACGCCGCAAGAGGTCGCCGGCGTCGGGTTGTGAATCCGCAGGCAATGTCCTTCCGCGCCGGCTTCACGCGGCACCACCGCCGCGTCCAGCGAACCGGCGTCCAGGCGCTCGTAATCGGCGAGCTCCGCGCCCTGTTCAAAATTGATTGGCAGCCGGTCCGCCTTGCTGGCCGGTGATCCAATCAGGCCGGCAACGGGCAAGAGGATCGAGGCGGCGATAACGCTGATGTTCGGCATGATGGCGGTCTTTCAGATCTTGTTCCGTAGTGCCTGGAGCTTCAGAGCCGGCAGGCCGCGCTCCCACGGGCGAACAGTCTTCGCCGCCTCGGCCTCGGCGATGCTCGCGCCGGCGGAAGCCGGTTCGCTCAAGTTCCGCTTGCGTACCGGTCTTGGTCCACCTCCCGTTCCGCCAGGTCCTGAGCGAGGCAGGCGCCGCCGGCGAGGATGATTCCGAACAGCCGTGCGAAATGGCGGATCATGGCGACTCCTTGGCAACGGGCGTGAACTCTAACCCTCCAGAATTGGACGGCGTGGCGTCAAACCGTACGTACAACACGTGCGTTCCTTCCTCGCCGTTGGCTGCAACGCTTCGGGCTTCGCTGTGATTATCCCGCCGACCGAGCCGGGATTCAATTACCGGCCGGTTCGCCGGGCGGGGCCCTGCAATCGTTGGCCGGTCGAGTCGCCGCGGTGGCACGCCGTCACCGCCAGGCCTGCTTGTTGCCTTTGCGCCTGTTAAAATGATGAAACAACATCAGGAAAGGAGTTGCCCGCGATGCGGACTACGATACTGCTTGGCGCGCGTTTTCACCGAGTCGCCAGCCTCGCATTGGCGGCTTGCGGCGTTGTTGGAGTGCTTGCGTGCGGGAGGGCCGATTGCCAAACGCCGGCGTCCCTGGAAGAGACTCCTCCGGCGGAGCGGCGGAACTACCATACTCCGCCCGAGCGGACGCCGCCCGTGATGCGAGATCAGCACAAGTTCCCGCTCATCTCCCCGTTGATCGGCGAGGATGGCCGGGCTGCCGCCAGCCCGCGGGACTGGTATCAGCGACGACGCCCGCGGTTGATCGAGCAGTGGACCAGGATTCTGGGAAAGCTGGGCCCCGCGGCCGCCGACCAAGAGTGGTTCGGCGACGTCAGCCAGGTGGAGATTCGCAGCATCCAGGAGCGGGAGGGGTACACGCGGATCGATTTGGGGATTCCGATCGAGAAGGACTTCATGCAGGACCACCTCCTGCTGTTGCCGCGGGGGCAGGGTCCGGGACCGTTTCCGGCGGTGATTGCCTGGACCTCGACAACTCCCGACTACACCCAGCCGGAAGAGTGGTGGGGGGCCTGGCTGGCTCGCCGAGGATATGTTGTGCTCACCAGCTGGTCGTTCATCCGCCACTACCGCGGCGGCGCGGACTACAGCAAACGGGTCAACGAGGCGGTCTACGAGCGATTCGGGCATTGGCTGCCGATGGCCAAGATGGTGCACGACGTGCAGCGGGAGGCGGCGTTTCTCAAGACGCGGCCCGAGGTCGACGCCCGGCGTCTTGGCTTCATCGGTTTCTCGTTGAGCGGCAAGACGGCATTGTACGTTGCGGCGTTCGCGCCGGAGATCACCGCCACGGTGGCAATCGATCCCCACGTGGCGCTGCATGGCGCGACGAACTACCACGCCCCCTGGTACCTGGACTGGAAGCGCGCGTTCCCGCACATCCGCACCGACGACTATCCTCTAGCCGAGTTCCGCGGCACGATCTGGAGCCTGTTGGACGCCGACCCCGAGCGGCCCGGCTTCGAGCGGAACCATCATGAGTTGATCGCCCTCTGCGCGCCGCGGGCGCTGCTGCTGATCGGTTGCAGCATGGACAAGGTGACGGCGGTCCACTCGGATGACATGCAGAGCTGGAGCTATTTCAACGGCGGGCGCGAGGTCTACGAGTTGCTGGGAATTGCGGAGAGAATCGAGTTTGCCACGACGGATGCGGGTCATCGCGCGACCAGCCCACGGATCGACGCCGCCTGGCAGAAGTTCTTCGACCGATGGCTGAAGGCGAGCCCGATTGAGTTCTCGGGCTACGGCGCGCTGCGGGAGCCCCCGGCCGGGCCGGGTTCGCGCCAGTAGAGAGGCCGCCCGCCCGGATGCCGGGAAAGATCAGGCGACGAGCGATGTCGGCCGCGCGCTACCGCGCCCGGAGCCGCCGCCAGAGCGTGGC
>JAAYCB010000482.1 GCA_012744395.1 Pirellulaceae bacterium
GGGCAGATCGCGGGCGCTGCCGATCTCCCGCCGCAACCGCTCAGCGCTGCGGGGGCTGATCCGCAGGCTGAAGTGCCGCCTTACGTAGTCGGCCACGGCCTGATCCATTTCGCGCCCGGCGATGCGGATCGAGCGGTGCGCGACCAGGTCGGCAAGACTGATCACGCCGACTTCGGTGGCCCCGGCGCCGATCTCGCAGACCATGCTGGCCACCGGTTCGGCGACCGGCAGGCCGGCCCCCAGGGCGGCCGCCTTGAGTTTGGCGATCAAGAGAACCTGACCAGCGCCGGCGCGGTGGGCGGAGCTGAGCACGGCGCGGCGCTCGACCGGCGTCGTGTCGCCGGAGATCGGCACCAGGACGCGGGGCTTTCCCCATGCCCGGCCCCGCCGCGCCTTGCCGAAGAAGTGCCGCAGCATCGCTTCGCAGACTTCGTAGTCGGCAACGACGCCGGATCGGATCGGCTCGACAACGGAGATCGAATCGGGCGCACGGCCGAGCATCTGCCGGGCAAGGTGGCCCACGGCGGACCCGCCGGCGAGAATCTGGCGCGACCCTGGGTCGACCGCGGCGATCGAAGGCTCGTTGAGCACCAGGCCTTCGCCGGCGACGCCGATCCGTGTGTTGGCGGTCCCAAGGTCGACGGCCAGGTCGATTCGAAGCTGTCCGAACAGTTGTGAGAGCATCCGTGCTCGTTGGCCCCCTGGGCCATGCCCTGAAATGTGTTCGTCTTGGAGCCGATCGCGAGACGCTCCGTGATTTCGTCTCGCTCCAGCCGCGGGACACCTGCGTGGCCCCAATACCGGGAAGGGTCTTCCGTGCACGTGCGCGGAGACTCACCGCCGGCGCGTCAACGGGCGCGGATCGCGCCTGCCAGGCTTCCTCCTCCCGCAAACGCATCGTTCCGAGACGCGGGTCCGCCGTCTCGGAGAGTACGGGCTAAACTGCGGCACTGGATGGCGCGCCGGCCCCGGCCGCCGCGAACGCCGTGGCGGTCTCCGGCCGCCGCGCGCCAGCGTTGCCGGGCTGCTCCAGCGGCATCGCCGCCGAGACCGATGGCGCGCCCGAGAATGGCTGATCGCCGTAGTCGCTGACCTCGAGGAAAGCAAACACGCAAGCGAGGATCAGCGCAACCAGGGCGATGCCCAGCAAAAGGGTGTAGACGTCGGCCCGCGGCTTGCGGTATCGAACCGGTTTATTGAGATTCAAGTCCTGTGCTGACACGATCGTTCGCCTGAATAATGCCTTCGCGGAATTCCGGCAGCGCCTTGCAGACTGCCTTGTCCGGCTGGGTTTGGATCACCTCGATCTTGCCGAGGTAAGTGCTGCGACCGCCCGCCAGGCGGTAGGCGTCGAGCCGGTGCCCTTTTCGCAACCCGTCATCGGCGCCGATGTTGATCTGGAGGAGCCCGTCGTCCCGGACCGCTTCGACAATCCCGCCCACGCCCCGGGTCGGTTGGTCGAGGTAGGCGTTCGGATCGGGCTTGAGCTGGAACTTGCGGAGCACCGCCAGCGCGTTATTCAGCTCCTCGGATTGCTCCACCATCCGCTCGCGGACCGTGTCCATTTGGAGCTTCAAGGCGTGCGCCCGGTCGGTCATATCCACCAGTTCGGCCAGGCTCTTGTCCTTGGTGGCGAGGGCGTCGCGGATTTCGGTCCGCAGCCCTTCGACTTCCTTCTGGAGCGAGGCCAGGCTGTCGTGCGAGGCCTTCACGGCCGCGACCGCGTCGCGCACGTCCTGGTTCAACCGGGCCAGATCCTGGTTCAGTTGATTGCGGTCCTTTTCCAGGGCGTCTTTTTCCGCCTCCAATTGCGAGAGCTGGGTCACCCTCGCCTTCTTCTCCGTCTCCAGGTCCTCCTTGGCCTTGGTCAACTGGTCCGTCAAACGCTGCGCTTCCGTTTGCTGGTTCTTCAACTGCGCCTGCAAACCGGTCTCCGGCTTCATGACCACATCCCGCCAATTCGTGTGCGTGGCGTAGACGGCGACCACGAAACCCATGAACAGGATGCTCATCACGAAAATGAGCACGATAAAGATCTTGCCGACCAGGTTCATTGGGGTGACCTTTCCTTTGACCACTCGGCAGGGGAGAACTTCCCCGTCTCGACGAGCCGATCCAAAACCGTTGACCGCCTGCTTGCTCCCTCGCTCAATCCACGACGGCGACGGTTGACCGCAGCCGGGCGCAAAAACCCGTGACCGTCAAGGCCACCTCCGTTTGGCTCTGCCCGGCGCGATATCCGCCGGCTGCACCCGAACCCGAGGGGATTCAAGGCATCTCATATTTTTTGATGGGTGTGCCGCAACCGGTTGGGCGGGCCCAAC
>JAAYCB010000483.1 GCA_012744395.1 Pirellulaceae bacterium
CATGCCACCTCCCATGCCACCTCCCATGCCACCTCCCATGCCGCCGAATCCGCCGTCCATCCCGCCGATGCCGCCGGGCCCTGGTTGCGCTGCTCCGCGGGGCTTGACGGGCAGATCGGCCGTGCCGTCGCGCGGGGCTGCCAGGGAGCGGATCCCCGCCAGGAGCGAGGCAATCTTCTCATGCACTTCGTCCGTCTGGCGAATCACGAGGACATCCGCGCCCGGATAGGACATGACGCCGACCGAGCCCGGCCCGCCCACGTCTTCCCACGATTCCGGTTCGACGGTGCATGTCACCGTCTGAATCAGCGAGTCGAAATCGGCCCAGGTCTGCCCGGCCTCGTCGCGCGCCAGGACCAGGTCGGAAACCGGATAGATGCGGATGACCTGCACCCGCTCCGCTTCTTCCGGCGTGGTGATCAGCAGGACCTCGTCGCGGACCACGCAGGTCAGGTCCAGTTCGCGGAGGATCAAACGCAGGCACGATTTCAGCGACAATCCGCTGAGGCTCTTGGTGATCGGCGTATCGGCTGGAAGGCCCACGTCGTCCAGCGCTCGGCGGTCGAGCTGGATGTTGATTCCATGTTGCCGGCTCAAGTTGGCTGCCAGCGTGGCAAGCGGCGCTTCCTTCACGTCGATCGCCGCCGGCGACTGGAGCGCAACCTGGAGCCGTGCTTCCTGCT
The DNA here is from genome assembly GCA_012744395.1 of Pirellulaceae bacterium. Taxonomy (GTDB): domain Bacteria; phylum Planctomycetota; class Planctomycetia; order Pirellulales; family Thermoguttaceae; genus JAAYCB01. The sequence continues at coordinate 684 of JAAYCB010000483.1, forward strand.
CGCTCGGGCCGGCCGCGGCGGCGGCAGCGGGCGCCGCCGGGAGAGCGGCAAGGTCGCGGCGGCCGGGGCCGCTGGGAATCGGGTCGGCGGGCAGCGCGCCGGCCGGTCCGCGATGCATCGCGTAGCGCGACGGCTCGACCAGGGCAATCACCGTCGCGGGCCCCCTGACCGCCTCGGCCACGAAGACGCCGCGAAGGTCCGTCTCTCCGGAGATAATCTCGGCGGGACTTCCACCGATCACTTTCAGATGCGCGCCGCTCGCGCAGCGGTCGGCCACCACGTCCCGGACCGTCACGCGGATCTGGCCGGTCTTCAAGTCTTCGTGAACTTCAAGCGACAAGGGCGAGACAAGCACCACGCCGCTTGCGTGGAGGTTTCCGCCGCGGCAGACGACCAGGTAGGCGCCCTCGTCGGCGAGCGGGAGAGACAGCTTCCGCTTCCGGTCGCGATAATCGCGGCCGTCGCCCAACTCGATCTGCGCTTCGTGCCGCGGCCGAACGCCGGCGAGGTTGATCTGCGACGTTCCGCCGAGTTTCCGCCGCAGCAGGCCGAATTTCACCAGGTCGATTCGATAGACCTTCAGGTCGCACACGGCGAGATTGCGGAATTCGAGGTCCAATTCGACCGTCTCGCGGCCGGCGGCGACCGTCAACTCCGGCAGCCCGATCCGCTTGCGGAGGAGCTCCTCGACGGCGGCCCGGGCATCGTCATACTTGTCCTCCACGCGGCGGTACTCCCGGATGGCGTGTTCGGGCTGGCCGAGGCTGTGGTAGATCTGGCCGAGAATGTAAACGGCCAACCACTTGTTGCGGGCCTCCACCCGCTGGCCGGTCCCTGGATCGAGGCGAGACGTTTCCGCCACCTTGCGGCAGATGGCCAGGGCCGCGTCGTACTCGCCGGCGGCAAACTGGCAATAGCCGATCATGTACCAGAAGCTGTCGAGCAGATCGCTCTTCGGATACCGTCGGGCATAGCGATCGCACGCGGCGACCGCTTCGCCGTACGCCTGTAGTTCGAGCAGCGCGTTGGCCCGCGCGAATGCCGCCCGATCGGCGGCCGGGTCTTCAGGAAACACGGTAAGGAAATCGTCCAGCATGCGGGCCGCGCGGCGGGTCAGATCGACCCGGTTGACCTGCCTCTTGCGCAGGTCGTCGATTTCAGCCGCCCGCGGCGCCGCGGCATGCACCTGCTGGGCCAAGGAACAGGCCGCGGCCGCCGCGTAGGGCTCCGCCGGATACTCCTGGAGCAGCCGCTCCATGAATTCGACGCTCCGCAAGAATTCCCCCCGGGCGCGGAGGAATCCGGCAGCGCTCGACTCGCGGAGGAAGCTCCCCTCGACGGCCGCCCGGTAGGCGATGTAGCTCCGCTCGAATTCGCCGATCGCTTCGTAGGCGGCGCCGATCTTGAGGGCCTCTTCGAAGGAGATTTCCTGGTCGGGCCAGCGCTCGATAAGGAGCTCGAAAAAGCGGACGATCTCTTCCGGCGGCCCCAACTCCAGATGCGCGTCGAGCAACATCAGGATCACGCGCTGGTAGACATCCGGCGGGAGTGTCCAGTCTGAAACCAGCGCGCCGAGGTGCTTCGAGGCCGGCCGGAAGTCGCCCTTCCCGAAAGCGATGCTGCCCAGGGCGAGCAATTCGTCGGGCGTAAGCCGATAGGGGTCTTGGCTCTGCTCTCCGGCGGCGAGCACGGCCAGCTGCCTGGCGGAAGCGACCGCCCGCTGCTCGGGGCGGTAGGCGTTTAAGACCACGGTGGGGGCGGCGCGGTACTCGCCCGGCACGGCCCCGTAGAGTTGGTACTCGATTGTGCCCAGCGATTGCGGGCTGCCAAGGTGGAAGACGATCCCTCCCGGCACGATCTGAAAGCTTTCGAACGAACCGCTCACCGATGGTTCGATCACCTCGGCGCCGCTGGGAATGGGCTCCTTGACCACCAGGTACTCGAGCGGATCCGCCGCGGGCGGGTTGCCAGCCAGCCGCTCGAGGGTCACCCGCACAACCGCCCTGCGCCCGGCGGGCAGTTGCTCCACCGAGTTGCGGAAACTCTGGTGCGCGCCGGCGACGATCGAGAAGCCGGGCGCGATCTCCCGGCCATCCACTTCGAGCGGGGCTGGCTCATAGGTCCGCTCGACCCGCCAGGCGGCGGTCGTGTTCTGGAGCCGGTTGCCCGGCACTAAGCCGCCGAGAATGCACTCATAAGCAAAACGCCCCTTGCCGGTGATCGCGAAGCGAACCTGCTGCGGACCCGAAACCAGCAGCGAAGCCGGGACATCGACGATTCGCGTTGCGGACGACGCGTCGATTTCAAGCGTTTTCACCGCCGTGCCGTTGACGAAGATTTCCAGCCGACAGGGTCCGGCGTCGAACGGCCGGTCGGCGAACCAGCCGCAAAGCGCCTGCACGGCGGGGCCCGTCGCCCTCTCGGGCGACCAGCGATGCCCGCTGCGGTGGGCGAGCAGCCAGTCGACCGCAGTCTTGGCCGAACCGGGCCGCACCTGTTCGGCGGCCAGTGCGCGGAGCGCTTCAAGCTCCGCCAGGGGCGCGCTGTCCGCCTGGAGATCGCGCTGGGCGGCCACGTCGAGCAGTTCGCCGGCCGGTCCGGCGCGGTCCATCGCCGCAAACGCCAGGGCCAGGTAGAGCAGCGACCGCGTGGAAAGCTCGCCGCGGATCCGCTGCAAGCGATTGGCGAGGTTGAAATCGCCCTGGCCGGCCAGCGCCATGGCGTGCAGGATGACCGCCTTGGCGTCGTCGTTGGTCCCCGCGGCCGCGAGTTGTTCGCGCAAGTATTCCAGGGCTTTTGGCAGCGTGCTTGGGGGCAGGGGATAGGCGGCGGCCTTGGCAAGACTCAACGCCCAAATAGCCTGGGAGGTTGCGAAAAGCTGCGATCGGGCGCTGTGCCAGGTCCAACCCCAGCCGCCGTCGTCCGACTGAGACAACACGAATAGGCCAATCGCCGACCGCACGCGGTCGTCCAGTTCGCGCATCGCGAGCCCGTCCGCGGCTTCTGCCTTCGTCAAGAGACGCCGCAAAGCAAGCGAAGCCATCAGGTCGGCGGCGGCGATCTCCACGTCGGCGGTGATCCGCGCCGTCTCGATCTGGCAGGAGGGCGGACGGCCTAGAACGGAGTCGAGCAGGCAGCGCTCGACGGTGGGACTGACGAGGATTTGCAGGCTCGGCGAGCGGATCGGCGCTGCCTCGGGCGGCTCGACCAGGGCAGCCGCATCCGCCGTCGCCAGGCCGGAGCGGATGGCATGCACGGCCGCGCCGAAGGGCAAGAGCGGAACGACGCGCCGCACGGTTACGCGGTCGCCCTCCGTGACGGCCGTCAATTCAAACTCGATCCGCACGTCGGGATCAGACCCTGCCGATCCGGCCGCCTCGGCGGGCTCGGGGCGGAGGAACTCCCGCTGGAATACCAGTTCAGCGCTGCCGCTCTTGGCGGCCTGAATCGTCTTCGCTTCTTCAACCGACCGGCCCAGAATGGTCGTCTTCAGCACAACGTCGATCGGACCACCGTCGGGCCGTGTTTGATGGACCGAGACGGGGATCTCGGCCTTGTCGCCTTCGACAAAGCCCAGCGGCAGCCGGAGTTCGGCGGACAGTCCCTTCTTGGCGACCAGCGATCGGCTCGTTTCGCCGACGAGCGTGTCGGCGGTGATCCCCGTTGCCCGGATCTGCCAGGTGGTCTCCCGCCTCGGCGCCTCGAGCGTGACGGTCGCTCGGCCGGACTCGTCGGTGATCACGGCGGGGTTCCAGTAGCCGTCTTCGTCGCTCGTGGGGGTCGGCGCGGACCAGGGGTCCGCCGGCGGCAAGGCGGCCGCGGCAGGAGGCGCGAACGGATCGGCGGCGAACGGATCGGC
>JAAYCB010000484.1 GCA_012744395.1 Pirellulaceae bacterium
CCGAATGCCGATGTGGTCCTGCCGAGAAGACGCTGCAATCGATTTGCCGTTGCCACGAGATGTCCTCCTTGCGAAGCGTGAAACGACATTCAACAACGATGTCGATCGGATTGCCTTGACGTAAGCCGTTGAACTGAATTGGAAAAATCAACCGGCGGGGCGTACCGCTTGCCCCTGCCGTACGACACGACCGAAAAAATCCTCGTACTCCCGCACCGCCGAGCGGTTCTCGTAGAGGCGCGAACAACGTTTGCGAATCCACTCACCGATTGACTCGCGGAAATCGCTCTCCCTGCCCAAACGCACGGCCAGAGCGACGTACTCTGTGGCACTTGCCGCAATCCAGTCCCCAACGCCCATGAGACGGTAAAGCCCAAGCGCGTAGCGATCGGCCATCTGCTCTCCCGGAATCGTCACGATCGGCTTTCCCGCCGAGAGGGCGTCGAAACCGGTCAGCGATGTGCTGAAAACCGGCGAATCGAGCACCACGTCGGCCAGGTCGAGCAGAAGGTGATCTCCAATCTGGGACGACGGGATACGCTCGAAGCTGTCGTGCGATTGCTCAACCGGTTTCTCCGTGCGGAAGAGGACCAAAGGTGACTGGCTTGCCAACTCGGGCAGGAAGGCCCGATCGAAGTCCTGGACGCCAATACCTGGCGGCCGCTACTGGTGGCTCGGCATTTCTTTGGCCAACTGGGACTGCGGAGTCCTGCTTGATGGGGCGCGGCGCTGGCCAAATATGGCTACAACCGCGACGGCAAGCCGCGGAACGCACAAGTCGTGGTGGGCGTGGTGATCGTGGCCGGATGGCCGATCGCCGATCTATGTTTGGGCCGGCAGGAAGCCGGCCGCCCGTCGCGTGCGTCCGGCCAGGAGCCGCCATCACGGCCTCGAAGAGTCAGACGGTCTCCGGCACGACAAACGGCTCGCGATCCTTGCGCCGGCAAAGCGCGCGTGCTTCCGCGGCAGACTCGCCCACGAACTCCTCCGAGTCCGGGCTGATCGTCACCCAGGGCCCGAGTGTTGCGGGCGTCTTCGCCAGATCGATCCCGTTGGCCGCGAGGTGTTCGGCGAAACGTTCGCAGGCGTCCGACCACTGCGGGCTGTTCTTGGCCGCACCAGTCGCGGCGTCCGGCTGCGACGCTCTGCCCAGCCGGTAGGAGATATTGGCCATGTGGCAGAGTGCGGCCGAGCGATGCCCTTCGAGAACCTCGCAGTTGAGGTGGCTGGGGTCCCGGCTGCGCACCGCCTCGATGAAATTCGCCGGATGCGCGCTTGCCTGTTCGTCGGGATCGAGCCGGTCCGTGAACTCCTTGATCCGCCGATCGCCGCGGTCATAGACGGCGCTCGATGCGGAGCCGCCCAGGTAGTAGCCGCCTTCGCATTGGACAATGACCCCCATGGCAAGCTCGCGGACCGTGTCCATCTTCCTGGAACCGGGGCGGACCGGCAGGCCGCGGACTTCACAGACGATTGGAGCGGGCGCGTAGTCCAGCAGGGCGATCTGGGTGTTGGGAGTCTGGCCGTCGTCGTTGAAGGCGAATCGGCCGCCCAGGCTGATTGCCCGCCGCGGCAGCCCGTTCTGGCCGATCAGCCATCGGCAGCGATCGAGGTAGTGGACTCCGTTATTGCCGATCTCGCCGTTTCCGGTGTCCCAGAACCAGTGCCAGTCGTAATGAAAAACGGAGCGCAGCGGCGGCGCGTCCGGCGCCGGGCCGAGCCACAAGTTGTAGTCGACCGACGCCGGCGGTTTTTGCGGGCCCGCCGTCTTGCCGATCCCCTCCCGCCGCCGGTAAACGATGACCTGAGCGTAAAGAATCTTGCCCAGTTGCCCGGTTTGCAGGAACTCGGCGGCTTGCCGCGACGCGTCGGAAGAGCGGGCCTGCGTGCCGACCTGGACAATCCGCTCGTACTTCCGCGCGGCCGCCACCATTTGCCGGCCTTCCCAGATGTTGTGGGCGGCCGGTTTTTCGACGAACACGTCCTTCCCGGCCTGGCAGGCCCAGATCGTGGCCAAGGCGTGCCAATGGTTCGGCGTGGCCACGAAGACGGCATCGATATCCGGCGCGTCAAACACGTCGCGCATGTCGGCGTATCGCCTGACGCCCTCCCGCCAGGCGGAAAACCGCTCCGCTTCGCGACCGAGGAGCCGCTCGTCGACGTCGCAGAGAGCGACAATCCTGACGTTGGGGACCTTTCTCAGTTGATCGATAAGCTGCCGCCCGCGAGCGCCGACGCCGGGACCGCCGACCTCGCCGAGTCCAATCATGGCGACCCGAACGTCGCCGTTGGCGCCTCGGGGCTTGGACAGCGGCGCCGCGGCAATCCCGCGGCCCGGCAGCGCAAACGCCAATCCACTCGCCAACGACGCTCGCAGGAACCTTCTTCGCGTGACGCCAGTCATCTTTTTCCTCGATCTCCTTGAGGCGGAGGGACAACACAACACGGTCGGATCGATATCGAATCTTCTTGCGTCTAGCATTGGGCAATCGACCGCGAAAAAGCGAAACCGGGAAAAAGAAGCGGCAACCGAATCGCGCGCGTTTTGTGGCAGGCTGCCTCTTCATCCTCGCTGATTTCGCGTTTTCGCCGTTTCGCACTTGCCCCATACTGAAGTCTCGAAAAACCCGGCTTTCGCGACCCCCAGGCGGATCACGCCATCTGGCAACCGTCCTTGAGTCGCGAGACGGGGCTCGCTGCCGGTTTTGAGGTCGCCGCTGCGCGGTCGCCGCTCGACCGCGCCGCTCAGCAGCGTTTCTTTTTCAACAGCGTCATCGCTTTCTTGGCGTCTTCATCGGTGTCCAGGGCCAGGTGCATGATGAACCGCTCGCCGATCACGGCGGCGGACAGCCCGCGGAGGTTGATGCCCGCCTCGCCCAGGGTCGTCGTCACCTTGTGCCCCAGGCCGGGCTCGTTGTCGCCCTCGATCCGCACCGAGTGGAGACCTTCGGCGACGTGGAAGCCGGCGTTGGCGGCGGCCTTCCTCTGCTTCACACCCTTGATCGGGGTGATGAAGATCACGCCCGTGCCGGGCTTGTCGGGGGCGCGCCGGGCGATGGCGAATTCCAGATCGGCGCCGGCTTCGGCAAGCGGCGCGAGCTTCGCGGCCAGCCCCCCCGGCTGATCCTCGATGGTTGCCGCCCAGACATCCACGCGTTGCACCTTGCTGACCATCACGATACCTCCCCAATCTGAATGGTTACGCGGAGAATCGGCCCGCGCCGGCTCCGCCTCGGGACAAGTTGTGCAGCAAGCGCACATCGTACGCCGCAGCGATGGGGGCCGCAACCCACCGCCCGCGGTGGGGTGTGGCGCGGATCGGGCCCGCTGCGACATCAGGCTCGACTACGTAACGACTGGCCATCGTTGTTTCCTGGCGCTCGGCAAGGTTGCAGGTTACAGGCGTGGGGGTTCAACAGGTTCCCCAGCCGGAGCTGGGGAACCAGGAAAACGGCGGAGCCTGGTCACCTCGGATCTGGGACCTGGGACCTGGGACCTGGGACCTTTCCCGCGTCCGTTGCATCGCCAACGGCTCGTTCCGTACAATAACCGGCTGACTCAGCGATTGCCATGCGAGAGACCGTATTTTGCCAACCTCGGAGGGTCCATGCCATGACCGGTCGGCCCGCTCGTCCGTCCCGCCGCCGTTTCCTGCAGAGCGCCGGAGCAGCGGCGGCCGCAAGCCTGCCCGCCTGGTTCCTCGAACGCTGCCATGCGATCGCGCCGCAGGCGGCCGAGCCGGCCCCGCCCAGCGCGCAGGTCGGCTTCGCACTGGTCGGCTGCGGAGGGATGGGCCGGGGCGATGCCCGGAACGCCAGGCGGTTCGGCCGGGTCGTCGCCCTCTGCGACGTCGACGCCAACCACCTCGCCGCCGCCGAGAAGGATTTCCCCGGCGCCCGGGGCTACGCCGACTTCCGCAAGCTGCTCGAGCGGAAGGACGTCGACGCGGTGATCTGCGGCACGGTCGACCACTGGCACGCGCTGGTATCGATGGGGGCGATGAAGGCCGGCAAGGACGTCTATTGCGAGAAGCCGTTGACGCTGACCATCGACGAAGGCCGGCGGCTCGTCGCGGTCCAGCGGCAGACCGGCCGCATGCTGCAAACCGGCACCCAGCAGCGGAGCAGCCGCGAGTTCCGCCTCGCCGTCAACCTGGTCCGCAACGGCCGCATCGGCAAGATCCAGAAGGCCCAGGTCTGGCTCCCCGCCGGTCTGCGGGGAGGGCCGTTTCAGGAGGGGCCGGCGCCGGCGGGGTTCGACTACGACTTCTGGCTCGGGCAGACCCCCAAGGTCCCCTACGTCAAGGAGCGGACCCATTTCAGCTTCCGCTACTGGTGGGAATACTCCGGCGGAACGATGACCGATTGGGGCGCGCACCACAACGACATCGTCCTCTGGGCTCTCGATCGCGACGGCTCCGGCCCGGTGAGCGTCGAGGGCAAGCCGCTCGTCGAGATGATCCCCGGCGGATACACCGCGGCCAGCGAGTACGAGGTGACCTATACGTATGACGACGGAGTGGTCCAGGAGTGCCGCAGCACCACGGCCAGCGAGTGGCACGGCGGCGTCAAGGACCGCGGCGGCCAGCAGCACGGCATCAAGTTCATCGGCGAGGACGGCTGGATTTGGGTCACGCGGGGCGTGATCCGGGCCAGCGACCCGGCGATCATCGAACAGGAGCTGCCCGAAGCCGCGCCGCTCGTTTACGAGAGCAGCGACCACATGGGCAACTTCGTCGACGGCGTGAAAACGCGCCAGCCGACGATCTGTCCCGCCGAGACCGGCCACCGTTCGGCCAGCCTCTGCCACCTCGGCGCGATCGCCATCCGCCTCGGCCGCAAGCTCGCCTGGGACCCGGCCAAGGAACAATTCCTTGCCGATGAAGAAGCCAACCGGTACCTCGCTCGCCCGATGCGCAAACCGTACGACTATGACATGCTTTGATCGCGAAGCCATCAGCCATCAGCCATCAGCCATCAGC
>JAAYCB010000485.1 GCA_012744395.1 Pirellulaceae bacterium
AGCCCGACGTAGGGGTTCGGCGCCTTGCCCGCCCGGTGCAACGCCCAGTGGACCTCGCACGGCACGGCGGCCTGAAACCAGTCCAGCTTGTCGACCTCGGGCAGCGCGTCGGGCGTTTCAGCCGGATCGGACCATGCCAGGTCCCAGACCCCGTCGAGGACAACCTGATCCGCCCGCGGCCAGGCGAACTTGCTCTCCGACGCCGCTGGCGGCGGCGTCTCGGCGGCCGCCGCCAGCCGCGCCGCCAGCAGGACGGCAACTCCGGCCAAGCCGGCGATCCTCGCCCCGTTGCCCACGCCTGCGGTTCTTGCCTCGCTCATCGTGATGCACCTCAATCGTCTCGCTGATGGATTGTTGATGGATTGTTCACCGGTCGCGGCCGACCATCGCGACTCCTCCGATCAGAGGCCGACATGCCGCGAAACGGAGACACGCGCCCCCCGCATCGCCCGCATCGCCCGCGCCGCCCGGCCAGGCAACCGCCAGGCCTCGATCGCACCAAATCACCCTAACCGTTCGCCAAGCACCGCGTCAACCGTCGTCAGGCGACGGATCGCCCGCCGATCGCCGCGGCCGAACCGGAGACGACTGGCGGAGCCTGCTGGTTGCCGGTACGATGGCAGGCGCCGCAACCGTTCACACCCCAGAGGCGGACCGGCTCCTCCGCCGCCGCCCGCACGCGCTCTCGGCGCCGGCCTGATCGATCGCCTGTTGAGGAGTCTTGAGACATGACGAACAGAATTCCTGCTCGGATCGCCTTGGCGATCTTCACCTCGGCCTCGTTGCTGCTGGCCGGCGGCCTGCCGGCCGCCGAACCCCGCAGCGCTCGCCCGGGGCGCGGCCAGGACCGCGTTGCCCTGGAGATCAAACTCCCCCAGCCGCTCTTCCAGGGCACTCCCAAGAACATCCAGCCCGCCGCCACGCTCGAGAAGTACGACCAGAAGCCGAGGCCGCCGTTCTATGTGCCGCCGGGCACCACCAACCTGGCGCTCGGCAAGCCGGTAACCTCGAGCGACATGCAGCCGATCGTCGGCGAATTGGCGATGGCCACCGACGGCGACAAGTCCGGCGCCGATGGAAGCTTCGTCGAGCTCGGGCCCAACCGGCAATGGGTGCAGATCGACCTCCAATCGCCCGCCGAGGTCTCCGCGATCGCCCTCTGGCACTACCACCTGGAAGGCCGCGTCTACCACGACGTTGTCATCCAGTTGGCGGATGACCCCGATTTCATCGAAAACGTCAGCACGGTGTTCAACAACGATTTCGACAATTCTTCCGGACTGGGGCTGGGCAAGCACCTGGAGTATATCGACGACTTTCGCGGGAAGCTCGCCGATGTCCGCGACGCCGAAGGCCGCCCGGCGCGCGGCCGCTACGTCCGCCTCTACTCCCGGGGCAACACCTCAAACGACCTGAACCATTACGTCGAAGTCGAGGTCTATGGCAAGGCCGCCCGATGAATCCGGCCGCCGTGGCACGCCAGCCCCCAGCGCGGTGCAAGTCCGCCGGCCGCGCGCTAGCCGGCCTCTCCGGGGGCTGCGTCTGCGGAGCGGCCCTGCTGGCGATTGCGATCGGCGCCCTGGCGTTCCGCGCCCCGCGCCTCGGCGCGCGGCCGATGCACGCTGACGAGGGGAATCAGGCGGTTCGCACCGGCCTGCTCCTGGAAACCGGCCACTACCGCTACGATCCGCGGGAGCACCACGGGCCGAGCCTCTACTGGATCGCTGCGGCTTCCCTGAGGCTGCGGGGGATTTCGCAATTCGCCGCCACCTCCGAGTTCGATTATCGAATCGTGCCCGCCGTGTTCGGCGCGGGCCTGGTCTTGCTCGTGCCTTTGCTGTCCGGCGGCCTCGGGCGCTCAGGCGCGTTGGCGGCGGCGCTGCTGTTGGCCGTTTCGCCCGCCATGGTCTTCTATTCGCGCTACTACATCCAGGAGATGTTGCTGGCCTTCTTCACGCTTGCCGCAATTGCGTCGGCCTGGCAATCCGCGC
>JAAYCB010000058.1 GCA_012744395.1 Pirellulaceae bacterium
CGAACCGCGGTCGTTGAGCTTGATCGCAGTGGAAGGATTGATGTCGACGCAGACGACTCTGACCCATGCGGGCAGCAGGTTCCCAACGGCAATCGAGTGGAGCGCCGTGGCGATCATGAAGCACAAATGCGAACGTCGCACACCGGCACGCAACGGGCAGATTTCACTCGCGGCTCCACGACGATCCCGCAATCCATCTCCTGGCCGTCAACGGGAATCCAGCTTCCCGCCAGGCGTACCTCCGTCCGCTGGTTGGTCGTGCTGTAGAATCCTTCCGGGAAAACACCATCCTGCTCGGCGGCTACAGTCTGGCAGTCGCCCGTGGCTAGCGGCATCGCTCCGTGGTCGGCGATCTGTGTGAGGATCCGGGCAAGTGTCTCGTCGGGCGCGCGAATCTCCACCAGTGCATAGCTCGAGTCGGAGTGCGTCTGGCCGATGGAGATATCCTTGATCCGGAAACCCCCGCCACCGGCGCAGATGCAGTCGAGAATCTTCGGGAGAATCAGGCTATCGATAATGTGACCGCGTACCTCGACATCCTCGAAGGCAACTCCGACTCTCTTTTCGACGCCATCTGTTCCCTGTGCCATGGAAACTTCCCAACGGGTCCTGGATATCCAATTCTCGCAGCGCAACGGCAACATGGCTGGAAGAAGCGACCGTTTCCGTCCGCTGAGCCAGCACCGCATGTTCACTGGCTGTGCAGAAAACAACAAAAGAAGGAGTAGCGATCAAGGTGGTTCTGGATGTCACCACGGCTCCCCCGAGAAAGGGAGGCAGTCTTCGTCCATACGTGGCTCGATGCTTGGATAACGCCGACATCTGCGGCAGGGACTGCGATTGCGGGGCCGTGGGCGCGACGATCGAGAGCGAACCGCCGCAGTGTCAAGGCGTGTTATGGCGGGCCGCCAATGCCACCCCCCAAGGCGAGCAGCGGTTGCTCGGACTGGACACTTTGGCCGATCCCGCGGAGTGGATGATTCAGTGCCTCCAAATGATCAAGCCTCCGGTGCGGTGAGCATCTGATATGGTAGACTGCGGGCGCCCGGCACTGCTGCCACGGGCTGAAAGATCGCCGCGCGGGCTCGCCCTGGTTTATTTAGCCAACCGATCGGCCCCCGTTTGGGTAAGCAAAAATGCGACCAAGAATTCCGGGCTGCGAGTGTCTAAATATGTTAGACGACGCCCTTCCGGCCCTGCCGCCGCGGGCTGAACACAGCGCCTCCGGTGATGCCTGAAATCGTGCAGACGACTGGCGAAACACTCCGAGCCCCGTCGCCCAGTGACGAGCAACTCGCTGCCGCCTACCAGCGGTCCGGCGAAACGAGTCTCCTGGAGGAGTTGGCCCGGCGGCACCTGCCGAAGGTCAGTTCGCTGGTCTCTCAAATCGTGCTGGAGCCCTCGGCGGCCGAGGACGTGACCCAGGAAACCTTTCTGCGGGCGTTCCGGCGGCTGGACAGCTTTCGCGGGGACTCGCAATTCGGCACCTGGTTGTATCGGGTGGCCCTGAACACGGCCTACAGCCATCAAAAACGCCGTGCCAGGTCACCGGTGGAGTACCACGGCGGCCTGCACGAGTTTGACACGGCGGGAACGTCGCCCGACGGGCGGATGCTGCGCGCGGAATTGGACGGCCAGGTCCGCGCGGCACTGTCTGAACTCTCGCCGAAACTGAGAGCCGCCATCGTGTTGACCTCGATTCACGGCCTCAAGGCGGCGGAAGCGGCGGAGATTGAGGGCTGCACGATCGCCACGATGTACTGGCGAATCCACAAGGCCCGCAAGCTGCTTCTCCGCCGACTGGAGGACTATCTGTCGCCATGAACCAGCAACAGCCTGCCGACAAGCTCGATGCTCTACTTCGCGGCTGGGCCGAGCGGCGCCAAGCGGCACAGGACCTCGACGCTCTCGAACAGCGGATTCTTGCCGCGGTTGCCGAGGAGGCGTCGCGGGGCAACCTGGGAGCGGCTTGTCCGTCGCCCGCCGTCTCAGATCGACACCGCCTGGCAAGCAACGCCCTGGCCTGGTTCTCGATCGGCGCTGCGGCCATTGTGGCCGCCGTGGCCTGCTGGCTGCTCATCGACGGCAATGGGAAAAGCGATGTTCCAGCCCGGCAGGCGAGGAAATTGCCTCCTCGGTCTGCGTGGCTCGACGGCAGAGAGCTTGGGGAAAAGGGCCGTCTGATCCGCGAGATGGAGCGGGTATTTGACCATCGCCTGCAATGGATCGCGGAGACGGGAGGCCGGGTGTTGCTGGAAGTGCAAAGCCAGCCAGCCACGGATGCCGCCGAGTCGTGCGTGCCGCTGGCGGCCCAGATCGTCGTCGTTCGGCGCGATCCGCGACAGCCGCAGGCAGTGCCCGTCTGGACCGTCGATGTTGTCGCCCGGCAGGAGCGGGTGATTCGGCTTTCTGCCGAATCGGCCGGTCTGCCCGAAGGCATCGAGCTGCGGTTCTGGGCATACCCGGTCGACGAGGAGATGGTCGCTGTCGACTCCAGCCTTTCGTTTCCCGGGTTGGCTCTGGCTTGGGATTTCAGCAGCGTTCAGAAATGCGGCGAGCCGCTTGCGGTCTGCCGGGTGGAGCGGAATGGCGTGGAGTACGAGGTTTTCCAGACGGTCGCCCGGCTTGACAAGGAGACTTAGGCGATGGGTCCTGTCCACGCAGCTCGAATCGCGGGAGCGGCAGCCACGGCGGTGATCGCAGCGCTTGCGGCGTGGCCCGCGGCTTGCGCCGAGCCGGCCGCCGTGCTCGCGTGCCGCGAGCACTGGTCGACCTTCTTCGGCGGCCGTGAAGTCAGATTGCACTTTGCCGCGCGCAGCGAGCCGCCGGTTGACGGCCGGCTCTTGTGGAGCCACGCGGCCGATGGGCG
>JAAYCB010000486.1 GCA_012744395.1 Pirellulaceae bacterium
CCGAAGCGCCCAAATACAGACCGGCCAAGTAGCGATCGCGAGGCGGAGGCGGGCTTCCGCCGTGCGGGCTTCCGCCCTGCGGGCGTGTCTTCAGCGCGGGCCGGCTTCCTCCCGGCCGGAGCGGGTCAGCAGGAGCCAGACGAAGAACGGGCCGCCGAGCAGGGCGGTGAGGATGCCGACCGGCAACTCGGTGGGGGCGATGATCATCCGGGCGGCCGTGTCGCAGAGCACGAGGAAGGCCCCGCCGAAGAGGATCGTCGCTGGGCCGAGAACGCGGTGGTCGGGACCGACCAGCAGGCGGCAGATGTGCGGGGCCATCAGGCCGACGAATCCGATCGGCCCGCAGACGGAGACGATCGCGCCGACCATCACGGAACAGGCGGCGAACAGGACAAGCTTGACGCGATCGACCTCGACGCCCCGCGCTGCTGCCAACTCTTCGCCGGTGGCGATCAGGTTCAGTTCGTGGCGGAGGTAGAGCACCACGGCGGAGCCGGCGAAGACGAAGGGGAGCATGGTCAGCACGCTGTCCAGGCCGACCACGCTGTCCAGGCCGCCCATCACCCAGCGAACCATGCGGAAGGTCCGCGTCAGATCGCTGATGTATTGCAGAAACAGGATCATGCTGGAGAAGAAGAAGCTCACGGCCACGCCGGCCAGGAGCATCGTGATGTTGGAGCCGCCGCGGGCGGCCCGGGCGAGCCCGTAGACCACGGCGACCGTGACCAGCGAGCCGGCAAAGGCGAACCACGACTCGCCGGGGATCCGCAGCACCGAGAAGGCCAGGCCGAGGTGGATCGCGATCGCCGCCCCCAGCGATGCGCCGCTGGAGACGCCGAGCGTGAAGGGCGTGGCCAGCGGATTGCGGAACACCGCTTGAAACGCCATCCCGGCCACGGCCAGGCCGGCGCCGGCGAGAAACGCCACCGCCACGCGCGGCATCCGCAGCGTCCAGAGAATGTCCAGCTCGCCCGCCGTGGCGTCGCCCCAGAGTGCTCCCAGCGGGGTTCTCTCGATCCCCACCAGCGGCGCCCCGCAGAGGCTGGCGATTGCCAGGACCGCCAGCAGCACAAGAACCGCCTCGGCCTTCATCGGTTCTCCTCCTCGGACGGGCCGCGCTGGCGGTCCGGGGCCGATTCGCCGGGCGGTTGCGATTGCCGGGCGCGGGGCCGCGCCGGGGCAATCATCGGCACGTCTCCCTCGGGGTGATCGACCAGGAGGAAGGGGGTGCCATAGATCCGCTGGAGCGTCTGGGGCCGCATGATCTGGGCGGGTGTGCCGTCGAAGACGACCGACCCTGCGCTGAGGGCGATGATCCGATCGCTGTCGAGCGCCGCCCGGTTCACGTCGTGGGTCACGGCCACGATCGTGACCGCCGACTGCCGGTTGACTTCCCCGAGCAGGTCGCGAATCTCGGCCTGGTGGCGGTAGTCGAGGAAGGTGGTCGGTTCATCGAGCAAGAGGACCTCGGCGCCCTGGGCCAGGGCGGCGGCGATGTAGACCTTCTGGCGCTCGCCGCCGCTGAGCGTATCGAGCGTGCGGTGGGCCAACGGCTCGATCCCGGTCCGCCGCATCACCCGGCGGACGGCCTGGCGGTCTTGATGAGCGATGGACGAGAGCGGGTTCAAGTAGGGGTAGCGCCCCATCAGGACGAACTGTTCGACGGTGAAGGCGACGAGGGGGCCGTCGGCCTGGGGGACGTAGCTCAAGAGGCGGGCCAGTTCGCGCTGCCGATAGAGGGCCAGCGGCCGGCCGAAGATCGCGATCCGGCCGGTCCCGCCGCGGTAGATGCGGTCGAGGCACTTCAGCAGCGTCGTCTTGCCGGCCCCGTTCGGCCCGACGATCGAAAGGTATTCGCCCGCACGGACCGAAAACGAGACATCTCGGAGGACCGGGGTCGACCCGAACCGGAACGAGAATCGGGCGACGTCGATCACCGTGTCTGCTCCTCCGCGGGTCATCGTTCCCAGTCCACTTCGGGGTGAAGGAGGCGGGCGAGTTTCTCGACGAATTGGACGAACCGCGGACCGGGGACCGTGGCGAAATCGTCGGCGATCAAGTAGACGCGGCCTTGCCTGACGGCCTCCACGTGGGGCAGGCTCTGCCAGTCGGCGCGGACGCGGGCCTCGTCAGCCGGCGGGCCGGAGACGCTCGAGACGAGGTCGACGATCGCGCCGGGATCGAGTTGGATGATCCCTTCGCGGGAGACGACGGGAAACCGAGCACGCCCCTTCCGGTAGGCGTTTTCACCTCCCGCCAGCTCGACGATGCGATCGATGTGGCCGTCGCGTCCGGCGATGTACACGTCCTGGAGCGTGCCCGTGCCGAGCGTGCGTTCGATGGCCACCAGCACCCGCGGCCGCGGCCGGCCGGCCGTCTTTTCCTTCACGCGCTCGAGCCGGTGGTGGATGTCGGCGACGATCGCCTCGGCGCGCGGCCGGGCTCGGCAGACGGCGCCGATCCGCGGGATCGACTGGACGATGCCCTCGATGTCCTTGTGAGAGACTTCCAGGGCAGGCAGCTGGAGCCTGGCAAATCCCGGCATCGGGGGGCCGGCGGCCTCCAGGAGGATCACCAGGTCGGGATGCAGGCCAACGAGGCGTTCGTAATTCGGATTGAGGTAGCCGCCGATGCTCGGCTTTTCCATCGCCTCGGGCGGATACTTGCAGTAGTCGGTGCGGCCGACAACGCGGTCGCCCAGGCCGAGGGCAAAGACGATCTCCGTAAGGCTCGGCGCCATCGTGACGATTCGCTCGGGCGGCGCGGCGGAGAAGGCGACCGGCCTGGATTCCGCGAGTTGGCCTTGCGCCCAGAAACAGAGGGCAAACACGGCGCCGATCGCGGCGGCCAGCAGAACGCGCCCGTTCATCGCGGCACCGCCTCGCCGCCGGGCCGCAAGTCAACCGGAAATCGGCGGGCAGAGGTCTGCAAGCGGGCCCCGTCGCGCGAGCAGGTTGGCGGGCCGTGGAGTGGGTTCATAAGGCATCGCCCGCTGATTGGGGGCTCTCATGCCGCTTGGGGCTCGCCGGGTTCCCAAGCCGCCGCGTAACCATCCGGCTGTGTGTCTAGTGATCGCCGTGCAGGATCGGCGGCAACGGCGGCCGCGACGAGCCGGCCAGTCCGGCAGCGCTTCATTCTAACATGACGGCTGCGTGTCGATCACCCCGCAAGGCGCGCGGGGGCCGGGATGGCGGCGGAGCGGGGTCGCCTCCGCTGCCGTTCCGGCGGGGCGGATCGCCGCCCGATTGCGCCGCCGGGGATCGCCGCGAATCAGGAAGAGCCGGCGGACTGCTCGCGGCGGCGGGGGGCGGTCTTTCCGGTGTTTTCCCGCATCGCGCGGCGTCTTCGACCCGCTCGGCGAGCCGAACCTGCTGGTAACCCGGCCTGCTTGGCGGTATAAAGAAGGCTTCCGCCCGGCCTGAACACGGCAGCTTTCTCCAGGCGGATTTAGTGGAATACCCATGGCGCGAGCGACTCCAGATGATCCAGCCAATACACAGTTCTTCCGGCCCGGGCGACTATCCCACGTATGAGCCGGGCGAGACGGTCGCCCTGTTCATCCCCTGCTACATCGACCAGTTCTTCCCGCAGATCGGCGAGGCGACGGCCCGGTTGCTGACCCGCTATGGCATTCCGCTGGCGTACCCGGACGAGCAGACCTGCTGCGGGCAGCCGGCGTTCAACTCGGGCTATTGGGAAGAGGCGCGGGGCGTGATCCACCATTTCTGCAAGGCATTCGAGCCCTACAAGTGGATTGTCAGCCCGTCCGGCTCGTGCACGGCCATGTGCCGGGTGTTCTTCGAGCAGGTCGACCCGGATGAGCGGATCGTGGGCGTCGGCCGCCGGGTATTCGAACTGACCGAGTTTCTCGTAAATGTGCTCGGGGTGACCGACACGGGCGCTCGTTTCCCCCACAAGGTGACGATGCACAGCGGTTGTCACGGGCGGCGCGAACTGGGCATCCTCCAGCAGCCGCTCGCCCTGCTGCAAAACATCCGCGAGATCGATTACCGGGAGTTGCCCAACATCGAGGAATGCTGCGGGTTTGGCGGAACATTCAGCGTGAAGATGCCGGGCACGTCGCTCGCGATGGGAAAAAGCAAGGTGGAGAACATCGTCAAGACCGGGGCCGATGTCGTCACCTCGGTTGACATCAGCTGCCTGATGCACATCGGCGGGATGCTCCGCCGCGACAAGGCCACGCGGCACATCCGCTGCATGCACATCGCCGAGCTGCTCGTGCAGGAGTAGGAAGAGGGTTCACGGTTCAGGGTTCCGTTGATACTTCTGGGTTGGGAACGAGGCGGCGAGACAATCGTAGAATGTGCGTTCCCAAGCTGGAGCTTGGGAACGAGGAGAAGGAGAGAACGTGGCATGAAAGACTGAACCCCGAACCCCGAACCTTTTTCTGAACCCCGAACCCTTTCGATGGGCAGTGACCAAATGCATCTTCAAGGCGCTCCGTTTTTGAAAGCCGAGAACGCGGGTCTTTACGAGCCTGCCGGCAGCCAGTCGATGGGGATTGCGGCCGAGCGATCGACCAGGCAGAACCAGGAGCTGATCGCCGCGATCCCCTATTTCCAGGAGTGGCGCAGGGCGGCCAGCGGGATCAAGGACTACGCGATCGGCAACCTGGACAAGCTGCTCGTCGAGTTCGAGAAGAACATTACCGCCCGGGGCGCCGTGGTCCACTGGGCCGAGACGGCGGAAGAGGCCAACCGGATCGTGCTCCAGATTGCCCAGGAACACAACGTCAAGACGGTGGTCAAGGCGAAATCGATGGTCAGCGAAGAGATGGAGCTGAACCACGCCTTCGCCTCGGCGGGGATTCGCGCCCTGGAGACGGACCTGGGCGAGTACCTGGTGCAACTGGCCGGCCAGCGGCCGACGCACATCGTCACGCCGGCCCTGCATCTGTCGGCCGAGGACGTGGGCCGTCTGTTCGCCGATAAACTCGGCGAACCTTACACCGCCGAGCACCGGGAACTGACGGCGATCGCCCGGCGCCACCTCCGCGAAGAGTTCGTCAAGGCCGACATGGGGATGTCGGGCTGCAACTTCGGCATCGCCGACACGGGTACGTTCGTCGTGGTCGAGAACGAGGGCAACGCCGGCCTGTCGACGGCCGCGCCGCCGATCCACGTGGCCTTGATGGGCATCGAGAAGGTCCTCCCCAGCATCCACTACCTGCCGCAGTTCTTGAACGTGCTCGCCCGCAGTGGAACCGGCCAGAAACTGACGACCTACACGCACCTGTTCCACGGCGCCACGCCGGGCCGCAAGCTGCACATCGTGATCATCGACAACGGACGGACCAAGATCCTCGCCGACCCGAAGGCCCGGATGAGCTTGTTCTGCATCCGCTGCGGCGCGTGCCTGAACGCCTGTCCGGTCTATCGCCGCGTGGGGGGCTGGGCCTATGGCTGGGTTTATCCGGGCCCGATCGGCGCGGTGATCGTGCCGCAGATGGTCGGTCTGGAGCAGGCGGGCAAGCTGCCGTTCGCCTCCTCGCTTTGCGGGGCCTGCAACGAGGTCTGCCCGGTGAAGATCGACATCCCGCACCAGTTGGTCCACCTCCGCCACCGCGCGGTCAACGAGCGCTCGCCGATGAACTTGTGGACCGAGCGGCTCCTCTGGCAGGCATGGTCGTGGATGTTCCGCGGCCGGCGGCGCTACAAGCTGGCGATGGCCGTGGTCAAGATGGGCATCCGCATCGCGCCGTTTCTGCCCTGGCACCCCGACAAGCTGGGCGCATGGACGCGCGGGCGGGAACTGCCGGAGATTCCGCCGCAGGGCAGTTTCCGCCGTTGGTGGCGGACGACCGGCGCGAACTTGAAACCCGCCGACAGAAACACCCCGTAGGACGGGTCTTGCGGCCCGTCGCAGTACGATCCATCGCGTAGGACGGGTCTCCCGGCCCGTCGGTGCACTGATTGACTCTCCCCCAAAAGTGACCACCATGAGCAGCCGCAACGCCATCCTCTCCCGCATTCGCAAGTTGCTGGCGGGCGAACCCGAGCGCCAATTGCCGCCGATCCCCGAGGTCTGGCCGATCGAGAACCCGCCGGTGGAGAAGATGGTCGAGCGGTTCACCGCCGAACTGGAGGCGATTGCCGGCGAGGTCCAGCGCGCGGCGACGATCGAGCAAGCTGCGCAGAAGCTGAGCGCGGTGGTGGATGAATTGGGGGCCGAGCGGATCGGCCGGACGGATCATCCGCTCTGTGAGGAATTGACGGCCGGTCTGCCCGGCGAGCGGTTCATCATCGGCCAGGACGATCCCGACCCGAAGCAACTCGCCGAGTTGCCGGCCGGGCTGATTGCGGCCGACACGCTGCTGGCCGACACGGGCAGCGCGATGATCGCCTGCGCGACCCCGCATCACCGCCTGATGTGCTACTTGCCGCCGGTCTGCATCGTGGTTGCCAAGACGAGCCAGCTGGTCGAACACCTGCCGGCGGCCTGGGAGAAGATCGCCGCGCGGGTGGCGGATCCGGGTCTGCGCGGCGAGTTCGTGTTCGTCACCGGGCCGAGCCGCACGGCCGATATCGAGAAGATCCTGATTCTCGGCGTCCACGGGCCGAAACGGCTGATTGTCCTGCTGGTGGGGTGATGCGCGGCGCGTCGTTGGGGCAACTCCCCGCCGTCACAAGCGGCAGCAACGGCCCCTGCCATCCGCTGGCGGGCGCGATCCCGGTCTGGCCTTCCACGCGCCGTGTGGTAATTATTCAGGAGGGCCTGGCTGCCGGACCTTGGTGATCCTCGCGCTGCCCGGCCCGCCCGGTTCCGCCAGGTGGTCGATGGCCGATCGGGTGCACGGCTTTACAGCCTCCCCTCCATCCCTCATCATGCATGGGGTGGAGTCGTGTGGCCGAATGCGACTTGCCCCCCCATAGTATGACGAAACGATGAGCGACGATTCCAAACCGATCAGTCTGAACCGGCAATTCACGATCCCCGTGGCAGACCGGGTGCTGCGCCTGCCGCCCTACCTGTTTGCGAAAATCAACAAGTTGATGTATGAGAAGCGTCGCGCGGGCGCCGACGTGATCGACCTGGGGATGGGGAACCCCTCCGACGCCCCCGAGCCGATGGTGATCGACAAGCTGATCGAGGCCGCCCAGGATGCGAAGAATCACGGTTACAGCCATTCCCTGGGTCTGGCCAGCCTCCGCCGCGAAGTGGCCAGCAAGTACTTCAAGCATTACGGCGTGCGGCTGGATCCTGAGAGCGAGGTGGTGGCATGCCTTGGTTCCAAAGAGGGGTTCAGCCACATATGCCTGGCGCTGATGGGTCCGGGCGATACGGCGATCGTGCCCGCCCCTTCCTACCCGGCGCACATCTACGCGGTGGCCCTGGCGGCCGGCAACGAGATTCTTCTGGATGTCGCCGACCCCGAGAAATTCCTCTCCAATGTGGCCTTCACCTGCCAGCACCTTTATCCCAAGCCGAAGCTCCTGATCGTCAATTTTCCCCACAACCCCTCGGCGACGACGGTCGAACCGGAGTTCTTCGTGGAGGTCGTCCAGCTGGCGAAGCGCTACGAGCTGATGGTGATCAGCGATTTCGCCTACGCCGACGTGGCCTACGACGGATATCAGCCGCCCAGCTTCCTCTCCACGCCGGGAGCGATCGAGGTGGGCGTCGAGTTCACCACGATGAGCAAGGGCTACAACATGGCCGGCTGGCGGGTGGGGTTCTGCGCCGGAAACGCGGAGATGGTCCGCGCCCTGTCGACAATCAAGACGTACTACGACTATGGTATGTTTGCCCCGATCCAGATCGCCGCGATTCTGGCCCTCAGGCACACCGACGCCGCCGTGGAACGGCAGTCGCTCGTCTACCAGGGCCGCCGCGACGTGCTCTGCGACGGGCTGGAACGGCTCGGTTGGCCGATCACGCGTCCGCGGGCGTCGATGTTCGTCTGGGCCAAGATGCCCGACGCTTGGGCGAGCCGGATGTCGTCGATTGATTTCGCCATGAAACTGCTCCAGGAGGCCGACGTGGCCGTGAGCCCCGGCGCGGGGTTCGGCCCGGCGGGCGAGGGCCATCTGCGGATGTCGCTCGTGGAAAACGAAGAGCGGCTGCGGCAAGCGGTCCGCCAGATCGGCCGCTGTCTGGGCAGCACCACCGCCGACCAGAAGCCGCTCGCCGCGCGGATCGGAACGTGAAACGCGGCGGTTGCCGCACGATTGCCCGCCACCCCTAAGGCTCCGCTTCTCCCCTTTCTCCGATGATCAACGCAGCAAAGACAGCCAAGCTGGCGCTTGAGGATGGAACCGTCTTCACGGGAAATGCCTTCGGCGCCGAGGGCGAGGCGGACGGCGAGGTCTGCTTCAACACGTCGATGACCGGCTACCAGGAGATCCTCACCGATCCGAGCTACCGCGGCCAGATCGTGGCCCTGACCTATCCGGAGATCGGCAATTATGGCGTGAACGCCGAGGACGTGGAGAGTTGGAGGCCCCACCTGGCCGGCTTCGTGGTCCGGCATTGCAGCCGCCATGCGAGCAGTTTCCGATCGTCGGGCGCCCTGGGGGACTACCTGGCGGCCAATCGGATTGTGGGCATTGAGGGGATCGACACGCGGGCGCTCGTTCGCCGCCTGCGCATCCGGGGCGCGATGCGGGGCGTTCTGTCAACGACGGATCTGGACGACGGCCGGCTGGTTGCCAAGGCGCAGGCCAGCCCGGGGCTCGTCGGCCGCGACCTGGTGCGAGAAGTGATTCCCCCAGCGGCGATCCCCTGGAACGAGCCCTTGAATCGCTGGGTGAAGCTCGTCGAGGCCCCGCACGTTGCGGTCGGGCCTGACGCTGCCCACGTGGTCGCCCTGGACTACGGAATGAAGTGGAATATCGCCCGGCACCTGTTCGACATGGGATGCCGCGTGACGATCCTGCCGGGCACGGCGACGGCCAGCGAGATTCTCGACCTGGAGCCCGACGGCGTCTTCCTTTCCAACGGCCCGGGGGATCCCGAGCCGCTCGTCTATGCCCAGGAGACGATCCGCGGCCTGCTTGGCAGGAAGCCGATCTTCGGCATCTGCCTGGGCCATCAACTCCTCTGCCTGGCGGCGGGGGCGCGGACATACAAGCTCAAGTTCGGCCACCGCGGCGCTAATCAGCCGGTCCAGAACCTTGAGGACAGCCGGGTCGAAATCACCTGCCAGAACCACGGCTTCGCGGTGGAAGCCGAAAGCCTGCCCGGCGATCTGGAGGTGACCCACGTGAACCTCAACGACAAGACGATCGAGGGCATCCGCCACAAGACGCTGCCCGCCTTCAGCGTCCAGTACCACCCCGAGGCGTCGTCGGGCCCCCACGACAGCGGCTACCTGTTTGCGCGGTTCAAGGGGATGTTGTAGGCCTGGCGGAAGGGGATTCGTTCCGCCGCGCCCCGGGGCGGACGCGCGGCGATCAGCGCGGCCGGCTTTCCACGCGGCTCATTCATCGGCGTCGAGCACGACGGGCACGGCGACCTGGCTGTCTTCGCGGATCACGTTGACGATCACCTTCTCGCCCGGTTGGCGGCTTTCGACCGCCGCGAGGAACTCCTCGACGGTTTCGATCGGCTTGCCGTCGATGCCGATGATGACGTCCGCGGCGGAACGGTTCAAGACGGTCTGTTCCCAGACATAGTGGCCTTGGCGGACGCGGCGGCGCTCGATTTGCGGGCCTTGGAGCCCGGCGCGCTCGGCGGCGCCGCCGGGGGTGAGCTGCACGATCAGCAGGCCGTGATCCATCTGCGAGACGCTCTCGATGCCGATATTCGCGCGGACGACGCGCCCCTTGGCAATCAACTGGGGGACGATCCTGGCGATCGTGTTGATGGGGATGGCAAACCCGATGCCGGCGCTCTCCTGCGTCTTGCTGGCGATCGCCTGGTTCATGCCGATCATCCGGGCGGAGGTGTCGAGCAGCGGGCCGCCCGAGTTGCCCGGGTTGATGTCGGCGTCGATCTGGATCATCTGGTCGATGCGGCGGTATCGCCGCGGGCTGGGCAGTTGGCGGTTGAGGCTGGAAATGATCCCGGTGCTCAGGGTCCGCTGCAACCCGAAGGGGTTGCCGATCGCGTAGACCCGCTGGCCCACGAGGAGATCGGCCGAATCGCCGAAACGGACCGGGAACAGGGAGTCCTGCGAGGCCTCGATCTGGAGCACGGCCACGTCGGTGGTGCTGTCGACGCCGACGACCTGGGCATCGTAGGACTTGCCGTCGAACAGGGTCACCTGGATTTGCCGGGCGTCTTCGATGACGTGGAAGTTGGTGATAATCCGGCCTTGCTTGTCGATCACCACCCCGCTGCCGGCCCCTTCGGAAGGGACGGCAAACATGAAGAAGCCGTCGCTCTGAACGCTTCGCGTGCTGATGTTGACGACACTACGGTTGACCGCTTCGTAGACGCGGATATTGACTTTCTCATCCTCGGTGAGGCCCTCGTAGCTGGGCGGAGGCGACGGGGAGAGGGGGACGAGCTGGGTCGGCGGGAGCGGTGGACCGGCGTCTTCCTGGGCCCGCGTCTGGCCGGCGGGATCGGGATCGCCCGTGACGTAGACGGCCGTCAGCGCGCCGACCGCCGCCGAGAGCATACAAAGCATGAGGATCTGCCGATGGACCATGGTTCGTACCCTTGTTGCCAGAGGGAAAGACATCTTCCCTGATCATAGGCAATGCCTGCCGATCGGGCGAGGGCCTCGGCCGGCGGTCACCGCCCGTTTCCCGTCCGCAGGTCGAAGTGGAAGAGTTTCACCTGGCCGCGGTCTTCGGGCTGGTAGCGGGCGATGGCGTCCTGGAGGAGCCGCTTCTGCCAGGGCCGATCCGGCTCGGGCCGGCCGCCATGGCGATCGAAGAGCCGCTTGGCCCGATCCGACGCGGTGATTGCCGCCGCCTCCCGATAGCCCTGCTCGCGGAAGCGGCTCAAGGCTTCGCAGAGCAGCAACTGGCCGTGCTGCGAATCCTGGTGGTTTTCGGCGATCACGAACCCTCCGATCAACAGGGCGCCTTCGGCGTCCGGCACCGCGGTGGCATGGAGCATGCCGATAACCACGTCGCGGTGCTCCAGCAGAAGCGTGCTGGGGAGGAGGCGCTCAAGTTCCGCGCGGCTGCGGGGTTTGACGTACGGGGTGCCGCAGCGGGTCGTGAACCGCTGGG
Source organism: Pirellulaceae bacterium (assembly GCA_012744395.1). Taxonomy (GTDB): domain Bacteria; phylum Planctomycetota; class Planctomycetia; order Pirellulales; family Thermoguttaceae; genus JAAYCB01. The sequence goes on from JAAYCB010000486.1 coordinate 11,148, forward strand.
CTTCCAGGTAGAGTTGCTCGACGGCGTCGAGGTCGCTGCTCTGGGCGTAGTCGACCTGGTGGGTCTGGTGGCGTTCGATCATCGTGCCGACGCCGGTCCGGGTGAGGATTTCATCCAGCAGCCGGGCGTAGGAGACGATGTGGACCTGGGCGACGCCGCCGGCGACGGCCCGCAGGGCGGCGTGGACCTTGGGCAGGATCGTGCCGGAGAGGATCGGCCGGCCGTCCACGTCGGTTCGCTGCAAGAGGCAGAGGAGCTCGTCGAAATCGGCGAAGCTGAGCCGCTGCCGCCCGCCCTTTCGGCCCGGCACGTGAATCCCGTCGCCGGGCATCAGGAGCAGGAGCTTCTGGGCCTGCAAGCCGGCGGCCAGGTCGGCCGCCAGCGAGACGGCGGGGACGTGGAGAAAACGCCCGTGCTCGTCGGTGCCGCCGAATCCGATGATCGCGAGCTGGCCGCGGTCAACGACCCGGCGGATCGCCGCCAGGTCGATGGTGGCGGTCATCCCGGTGCTCTCGTGGCCGATGCGGCGTTCGGCGCCGATCGTGGATTCGGGGAGCAGTTGGTGGGGGATGTTTTCGGCCCGGCACAGCTCGGCCAGCTCGGCGACGATTCGCCGCCGCTCCTCGACAAGCCGCGGCAGGGCTTTTTCCGGAATCACCAGGCGGTTCGTTTCGGGGTGGAGGCGAGCGCTGAATTGGGCCCGCATCTGCTCCTCGCAGCGGCCGCCCTTGCCGAAGACGATCGCCACCCGGATGCCGTGCCCCAGGAGCTCGCGGACTTCCCTCAGGATCGCGTAGGCGATGGCCGTGTTCTCAACGGCTTCGTTCTCCACCTGAATGACGAAGATGCGGCCGGCAAACTGGCAGTAGTAGAGGTTGGAGCTCATCGGCTTTGGGCGTGCGACGGCGGGGGGGAGTGGCGGAAGGCGCGGCTCGGCCGGGGCGCTGCGGTCCATCTTATCGCAGGCAGGGGAAATTGGCAGCCGGCCGGGCCGCGGTTTTCTCGCCGCCGCCGGGGCGTTTTCCCTGATCGAGGCGGCCTGTACGATAATAGGGAGAGCGAGCCGGCGAGGCTTGTGGAGCTTGTCGAACAAGCAACGAGGATCAGCGGGCGAAGGGCAGCGGTTTTCGGCGATCGGCTTCCCGTGGAATTCCGCCGCGGCTGTTCAATCCGGCTGGGGCGGTTGCGGCCTGCGAGCGGGAATCTGGGCAACCCGATCCCGGCAGATGCGGAATCCGATCGTTGTCCCTACGGGGGAGAATTCGATGTCCAGTGAGCAGGATGAGGCCGAGCTGCGGCGGGAATTGGCCGAGTTGCGACGCCGGGTCGCCGGGTGCGAGCAGACCGAGGCGGAGTGGCGGCGGACCGAAGCGGCGCTCCGCGAGAGCCAGCGGCGCTTGTCCACGCTGCTTTCGAACCTCCCCGGCATGGCCTACCGATGCCGCAACGACGCCGATTGGACGATGGTCTTTGTCAGTCAAGGGTGCGCCCGGCTGACCGGCTACGCCGTGGCGGATCTGCTCCAGAACCGGGCGATCTCGTGGCGCGCCCTGATCCATCCGGACGATCGGTCGAACGTCTACGAGGACGTGCAGAGGGCGATCGGCGAGCAGCGGCCGTTTGAAATCGTCTATCGCATCCGCACCGCCTGGGGGGAGGAGCGGTGGGTCTGGGAGCGGGGTGTTGGCGTGCCGGATGACAGCGGGCGGGTGGAATTTCTGGAGGGTCTGGTTGCCGACATTTCCGAGCGCGTGCAGGTGGAGCGGGAGCTCGAACGGCGCGTGGCGGCCCGCACGGCGGAACTGGCCGAAGCGAATCAGCGGTTGCGCGAAGAGAACGCGGAGCGAACGCGGGCCCAGGAAGCCGTCGATCGGGAGCGAAGAACGCTCTGGCACATGCTCCGCGCCAGCGATCACGAACGGCAGTTGATCGCCTACGACATCCACGACGGGCTGGCCCAGCAATTGGCCGCCGCGGTGATCCAGTTCCAGGCCTACGAGCAGGCCAAGGGGTCCTCGGCCGGGAACGCCCGGGCCGCCTACAATGCGGGCGTGCAGATGGTGCGGCAGGCGCATTTCGAAGCGCGGCGGCTGATCAGCGGCGTGCGGCCGCCGATCCTCGACGAGTCTGGCGTCGTGGCCGCCCTGGGCCACTTGGCGCACGACCAGCAGATTGCCGGCGGGCCGGAGATCGAATTCCAGAGCGACGTGCAATTCGTCCGCCTGGAGTCGATTCTGGAGAACGCCATCTACCGCATCGCCCAGGAGGCGCTCGCCAATGCTTGCCACCACAGCCAGAGCCCGCGAATCCGGTTGTCGCTGGTTCAGCACGGCGATTCGGTGCAGCTGGACGTGGAGGACTGGGGAGTCGGGTTCGATCCGGCCGCGGTCGACGCCGAGCGGTTCGGGCTGGAGGGCATCCGCGAGCGGGCCCGGCTGCTCGGCGGGCAGGTCGGCGTCGAGAGCCGGGCGGGGGAGGGGACGCGGGTCAAGGTCGTCTTGCCGCTCGTGTCGTCAACCGCACCCGCCGGGCCCTGAACCGGGAATGGGCCGGCGTGCGTTTTGCCGGCCCGTTCACTATAATGGCGGTTTCCCCTTCCTCAGGCAAAACACCATCCTGACGATTGCACAAGGAGATGCACGATGTCGCAGAGACAAGCGGCGTATTCGCGTCGGCGGTTTCTCCGCGCCGCGGCCCGGGCGGGCGCGGTGTTGGCGATTCCGCAGATCATTCCCGGCTCGGCCCTGGGCGACCACCGCGTGGTCGCGCCCAGCGAGCGGATCGTGATCGGGGGCTTCGGCATCCGCGGCCGCGGGATGCACGACCTGAACTGCATGCTCAACGAGCCGGACGTCCAGTTCGTGGCGATCTGCGACGTTCAGAAGGCTTCGCGGCTGAAGGTCAAGGAGGCGGTCGACAAGTTCTACAAGAACACGAAATGCGAGATGTACGCGAACCCGCACGAATTCCTCGCGCGGCCGGACATCGACGCCGTGCTGATCGCCACGGGCGACCGCTGGCACACGATGGCGGCGATCCTGGCGGCCAAGGCCGGCAAGGACATCTACTCGGAGAAGCCGTGCTCGACGACGATCGCCGAGAGCATCGCCCTGGCCGACACGATCAAGCGCTACGGCGTCGTCTACCAGGCGGGCACGCAGCGGCGGAACATCGGCAACTTCATCCTCGCTGCGGACCTCTGCCACAGCGGGCGGCTCGGCAAGCTGCACACGGTGCACGCCAACACGCTCGCCCCGGCGACGAGCCAGGAGTGGCTCGAGCCCCAGGAGCAGCCGTCCGAGGAGGACGTCGACTGGGACGTCTGGCTCGGCCCCTGCCCCTGGCGGCCGTTCAACAGCCGCTACATCCAGGGCGGTTGGCGCGGCCATTTCGATTTCCACGGCGGGGGCATCCTCGAATGGGGCTCCCACACGGTCGACCTCTGCCAATGGGCCGCCCAGAAGGATCACACGATGCCCAGCCTCTACGATCCCAACGTCAGCGGGCCCGCGGAGTACGGAACGAACCAGGTGCTCTGCACCTACGACGACGGCGTCAAGCTGCTGATGCGGGATGCGGGTTGGCTCGGCCTGGGGACCTGTAGCGCCCGCTACGAAGGCGACCGGGGTTGGGTCGAGACGGGCGACAGCGGCAAGATGAAGACCAGCCCCTCGGTCCGCCAGTTCCTGAAGAACGTGCCGACCGCCGGCACGGACGCGACGAACCATATCCGCGATTTCCTGAATTGCATCAAGACACGCGGAATCGCCCAGTCGAACGCCGACCGCGTGGCCAACTCGCACATCGCCTGCCACGCGGCCTACATCGCCTGGCAGCTGGGGCGGAAGCTGACGCTCGACACGAAGAAGATCGAGTTCGTCAACGACGCCGAGGCGAATCGCATGCGGTCGCGCGCCTACCGCGAACCTTGGCGGAGCTAGCCGCCGCTTCCCAAGACACCCAACCAGGAGAGATCGATGATGTTCCGATTCCAGAGGTCGTGGATCGTTGCCGCCGCTTTGCTCGCGGCAATCGTTCCCTTGCGCGCGATGGCGCAGAATTCCGAACTGCCGCTTCAGGCCGGGCAAGACGAGCAGGCCGAGACGGCCAAATGCGTGGCGATCATCCAATCGGCCGACGCAACCGACAACGCCAAGGCGGTCGCCTTCAAGCGGCTGGCGATCTTCGGCACGAAGTATGCCGTCAACGAGCTGGCCCCGCTCCTCCAGGATCCGAAGTGGGCCCACTACGCCCGCTACAGCCTCGAACCACTTCCCGACCCGTCGGTCGACGAAGCCTTCCGCGCGGCCCTGGCGAAGCTCCAGGGCAACCTGCTGATCGGAGTGGTCAACTCGATCGGCGTCCGCCAGGATGCCGACGCGGTCGAGGGATTGACCGGGCTGCTCGGCTCGCGCGACGAGGGGGTCGCCGCGGCGGCGGCGGCCGCCTTGGGGCGGATCGCCACCAAGGAGGCCATCGCCCAGCTCAAGCAGCAGCTGGCCAAGACCGAGGGCCGGCTGAAGATCGACGTGGCGGACGCCTGCCTGGCCTGCGCCGATGAGCTCCTGGCCAAGGGCGACGGGCCCGGGGCGGTCGACATGCTGGAAACGGTCCGCAAGGCCGACGTGCCGCAGTTCGTCGTCGAAGCGGCCGCCCAGAACCTGATCCTCGCCCAGGGCGAGGAGGGGATTCCGCTGCTCGTCGAGCAGCTCAAGTCCGACAACCTGGCGATGCGGGGCGTCGGGCTGAGAGCCGCCCGGCTGATCCAGTCCGCGGCGGTCGGCAAGGCCTTGCTCGAATTGCTCGGCCAGGCGCCGCCCGACCAGCAAGCCAAGCTGATCACGGCGATGGCCGATCGGGGCGACAAGGGCGGGCTGGCCGAGGTGGTTGAAGCCGCCTCGTCGAACGTCAAGGAGCTGCGGCTGGCGGCCATCGAGGCCCTGGTGAAACTGGGCGGCGCCGACCAGGTGGGCCTGCTGATGAAGGCGGCGGCCGACGCCGACCCCGACGTGGTTGCGGCCGCCAAGATGGTGCTCGTCGGCATGCCGGGCGCCGAGGTGGACGCGGCCGTGGCCCGCCTGGTCGCCAGCAGCCAGGGGACGGCCCTGGCCCTGGCGATCGAGATTGCCGGCGAGCGGCGGGTGATGGCCGCCAGCGGCGCATTGAAGCGACTGGCGGAAAGCGACAACGAGCAGATCCGCCTGGCGGCCGTCAAGGCGCTGGGCACGACGATCGCGCTCGACGATCTGCCCGCGCTTGTCCGCCGGCTGGTTGCCGCCAGCAGCGCGGCCGAGCAGGAAGCCGCCCGGCAGGCGATCAAGGACACCGGCATCCGCATGCCCGACGTGGACGCCTGCGCGGAGAAGTTGGCCGGTTGCCTGCAGGGCGCCCCGGCCGATGTCCAGGTGTTTCTGCTGGAGATGCTCCGCGACGTCAGCGGTCCGGTGGCATTGCAGGCCGTGATTGCGGCGGCCGAGAGCGGGGAGGACGCGGTCCGGGATGCGGCCACGCGCGTGCTCGGTGAATGGCTCGACGCCGGGGCGGCGCCGCGCCTGCTCGAACTGGCCAAAAAGCTGGATGAGGCCAAGTACAGAATCCGCGCGATCCGCGGCTATATCCGCATCGCCCGCCAGTTGAACCCGTCCGATGAAGAGCGGATGGCGATCTGCCGCAATGCGCTGGCGCTTGCCGACCGGGCCGACGAGAAGAAGCTCGTCATGGAGGTGCTCGGCCGCTATCCTTCGGCCGCGTCGCTGGCGATCGCCGTCTCGGCGGTTGGCGACCGCGACGTCAGCGAGGAAGCCTGCGCGGCGGCCGTGTCGATCGCCGGCAAGATCGTCGACGCCGAGAAGGCGGCCGTGGCCGCCGCCATGCCCAAGGTGATCGAGGCGGCCAACAGGGCCGAGACGGTCACGAGGGCCAAGAGCCTGCTGGACCGGGCGAAATAGCCGGGTTGATGACCCGGCTTTGCCGCGGCACGGCGAAATGCCACACCGGCCGGCTGCCATCCCCAGGGGGGCAGCCGGCCGGCGGTGTTTCCGGCAAGGTTCAGGGCGCAACGGCAAGTGGCCAAACGAGGGTGGGGGGCGAGTCGCCAGGCGAGCGTTCCCAAGCTGGAGCTTGGGAACGAGGTGAAGTTCCAGCGCCGCGGCTGGTTCCCAAGCTGGAGCTTGGGAACGAGGCCATCTCCCTCCGTCTTCCCGCCGCGATTTGCCAAGGCTGCGTCGCCGGCGGATAATTCCCGGGGGGAAGGGAGAGGACCGGGCGACGGCCGCGAGCGGAGGGACTGTTGATGAACGACGACCTGGCGGCAGACGGGCAGTCGCCGCGCCGCGCCGCGGAGTTTCTTGACGATGTGGCGGCGGGGCCCGCCGCGGCGCCGATCGACTGGCGGGTTCTTCTGTGGAGCACGCTGGCCGGCATGGCCGTCGGGCTGATCGATTTTCTGCTCCATCTGCGGTTTGCTCCGGAGACGGCCGGATGGGACAGCGCGTCGTCCGGGCACAATCACTTTCTCCGCCTGGCCGTGCTGGTTGCCTTCCTCGGCTACGGGCTTGTCGTGTCGCGCGCCTTGGCGCTTCGCGGGCAGGCTGAGCGGAGAGCGCAAGCGGACTCCGCGCGGCTCCGCAACGTCTTCCGGTCCGCCCCGGCGGGCATCGGCGTCGTTGCGAATCGGGTCTTTCAGGACGTCAACGAGTATTTCTGCGAGATGACCGGCTATCTCCAGGGCGAGCTCGTCGGAGAGTCGATCCGCATGCTCTATGCCTCGCAAGAAGAATTCGACCGGGTGGGAGGGGCGATGTACGATCAGGTCCGCCTCCACGGGGCGGCGACCTTCGAAACCACCTGGGTCCGCAAGGACGCCGCGCCGATCGACGTTCTGCTCTCGTTGACGCCGATCGATCATCGGGATTGGCCGGCGGCGGTCACCGTTCTGGCCCTGGATATCACCGACCGGAAGCGGGCCGAGCGCGCGTTGCAGGCATCGCTGCAAAAATCGACAGACATCGTGAAGTTCAGCCCGGCGGGCATGTTCATGTACCAGCGGACCGCCGACGGCCGGCTCCTGCTGGCCGACGCGAATCCCGCCGCCGAGCGGTTGACGGGAGTCTGCCTGGAGGAATCGCGGGGAAAGGACTTCGACCAGATCTGGCCGAGCGCCGCCGGGCTGGGCATCCGGGATGCCTGGCTGAGGGCCCTCGAAGCCGGCGAACCCTGCTGGAGCCAGGACATCGCCTACCGGGACGATCAGTTGGACGGAGTCTATCACGCGAACGTCTTCGCGCTGCCCGGCGACTGGCTGGCGGTGGCCTTTGAAGACGTCACGCAATTGCGGCGGCACGCGGCGGAGCGCGAGACGCTGATCGCCGATCTGGAGGCGAAGAACGCGGAGCTGGAGCGGTTCGCCTACGCGGTGTCGCACGACTTGAAGAGCCCGCTGATCACGATCCGCGGTTATGTCGGCCTGCTCGAAGAAGACCTCGCCAAGGGGGAGATGGCCCTGGCGAAGGAGGGCCTGGAGAGGATCGACGCGGCCGCCGAGCGGATGGGGCGGCTGTTGAGCGAGATTCTCGAACTGTCGCGGATCGGGAGGCAGGTCAATCCTGCCGAGGAGGTTTCGCTGAACGTGCTGGCCGCCGAAGCGATCGAGAGCTTGCGGGGCAGCATTACGAAGTCGGGGGCGGAAGTGGATGTCCGGCCGGGCCTGCCGGAGGTCTTCGGCGACCGGCGGCGGCTTGGCGAGGTATTCCAGAATCTCCTGGAGAACGCGGTCAAATACCGCGGCGACCAACGGCGGCCGCGGATCGAGATCGGCGGGGAAGAGCGCGGCGGCGAGGTGCTCTGCTACGTGCGCGACAACGGGCTGGGGATCGAACCGGAATACCACGAGGGGGTTTTCCGGCTGTTCAACCAGTTGGACCCTTCGTGCGAGGGCAGCGGCGTGGGGCTGGCCCTCGTCAAGCGGATCGTCGACGTCCATGGCGGCAAGGTCTGGGTCGAGTCCGCGGGCCGCGGCCATGGAGCGACGTTCTGGTTCACGCTCAAGGGCTCGCCGCGGCCCGCGTGAAATCCGGCGGCGAGCAGCTCGCCGGGGCGGCGAGGGCGATTCCTCGCCGCGCAGCGGCGCGGCAAGCGGCGGAGCGCGAGAGGCTCACGGCAGCTCGATCAGCGATTGGCTCTTGACGATCGCGTAGTCGTCCGGGAAGGTGTGAAATGCCTGGACGAGCATCGAGCGGCTGCGGGTCTCGACGTGGATATAGCTGACCGCTCCGAGGGCCATCCGCCCGCTGGAGTCGAACTTGTAGAACAATCCTTCCCGCTGGCAATCGTGCGAGAGCTCTTCCTGGAAGGTCCAGAAGATCTCCGGCTCCAGCGTTTCGAGCTGGAAGTTGACCTGGTAGGTCACCCCGCCGCGGCACTCGACGTAGTCGCTCCGCTGCCCCTTGAGGCGGTAGGAGAGAAGGCGGCGGCGCTTCGGCAGGGGGTGGTGCGCGCTGGTGGCGACTTCGGTCAGGGTCAGCCCCGCGTAGCGCCACGTGACCACATGACCGGCGCCGGTGATCTGCACTCGGGCCTCGTAGTCGCCCCGCTTGATATCCCGCGAGGAGTAGGCCTCGAAGAGTTCCGGATGCAGCGGCCGCCCGTAAAGCTGAAGTACCAGTTCGGCTACTTTCGGTCGAACGGTGAGCACGGCTGCGATTCCTTCCCTGTAACAGACGAGTATTCTTGAGAACCAGTCCGACGACTTCCGCCAATACCATTCCGCGACCTCCGCGAGGCCCTGCTGGCTTCGGGATCGGTTCCGAATGAAAAGGCCGGCTACCCTCGCCGGATAGCCGCATTATAAACGGCCCCCGAGCGAAATACAAAGGGCGGTTTTTCGCGGCAAACCGGACCGGGAAAATGCCGCCGGATTGGCACGCCAATCGCATGGTCCAGAGCTTGCTTGCAGGCAGTCGCCCGATCACAAGAATTGCCGAACCGGTCTTGACAAACGCGCGGGACGTTGTCCCGCAAGGCCCCCTTCGCTCTCCGAGCCCGTTCCACAATCTGCTCGCCCGTCACCAAATGTCCCTTTCGAGAAATGACAACCTTGCAGTCCGCCACAACCCGCGGTTTTGGATTGCCACTCCTGGCAGGATGGGCTGTCCAAAGCAGTCCCACGAGACGGGCGGGGCGTGTCTCGCGCGTTGAGGCGGTTCTCGCAGCGACTCGCGTTGGAGCCGCAGCCGGTATAATAGATCGCCAAATCACCTGCAACCCTCAACCCCTTTGCCGCATGACCCACGACGAGATTCTGAGTTGGCTCCGCGAGTCGAACGAGGCCCGTCTGGCCACTCTCTGGCAACTGGCGGACCAGGCGCGGCAGGTGCACGTCGGCGGCGAGGTGCATCTCCGCGGCTTGATCGAGATATCCAACCACTGCATCCGGCTCTGCGGCTATTGCGGACTGCGGGCGCCCAACCGCAAAGTCACCCGTTACCGGATGACCCGCGAAGAGACGGCCGCCTGTGTCCGCCAGGCCGTAGCGCTGGGCTACGGCACGGTCGTGCTCCAGTCGGGCGAGGACCCGGGCCTGACGCGCGCGTGGGTCGCCGACCTGGTCCACTGGATCAAGTCGGAGACTCCGCTGGCCGTGACGTTGAGCCTCGGCGAGCGCGACCAGGCCGAGCTGGCCGCGTGGCGCGAGGCCGGCGCCGATCGCTACCTGCTCCGCTTCGAGACCTCCAACGAGCGGCTCTACACGCGGATTCACCCCGCCCGGCCGGGCGGGCCCGCCAACCGCCTGGAACTCCTCAAGTGCCTGGCGGTCCTGGGCTACGAAGTCGGCAGCGGGGTGATGATCGGCATCCCCGGCCAGACCTACGATGACCTGGCGCGGGACATCGCCCTGTTCGCGGAACTGGACCTCGACATGATTGGCTGCGGCCCCTATCTGGTCCACCCGGACACGCCATTGGGCAGCCCCGGCAACTGGCGGGTCCTGCCGGGCGAGGAGCAGGTTCCCGCCAATGAACGGATGACCTACAAGGTGATTGCGCTTGCGCGGCTCGTCTGCCCGCGGGCGAACATCCCCAGCACGACGGCCCTGGCCACGCTCAACCGGGAGGCGGGCAGGGAGCTCGGGCTGGTCCGCGGGGCCAACGTGGTGATGCCCAACCTGACTCCGCCCGGATATCGGCAACTCTATGAAATTTACCCCGGCAAGGCCTGCCTCCACGAGACGGCGGAGGCCTGCCAGGATTGCCTCCAGGGGCGGATTGCGTCGCTCGGCCGCAAGATCGGCTCCGGGCGGGGCGATTCGCCGAACTACCGCCCGCGGCGAACCTGAACCCCGGAGGCCGCTGTTCGCCCCGCCAAGCGGCCGCCGATTCCCGCGACAGCCGCCACCCGGCAAGGGTGGCCGCGGCGATCTCCGGCCGGCGGCCTCGACCTGCAATCCGCAGCGCGGCGCGAGCGGCGCGTTGACAGCCTGCCCCGCCGCGACTACGATGCCCGCTGGTTGCACGTTTTGGACGCCCGCCGTCTCGGCGCCCGCGATCGAGTGTCTTTCGGCATGAACACGGGGTGCGCGATGTTTGGAATCGATGAGATCAGCGTCTACCTGCTGGCTCTCGGGCTGCTGGCGCTGCTGGCGGCTGTCCTGATCTGGCAGACGCAGCGGAGCGGCCGGACCGTGATTGTCTGGCTGGCGGCGTCGGTCCTGGGCATTCTACTTGGATTTGCCGGGTCCTACGCCCTGGTCCGCCTGACCGGCCACGAAGTGGTCCGAGCGGGCCCGAGGGCGATCTCCGGGGGAGCCCCGGACCTCGCGGCGGAGAGCCGGCCTGGGGCGGAGGCCCCAGGCGGCGGTCCGGCCGGTCGGGGTGGCGGGGAGGGGGGGCCTCGCGGCATGGGCGGCTTCGGCGGGCCGCGCGAACCCAACCCGCGGCGCGATCTGACCGCGCTGGTGCAAAAACTGGCCCTGCTGACCGGCGAGGTTTCGATCAGGCTGACCGACCAGCAGGCACAGACCCTCTGCGCTTGCCTGGCCGACCTGGAGAGTGGAGAAAGCATGTCGAGCGACGACGCCAAGGCAAAACACGCCGAGATTCTGGCGATCCTCGACGAGAAGCAACAGACCCAACTCGACGCGATTGGCCTGCCGCGCCGCCAGCCCGGCGGTCCCGGCGGTGCGGGGGCCGGCCGGCCGGCCGCAGACGCCAATCCATTTCAACAAGAGGCCAATGCCCAGTCGTTGACCGTCCTCCGCGAGCGCGTCGCGAAGCAGTAGGCCGCCAACACCGGTCGGTCCGCTCCAGGGCAGCGCGACGCGCTGGCGGTCACCCGGCCGCCGCGGACGCGCAGTGGGCCGCGGGGAAGCGGCCCCGGCGGACGGCTAGCCCGAGGTAAGAAACGTCTCCACCGCCCGACCCAGCCGCCGAAATTCGGCAGTCGGCATGGCGACGGTATCCCAGCTCGGAGAGATCGGCCGGGCCCAGGCGGAGTAGTCGTCGAGCCCGATCGCAACGAAGCCGTAGAGGCGATCGCGAAAGCAGAAACACCGTTCGGCCGGCAGCGGCGCCCGGTTGCCGAGAATGTGGTAGGCAAATACCAGCAGGCCCTGGAACCCCTCGCCGAAGATGCTTTCCCATTGGGCAAGGCTGACCAGGTCTTCCTGCGGCGCCCAGTTCTTCCAGTAGTGGCAGGTCTGGTCTCCGCTGGGAAAACGCCGCCCCTTGACATCCACCAGCCAGGTCGTCCGCCCCGGCGCGGCGACAATGAAGTCGAGGCTCTTGATCGATTCGCCGTCCGCCATCAGGCTTCGCCGCGCTTCATCGACGGCCACGTAGGGCACGCCGCGGGCGCGGAGAAACTCCTCGAAAGCCGCCTCGTAATGGTTGTCGCGATTGGCCATCGGCCCACCTCCGGCGATCCGTCCCACAAGCGGTATTATGCCACGGAAGTGGACGTGTGTCCATGGAAGGGTTCGGGAAGAGGGTTCGGGGTCCGGGATTCCGTTTTTTCATGCTTGGCTCGTTATTTCCAATCCACCCCTCCTGTGTGGCCTGTAACATCTAACCACAACGCATTCCCCTTCAGCCACCGATGCCTTCCAGCTCCTCCCACCGCGCGTACGCTTCCGCGAGCTGCCGGTCGACCGTTTCCAGTTCGGCGGTTCTGGCGACGATCGATTGGCGGTCTTGCTGGTAGAACGCCGGATCGGCCATCTCAGCGTGGAGTCGCCGCTGCTTCGTTTCGAGTGCTTCGATCCGCGGCGGCAAGGTTTCCAGCTCGATCTTCTCCTTGTAGGTCAGCCGCCGCTCCGCGGGCTTTTTCCGCCATTTTTCCGGCTTGGACTTGTCGGGCTTGGGAGGATCGTCGGGCAGCGTCTTGCTCCTTTGGACGAGCCAGTCATCATACCCGCCCGCATAATCGTGAACCTCTCCCTGGCCCTCGAAGACAAGGGTGCTCGTGACGACGTTGTTGAGGAACTCGCGGTCGTGGCTCACCAGGAGGACGGTCCCGGAATATTCCAGGAGGACTTCTTCGAGCAGGTCCAGCGTCTCGGCGTCGAGGTCGTTGGTCGGTTCGTCCATCACCAGGACGTTCGACGGCTTGGCGAACAGCCGGGCGAGCAGGAGCCGGTTCCGTTCCCCGCCGGAGAGTTGCCAGACGGGGCTGTTGGCGCGGTCGGGCGTGAAGAGGAAATCCTGAAGGTAGCCGTAGAGGTGTTTTTTCTTGCCTTCGATGAGGACCGAGTCGCTGCCGCCGGCGAGGTTCTCGACCACCGACTTTTGCAGGTCGAGTTGGGCGTGGAGCTGGTCGAAGTAGGCCACCTGGAGCCGCGTGCCGTGGCGCACGGCGCCCGCGGCCGGTGGCAGCTGGCCGAGGATCACCCGCAGCAGGGTCGTCTTGCCCGCCCCGTTGGGGCCGATGATGCCGATCCGGTCGCCCCGCATGACGAAGGTCGAGAGATGGCGGATAATCGGCCGGTCGCCATAGGTGAAGGAGACGTCTTTCAACTCGGCGACAAGGCGTCCGGAGCGTTCCGCGTCCTGGAGCTGCATTCTCGCCGAGCCGGCCCGCTGCCGCCGGTCGAGCCGCTGGCGGCGCATGTCGATCAGCCGGCGGGCGCGGCCTTCGTTGCGGGTCCGGCGGGCGAGAATCCCCGTGCGAATCCACTTCTCTTCCTGTGCCAGGCGGCGGTCGAATTCAGCCTGCTGAGCCGCCTCGGCGGCGAGGATTGCCTCTTTCCGCGCCACGTAGGCGTCGTAGTTGCAGGCCCAGGAGGTCAAACGGCCGCGGTCGAGGTCGAGCACGCGCGTGGCCAACCGTTTGAGGAACCGGCGGTCGTGGGTCACGAAGAGGAGTGTCTCGACCTGTTTGAGCAGGAATTCCTCGAGCCACTCGATCGTGGCGATGTCCAGGTGGTTGGTCGGCTCGTCGAGGAGCAAGACGTCGGGGCGGCGGACGAGGGCGCGCGCCAGGAGCGCGCGCCGCTTGAGGCCGGCCGAGAGGGTCGAGACCGCGGCGTCCGCATCGAGCTGCATTCGCGACAGGACGGTATCGACGTGCTGCTGGACGCTCCAGGCGCCGGCCGCATCGAGCTGGTGGTTGAGCCGATCGAGTTGGGCTCGCAGCGCCGGCTCGTCGCGGTCGGCCAGCTGGCGGCTGACGTGGTGAAACTCGGCCAGAAGCCGCCCAGCCTCGGCAAGCCCGGCGGCCACCAGGTCGTAGATCGAGCCGGACAGGTCGCCCGGCACCTGCTGTTCGACCAGCGCGGTGGTCACGCCCTGTCCCCGGGAGACTTCGCCCTGGTCTGGGGGGAGCTGCCCGTCGAGTATGCGCAACAGGGTTGTCTTGCCTTCGCCGTTGCGCCCGACCAGGGCGATCCGCTCGCCCCTGTCGATCGCCAGGGTGGCTCCCTCCAGGAGCAACGGCCCGCCGAACTGTAGATCAACCTCGCGTAGATGAATCAGGGCCATGCGGGAATATCCTTCCGTGCGGCACAACTTGTTTTAAAACAGGAAACTGTGAGAATATGGGGATCGGTCCTGGGGCCGCCAAGCGATCCGGGCGACCCAAGCAACAACCGCCGAATCGGTTTCCAGGTCCCCCCGGGAGTGCTGGTCAATGTTTGGACGTGACACCATCTGCAAAGGTACGTACAATCTGGGGAAGCATCTTGTCCTTTCCAAGGTATTGACGTGGCTTCCAATCAGCATACCCACCATTTTCGCAGTCCGGCCAGGCCGCCTCAGGGCAGGCGCCGCGGGTCTTCCGTGGTGACGACTGCCGATGGCCGCGCCGCTCCCCTGCCCCCGTTTGTTCAGGGGGCGGCCGACGGCCGATATCCCAACCGTCTCCAGCGGGAGGCCTTCTACCCCGTGGCGTACCGCTGGATGCGGTTCTCGCGGCGGATGGACGAACGCTTGTTCGAGCTCTTCCAGAAAGGCTATGCCAAGGGGACGGTGACCACCGGAATTGGCAACGAGGCAACCTCGGTCGGCCTGGCAATGCCGCTCCGGGCTGGGCTCGATGTGGTTTCGGTCCTGCATCGCGACCTGGCGTCGCACTTGATCCTCGGGGCGAAGCCCTACGACATTTTCTGCCAGTACCTGGCAAACGCCGAGAGCCTGACGCACGCCAGGGAGGGCAACTGCCATTACGGCAACGTCCACCTGCGGCGGTTTCCGATGATCAGCCACCTGGGCAAGATGTTGAGCCTCGTTGTCGGGGGCACCTGGTCCGCGCGGCGCGCCGGCCAGGCCGCGTTCGGCTTGACGGTGATCGGCGACGGAGGGACGAGCAACGGCGAGTTCCACGAATCGCTCAACGTGGCCTCGGTCCTCCGCGTGCCGGTGATTTTCCTGATCGAGAACAATCATTACGCGTTCTCGACGCCGACCAGCGCCCAGTACCGCTGCCGCCGCCTTTCCGACCGCGCCGCCGGCTACGCGATCGAGGGGGCGACGATCGACGGCACCGACCCGTGGCAGGTCTATTCGACGATCTGCGACTGGCTGGAGGCGATGGACGAGGACCGGATGCCTCGGCTGCTGGAGTGCGACACGCTGCGGCTCCAGGGGCACGCGGCCTACGACAAGGCGACGTACGTCGATCCGGCGCAACTGGAGGCCTGGCAGGCGCGCGACCCCTTGCCGAAGACCCGCCTGCTGGCGGCCGAAATTGGCGGCCTGGGCCAGTCGCAGATCGCGGCGATCGAGGCGGAGATCGACGACGAAATCGAGGAGGCGGTGAAGCGGGCGATTGCCGTTGGCCGGCCATCGCCGACGAACGTTCCGATGACCGCGTACGCCCGCGGCGGCCCGGCGCGGGTCAAGGCCTACCGGGCGAGCCGGGTCAAGAACGGCGACGCCGTCAACCGGGCGCTCGATTACCTGCTGGAGAGCGACCCCCGGGCGGTGCTGCTCGGTCTGGATATCGGAGTGTACGGCTCGGCGTTCAAGACCTGCAAGGGCCTGCTCGAGCGCCACGGGGCCGAGCGCGTGATCGACATGCCGCTCTGCGAGTCGGCGGGGATCGGTTTCGCCCTCGGCGCCAGCCAGGTCGCCAGCCGGCCGATCTACGAGTTCCAGTTCGCCGATTTCGGCACCGAAGCGTGCACCCAGGTTGGACTGAACTGCGGGACATGGTTCTTCCGTTCCGGGCACGAGGCGCCGCTCTTGTTGCGACTGCCCTGCGGCGGCGGGGTGACGATGGGAGCTTTCCACTCCGGAGAGTTTGAGGGGCTCTGGTCGCGATTTTCCGGTTTGAAGCTCCTCTACCCGGCCACCGCCCAGGAGACCTTCGAGGCGATTCTGGCCGGATACTTCGACCCCAATCCGTGCCTCGTCTTCGAGCACAAGCTGCTCTACTGGAGCAAGAGCGGCGAGATCGATTTCGATGGCGACCTGGCCTCCGTGTGGAGACCGCGGACCTATTGCCAGGGCGACGACTTGACGATCGTCGCCTTGGGAGCGATGGTGCATGAGTCGCTCCAGGCGGCGGCCAAGTCCGAGCGGAGCATCGAAGTGATCAATCCCTTCGTGCTCCAGCCGCTGGCGATCGCGCCGATCGTTGAATCGGTCCGCAAGACCGGCCGCCTTCTGGTCGTCCAGGAGAGCGGCGAGACCCAGGGGCTCGGCGACCGGATTATTTCGCTGGTTTCACAGCGTTGCCACCACAGACTGAAATCCCCCCCGCGATTGGTGTCGGCGCCCGATCTGCCGGTCCCGTTCGCTCCCGAACTGGAGGGCCAGACGCGGCCCGGCTGGGAGAAAATTGATCTGGCCATCGAGGAGACATGCTGGGACGATTAGCTGAGAGCCGATCCGAATCCTTTTTTTGCCGGTTCCATACCGCCGCGGCCCGCTGAGGAGGTTGCGCGTGCGGTTTCCGGGCAGGTACCTATCGAGTTCACTGAATGGCCTCCGACGTCTATCGAATCGCACTGTATCTCCCCGCCCAGGGCGCCACCGAAACCGAAGCCACGATTGTCCAGTGGCTCGTCGGCCTGGGGGATGCGTTCTCGAAAGGCCAGGTGCTCGCGCAGGTGGACAGCGCCAAGTCCGTTTTCGACTTCGAAGCTCCCTGCGAGGGGCGCGTTGTGGGGATTCCCCATCCGGCGGGCGAGACGGTCTCCTATGAGACGCCGGTGCTCGAGATCGAGACTGCGGACCCGGCGATGCGCGACTGGATCCCGCCGGCCGTTTCCGCCGCGGGGGCGGAAGCGGCCCCGCAGGCCGTCGCGGCGATGGCAAGGCCCAGCCAGGGCGCCGCCGCATGTTCGATCATTGGACTGGGCGCCTATCTGCCCAGCCGGGTTGTCTCGAACGCCGAGTTGGTCGCGGACTTCCCCGGCATCTCCGAGGAGTATGTCTACCAGGTGACCGGCGTTCGCCAGCGGCACTGGGTCTCCGACGCGGAGAAGCCGTCCGACCTGGCCTTTGCCGCGTCGCGCAAAGCGATCCGCGAGGCCCAGATTCCCCCCGGCGAGATTGACGCGGTGATTCTCGCCACGACCACCCCCGACGTGGCCATGCCCTCGACCGCCTGCATCCTCCAGCAGCGTTTGGGCCTGCGCCCCGGTCCGGCCTTCGATTTGAACGCCGCCTGTTCGGGCTGGCTCTACGCGATCTCCCTGGCCGACGCAATGATCGGCTCGGGAATGGCCCGCAACGTGCTCACTGTGGGGGTCGACGTCCAGTCGCGGCTGCTCGATCGGACCGACCACACGACGTGCTTCCTGTTCGGCGACGGCGCCGGCGCGGCGATCATCTCCGCGGGCGGCCATGGGCACCGCGTCTGCCGCACGCTGCTCGGGGCGGATGCGAGCGGCCTGCACATGGCGCGGCGGGAAGAGCCGGGTTACATCGTGTCCAACGGGAGCGGCAACTACGATCCCTGGGTGCGGATGGACGGCCAGGCCCTGTTCCGCTTCGCCGCGGAGAGCTTCGCGAACTTGATCCGCGACGCCGCCAGGATGAGCGGCTGGATGGAGGGCGAGGCCCGCTGGATCATCCCCCACCAGGCGAACGCCCGCATCCTGAAAGTCGCCGCCAAGCGCTGCAATGTGTCGTACGATCGCTTCTACATGAACGTCGACCGCGTCGGCAACACCTCCAGCGCGAGCATTCCCCTGGCGATGGCCGAGGTCCAGGAGACCCTCGCCCGCGGCGACAAGCTGATCCTCTGCTCGGTCGGCGCCGGGATCACGACGGCCGCGGTGACGATCGAGTGGTAGCCGCGGGGCGGACCGCTCGGCGAGCGGATGGCGGCGCGCGGCATCCGCACGTGCCGTGCCGGCGGAGTTCGAAGCGCCGTTTGATGCCCGGCGGAGATCCGGGTATCATCGGCTGTGCGGGCGGCTGCTCGAATGCGGCCGATCCTTGCGCCAGGGCGCAAGTGCGGACGATGGACCTTGAGGGCGTTTTCGATGGCCAGCACGGAACCTCGCTACCAGATTGTCCACTTTGACGACATCTCCCCGGTCCGTTGCCCCTGCGGCCAGGCCCGACGGGCGTTCGCCGATGCGGAGGAATCCCCCGGGACGGTCCACCGGACCGAGATCACGGCCGAGGCCAGGCCGCATTACCACGGCCGCCTGACCGAAACCTACTTCATCCTCGATTGCGGCGAGGGTGCGTCGATGGAGCTCGACGGGCGGCTCCTGCCGGTACGAAAGGGTTCCTGCATCCTCATTCCGCCCGGCGTGGTCCATCGCGCCGTGGGAACCATGACGGTCTTGATCATCGTGGTTCCCAAGTTCGACCCCGAGGATGAAGTAATCGTGGAAGGGTGAGGGAAAGCGGGAAGCGGGAAGCGGACTGCTGATGGCTGACCGTCCGTAGCGATCGAAGCACACAAGAAGAGAGAGATGATGACGAAATTTGCCCTGACCTTTCTGATCTTGGGGGCGGCGGTTCCGGTTTTCGCCCAGCAGCCCGCTCCCGACTCGTCGCAGTGGGGCGGGTCGCCGGCGCGGAACAACGCCCCGGTGGCCGGCGCGCTGCCCGCTGAATGGGACGTGGGGCAGTTCGAACTTCGCACGGGCCGCTGGCACGGCGAAACGGCCAAGAATATCCGCTGGGCCGCCAAGCTCGGAACGGAGAGCTACGGCAGCCCGGTAATCGCCGGCGGCAAGGTGTTCTGCGCCACGAACAACGGCGCGGGCTACGTCGCGCGCTATCCGGCGGACGTCGACCTCGGATGCCTGCTGGCTTTCGATCTTGCGAGCGGCGCGTTTCTCTGGCAGCACTCGGCCGAGAAACTCAAGTCGGGACGCGACATCGACTGGCCCGACCAGGGCATCTGCTGCTCGCCGCTGGTTGAAGGGCGGCGGGTGTGGATCGTGACCAACCGCGCGGAGGTCGTCTGCCTCGACACCGAGGGCTTCCACGACGGCGAGAACGACGGGCCCTACCAGTCGGAACCGAGCCAGGACAAGGCCGAGTCGGACATCATCTGGATCTACGACATGATGAAGGAGTTGGGCACCGTCCAGCACAACATGGCCTGCTCGTCCGTGACCGCCGCCGGCGACCTGCTGCTGGTCGGGACCTCCAATGGAGTCGCGGCGGACGACGAGACGATCCCCGCCCCCAAGGCGCCGAGTTTCATCGCCCTCGACAAGCAGACCGGGCAGTTGATCTGGTCCGACGCATCGCCCGGCGAGAACATCCTCGACGGCCAGTGGGCCTCGCCGGCCTTTGCGGTCCTCGGCGGCGTGCCCCAGGCGATCTTTCCCGGCGGCGACGGCTGGCTCTACAGCTTCCGCGCGGAGCGGGCGGCCGGCAAGCGGGCGGAACTGCTCTGGAAGTTCGACTGCAATCCGAAGGCGACGGTCTGGGAGGGAGGCGGCTTCGGCGATCGCAACACGATCATCGCCACGCCCGTGATCCACGAGGGACGGGTCTACATCGCCAACGGCCAGGATCCCGAGGCGGGCGAAGGGCAGGGCGACCTGTGGTGCATCGATCCGACGGGCCGCGGAGACGTGAGCAGCGAGCTGGTCGTTGACGCGCAGGGAAAGCCGGTCCCGCCGAGGCGCTACCGGGCCGTCGACGCGGACGCGGGCGAGAAGGTGGTTCGCAACGAATCCTCGGCCGCCGTCTGGCACTACCGGGGCCACGACGCCAACGGCGACGGCAAGCTCCAGTTCGAAGAGACCATGCACCGCAGCCTGGCGATGGTCGCCATCGCCGGCGGACTGCTGGTGATCGGCGACCATGCCGGGCTGGTCCACTGCCTCGATGCCGAGACCGGCAAGGTGCACTGGACCTACGACATGCTGGCCACGATCTGGGGCGGGCCGCTGCTGGCCGACGGCAAGATCTACATCGGCGACGAAGACGGCGACCTGGCCGTCTTCGAGCTGGCGGAGCAGATGAACCTGCTGGCGGAAATCAACATGGGCGACTCGGTCTACGGGTCGCCCACGGCGGTCGGAAACACGCTCTACGTCAACACGCGGAGCCGCCTGTTCGCGATCTCGGAAGAGGCGGATTGAACCCCGCCCGCGGCGGTCTGCGATTTACCAGTCGCCGACCGGCTGTTCGTCCCGCCGGCAGAGAATCCGCTCCCACGTGGTGTCGACAAGCTTCCGGGTCG
>JAAYCB010000059.1 GCA_012744395.1 Pirellulaceae bacterium
ACGCCGGCGCGGCCGCCGAGATGATCCGCCGAACCGGTGAACTCGGGCTCCTCGCCGCCGAGCGGCCAGCGGCCGCCGCCGGCGTCTTTCGGGGCCCGCCGGGCGGCGCCCTGGGGGTCCTCGCTCTCCCCGTAGTCGAGGAACAGCGACACCGGGCCGACGACGAACGTGGCGGCGGCGATCTTGCCCAGCCGCCGCCAGTTGATCCCCAGTTGCTCCGCGAGGGTGTGGACCTCGCGCGGCACGATCGGCCGGTGGCGGGCCTGGTGGTAGTGCGTCCGCTCGTGATGCAGGAACAGCAGGGCAATCGCCGAAAGGCCCACGAAAAAGTAGAGCAGAAGCAGCCCGGCGAACCAGACGCCCTGGAAGAAGGTCGCCGAGGCCGCGACTTGCAGGAGGCTCAGCAGGGCGATGTGCCACCAGGTGCGAAAGTCCTTCTTCTGAAACAGCAGGATCAGCATCACGTAGGCCAGCAGGTTGGCGATCGCGATCACCTGCACCGAACCCCGGATCTGGAACAACTGCCAGAGCGACAGCAGGACCGCGAGCATCACCGCCACGTTCGTCACGCGGCGGTTGACGCGAAACACCCCGAGGATGTCCGTCAACCAGACGGCCGCCATCGCCGCGACGACGGCGATCACCGGCAAGTACGGATTCTGTTCGCCCAACCCCAGCAGGATCGTCCCCAGGGCGGCGAACGTGGCCATGTTGATTGCCAGCATGCGTTGGAGGTACAAAGCCGGGGCCCTCCGCCCTGGTTACGCTCGGTAGTATTCGTTCAGTTCATCCTCGGCCGTGCTCACCGCGAGCAGCCGGCGAGCCGGCCCGCGGCGGCTCCGCCGGCGGATCGCCGCGACGACCTCTGCCTGCTCGCCGGCCAGCTTCCGCGTGCTGATCACGACGACCTCGGCGTCGGCGCTGACCCGCGGCATCACCGCACTGGCCAGGCCGGCCAGGCTCGCCGCCGGCGACGCCTCGGCCACGGCGAGCTCGGCCATGATCTCTTCCATCACCGGCGGCGACGCCGAACCGCCGCAGAGGCCGAGCCCCGCGCCGCCCAGCGCCACCAGCAGGTTGCTGCCCCCGCGGCGGCACGCATCGGCGACGATCGTCGCCGCGAAGCTGATCGCCAGTTCGACGTTCTCCCGGTCGGCGGCGCTGGCGGCGGCCGGCTGCCAGAGATCGAGCAGCACGGCCACGTCGCGGTGCCGCTGCTGCTCGAACTGCTTGACGACGAGCTTCTGGTGCCGCGCCGAGCTCCGCCAATGGATCCAGCGGCGGCTGTCGCCGGCCTGCCATTCGCGGACCCCGAAGAAATCGCCGCTGGCGCGGGCCTGGCCGAGTTGCCTCCGCTGCGTCCCCTCGTGCGATTCCCGCCGCCGCGACCGCCAGGCGGCCGTCAGCCGTCCCAGCCGGGGGTAGACCGTCAACGTCTCCACGCGGCTGTCGATGAGCGTGCCGCGAAACAAGCCGAAAGGAAAACGCGTCGAGAGCTTCAGCGGCCCGACGCGGTAGCGACCCCGCTGGGGAAGCCGGCCGCGGTACTCGCGCCGCCGGGTGCCGCCCGGCTCGACGTGCGAAAAAAACACCGCCGGCCGGACCGGTGCCGCGTCCGACCCGTTCAGCCGCACGATCTCCTCTTCGACAACCAGCGCCCAGCTCGTCGTTCGCCTCCGCCGGTTGGCAACTTCCAGGTCGACGACCAGCAGGTCGCCGGCGCACACCCCGCGGGGCATCTGGCGGCGAACCTCCAGTCCGCGAAGCGTAACCGCGACAAGTCGCCAGCAGAGAAGCACCGGCCCGGACAGCAGCGCCGCCAGCAGGCGCAGAAGGTTGATCTCCCGCAACATCGCCGCCAGGAGCAGCGCCGCCAGCAGAACCAGGTAGTACCAGCCTTCGGAAGTGATTGAAATGCGGCGGCGAAGCATGGGGGAGTTGCCGGTGACGGGCGGCAGGTTGCGGGCGGGAAGCGGGGGCAGCAGGCAGCAGGTCCGGGGATGGCTGTTGGCGCGGTCTTCTGCCCGGCGCCCGGCGCCGGCCCTTAACTGGGTACGGGCACTTCCTCGACGAGCCGCCCGATCAGCGCTTCGAGCGCCTCGCGCTGGCTGCCGTGGAGGTAGCCCTTGGTCAGAACACGATGGGACAATACGGGAACCGCCAGGCGCTTGACGTCGTCCGGCACGACATAATCCCGCCCCTCGGCCATCGCCAGGGCCTGGCAGGCCCGGTAATACGACAAGGCCCCGCGAATGCTCACGCCGACCTGCAAATCCTCGCTCGTCCGCGTCGCCTGAACCACGTCGAGCAGATACTCGTTGATCGAATCGTCGACGCGAACGCGGCGGACCTCGTCTTGAAGCTCCTCGACCTGCTTGCCGGTGAGCACCGCGTCGAGCCGATCGACGGGCTCGCCGGCGCGGTGATTGACAAGCACCCGCAACTCCTGGCCGCGGTCTGGATAGCCGACGGAAATCCGCATCAAGAACCGGTCGAGCTGGCTTTCGGGCAGGGGGTAGGTCCCTTCGAACTCGAGCGGATTCTGCGTCGCGACCACCATGAACGGCCGCTCCAACAGGTGCGTCGTTCCGTCGACGGAGACCTGCCGCTCGCTCATCGCCTCCAACAGGGCGCTTTGCGTGCGGGGCGTCGTCCGGTTGATCTCGTCCGCCAGCACGATGTTCGCGAACACCGGCCCGCGGCTGAAGACGAAATCGCTCCCCTTGGCGTTGTAATAGCTGCTCCCGGTGATGTCGGCGGGCAACAGGTCCGGCGTGAACTGGATGCGGCGAAAGGTGCCCGAAACACTCCGGGCCAAGGCCTTGGCGATCAGCGTCTTGCCCACCCCGGGCACGTCCTCCAACAGAAGATGCTCGCCGGCCAGCAGCGCCACGATGCACAGCCGGACCACGTCCGGCTTGCCCAGCACTACCCGTTCGAGATTCTCCTCCAACTGGTGGATCAGCGACCCCTGGTCGATAGCCATCGAAGGCTCCCTGCATGGATGGATGGGAAAGGCGGCCAGAGCGCGGCTTTCCATGGATGCTCATCGCAGTCAAGCAGCGCCTCGCCCCGCGCCCGAGAAGCGGGCCCACGCCTCAATCGGGCACGGCCACGGCGCGCGGCCGGCGACGCAGCATGGACTTGCTCCATCGTAGCTCCAAACCGCTGAAATCGTCCAGTCGTCGGCCGAAATCACCCGATCGGACAACAAGCAAGAATCCGCCGGAGCCCCCTCCGGCGCGAGAGCACCCCCCCTGGCGTGCGTTGCAGAATCGGACGTCCCTCCGCCGCCGCTGACCGCAGGCAGCGTCTCCAACGCCAGTTCGCCCCATCGCGGCGCAAACGCTCCGCTAGCGGCCCCGATCGTCGCCATCGACCGGCCAGCGGACCGACGCCAAGCGGTAGAGAATCACGAGCAGAAAGGCCCCGCCAACGGAGGCAAAAAACCCGATCGGGCTGATCGGATTGAAGGTCGGCCGCTTCAGGGCCCAGCTCAGCGCAACCAGCCCCAGCGTGGTCCCCATGATCCCGAGAACCACGGTCCCGACGGCCCCCGGGGGATCTGTTCCGGGCACAAGGGCTCGGGCGAGCAACCCGGCCAGCGTACCGAACCCGACCCAGATCAACACGACGTTGATCCATTGCTGGGCAACGCTCGATAGTTCAAAGTCGGGCACGGTAGTTCGCCTCAATCATTCCCTGTTCCGTCGCCGGTCAGAGCCGGAGAGCCGGTCAGAGTTGTCGCATGCCGGCTTCCGCTTGCGCCTGCTTCAGCGCATTTGCCTCGCGCTGGAGTTTGAATTCCGGGCCCGGCGGAAAGTACTGGACATCGTCGCGCATGTAGTTCGGACTGGGCAGGGTCTGGCCCCCGACGTCGACCTGGCAGCCGGTGACTCCCAGCGCGGCAGCGACCACAAGGCCGCCCAACAGGACGCGAAGCGGGCGCAGACGCTTGATGGTGCCGCTCATTCGCCATCTCCTCAATTAGTTCTTGCTGATTTCCCCCAAAGCCCGCAGACGCAGTCCCCTAAAGAGGGTGGCTCGCGCGGACTCCGCTGGCCGTCACAACCGTTACGATCGGTATCGTCCGGACAAACAGCGCGACTTTAACTCCAGATCGCAAGGTTTTGGGATGCCACTTGCCCACGGCCCCCAGCTTGGCTGCACCGAACGGGCCAGCCCGGCACTTGCGGCGTTCGGCCGAGCCGGCGACGGACTTTTTGCGGCCAAATCGCCGGGCGCCGCGGCCGGAAGGGAAACTCTTCGTCAAAAAGCTATATCATAGTATCGAGGGGCAGCGGCGGCCGGCGGCAGGCGGCCGGCCGAGGGTGTATCTGGCGCGTTGAATCGAGCAGGAGTGCTGACCACGATGGCAAGGACAATCCAGAACCTACACGGCTCGCGGCCAACGCACCGCCGGCGCGGGCGATCGATCCAGGGACCCACTCGGGGCATCCGCCTCGATCCGCCGCCGTGCCCGGTCGGCAACGGGCCACGGCGGGCATCCTGCGCCCTCGGCCGGGCCTTGCTCGCGGCCGCGATTCTCCTCTCCGCCGCCGCGCGGGCCGAGGCCCAGGGGGTCGGGCGGGAAATCCCCACGATCGCCTATTACGCGGCCTTCAACGAATTCCACGACGGCGACTTCGACGACGCCCTGCGGCATTTTCAGGGAGAGTGGCGCGGCGCGATCAAGAAGCCGCAAACGCGCTGGCTCGACTCGATCTGTTACCACGCGATGATCGGCGAGTGCTTCTACCAGATGGGCCACCTCGACAAGGCGCTCGAACAGTACACGGCGGCAATCCAGCTCTTCCTCCAGTACAACGACTGGATGATCCGCGTGCAGTTTCCGCAGACGATCCGGCCGCTCAACCCGCAGGCCTGCCCCTGGGGGGTCAGCCAGCGCGGGGCCAAGTTGGGCGATTTCCCCACGTCGATGCCGATCACCGAAGGCGAGATCAACGTCAATGAGCAGATTCAACGGGGGGGCATTGTCCAGCAGGCGATCATGATTCCGATCCATGTCTCGGAGATTGTCCGCGCGACGGCGCTGGCCATCCGCCGGCGAACGGAATTGCTCGGCCCGCTCTGCACGGTCGACCGCTTGACGCTCGACCTGGTCGAAGTCCTCGCCCGCCGGCCCGGCCTGCCAAACCACTGGTCCCAGGCGTGGATCGACGTTCTGCTGGGCATGGCCCAGATTGCCGCGGGCAAGCCGACCGACGCGATTCCCACGCTCAACCGGGCGATCCTCGCCGCCGGCCAGTACGACCACCCGATGACCCCCATGGTCCTGCTCGAACTGGGACGCATGGCCCTCTACCGGGGCGAGTTCGATGCCGCCCTGAATCACTGCCACGAGGCCGG
The DNA here is from genome assembly GCA_012744395.1 of Pirellulaceae bacterium. Lineage (GTDB taxonomy): Bacteria > Planctomycetota > Planctomycetia > Pirellulales > Thermoguttaceae > JAAYCB01. The sequence goes on from JAAYCB010000059.1 coordinate 5,371, forward strand.
CCTGGCGGCCTACTATTACGACCCGAGCGTTCTGGAGGAGGCGTTTCGACTGGCCACGATCGCCCACATGGCGGCCAATCGCCAGGGAATCTACCCGACCCTGCCGGCCGCCACCGCCTGGGCCAAGCTCAAGCGGCACCGGCACCTCCAGGCCTCGCTTCTCTTGTCGGCCGCGGAATGCCAACT
>JAAYCB010000005.1 GCA_012744395.1 Pirellulaceae bacterium
AGAAAGAAAGCGGCGCTGTAGCGCTGCCGTCCGCATGAACCATGAACCGCGTGCAAAGCTCTCAGTCTTGGCTCCAGGAGGGCCCCGGGTGCATGTCGTCGAGCAGGTTGTTCTCGGCCGCCTCGTGCTCCTCGAGCAGTTCGGCGAATTCCGAGAAGTCCTCCCGCAACCGCTGCCACCAGGCCACCAGGCCGTCGCTCGACTGGCAGAGCTGCCGGAGGCCGTTGAGCAAGTCGATCAACTGCTGGTGCTGTTGTTGGAGCTCTTGGGCACGGGCGGTCAGCCACGGGGCGTGGCAGAGTGCGTCGTCATATCGGCCGCTCTGCTCTTCGGACGCAAAGCGCCGCGCAAGCTGGTCGGCCAACCAGTCGATCCGCTCGCAAAGCTCGATCATCGCGTCGGTCGGTTCTCGAAAGATGCTGGATATCTCGGCCACGACCTGGCGGGCCGGGACTTCCCGCAACTCGCAAACGACGTTCGAATCGTCCAGGGATTGCTGATCTGCCATCGGAGTCTCCTTGGTGGAAAAAGACACGCCAAGTAACGGGGACCATCCGACGGTCCACGACGATTTGCCCGCTGTTCACGCCAACCGTGGCAAGCAGAACCGGGCGTTCCTCCCGTTGAACGCCCGCGTAACCTCTATCGTCTAGACGAGACCGCCGCGCTGGGGCGGCGTCGCGTGGAAGTGAGGGGCAACAAGGCGGAGGCACGAACCGGGCAACGGCGAAAGGGGCTCCGCCAGAACGCGCAATTATAGGCCAACCGGGTCGCCGCCGTCAAACGGATTGCCGGGCCGGCCGCTCGGATCGCCTTCGATCAGTCCCAAAGCCTTGGCCCGCCAGGACTTGCGAACCTGTCTCTGTTTTCCAGAGCGTGGGCAACTGGGGGGACTTTCGCGCCCCTGCCGCGGATCATTCTGGCGGCAATTTCGCGGGGGTTGCCCGGGCCCGCCGCAACGGGCCACGCTGGCCAGGCCGCCCCGGCATTGTAGAATAGTCCTGAAGATTCCAGCAGCGCATGAACCGAAGGCGGACCGGGGGAACCGTTCCGCCGCCGGCCGCGTCCGTTTCCGGCGCGAACGATGGGGCAATCCCGGCCCGCGGTGTTCCGCGGGATGAGGGAAGGAGCATTTCAGGCGGCAATGTTGATCGCGATCGTCCACTACCACTTGAACCGCGGCGGCGTGACGCAGGTCATCGCCGGCCACCTCCGCGCGCTGGACAGGCAGGCCGCCGCGGCCGGCGGCACGTTCCGCGTCCTCGTGCTGCACGGCGGACGCGCCGCCGGTTGGCCGGATCGCCCCCTAGGTGTTAACACCCTAGAGTGCCAGGTCCGCGCCGTGCCCGGCCTGGACTACGACGATGCCGCGCCGCGCGCCCCGCGCGGGTTGGCGGCGCGGCTCAGGGCCGGTTTGGCCGAAGCGGGTGGTTCCCCGCAGTCGACGGTCGTCCACGTCCACAACCACGCGTTGGGCAAGAATGGTTCGCTGCCGGGCGCGCTTGCCGAACTGGCCGGCGAGGGCTGGCCGCTGCTGCTGCAAATCCATGACTTCGCCGAGGATTTCCGCCCTCTGAACTATCAGCGGCTGCGGGCGGGAGCGAGCGGCCAGGCGGACGGCGACTGGGCGGCCGCGGCCTACCCGCAAGCCGGCCATGTCCACTATGCCGTGCTCAACCAGCGCGACGCGCGGATCCTGGCGGCCTCGGGCGTCGAGCCGCAGCGCGTCCACGCGCTGCCCAACCCGGCCGGCGAGTTGGGACCGCTGCCCCCGCGCGGGCCGGTGCGGGACGCGCTGGCGCGGCGGTTCGGCGTGCCCGAAGACCGCCCGCTGCTGCTCTATCCGATCCGCGGCATCCGGCGGAAGAACCTCGGCGAGGCCCTCCTCTGGTCGGCGCTGGCCGGCGGCGCGTGGCACCTCGGCGTGACGCTGCCGCCGCTGAATCCCGCCGAGCGGCCGTCGTACGATCGCTGGAAAGCGCTGGCCGCGGCGGTCGGGCTGGCCGCGGCGTTCGAGATCGGCGGCGAGGCGGGGGTGGCGTTTCACGAGAACCTGGCGGCGGCCGACCGGATGCTGACCACGAGCGTGGCCGAAGGCTTCGGCCTGGTGTTTTTGGAGTCGTGGCTTGCGGGCAAGAGCCTTGTCGGGCGGGACTTGCCGGAGATTACCGCCGACTTCCGCGCCGCCGGCCTGCGGTTGAACGATCTGCGGCCGCGGCTCGACGTCCCACTCGATTGGATCGGCGCCGCGGATTGGCAAGACGCGCTCGAGCAGGCCTACGCCGCGACGCTCGCCCGCTTCGGCAGGCGGCCGCCCCCGCCGGCCGAAATCCACCGCGCGGCGGCCGAACTGGTTGTCGGCGGACTGGTCGATTTCGGATCGCTGCCGTCGCGGCAGCAGCAGCGGCTCGTCGAGCAGGTCGCCGGCAGCCGCCAGCGCCGCGGCCGGCTGCTGGCGCTGAACGGCTGGATCGAAGAGGCCTTGCGGCTGGACCGCGCGGACCGGCCGACGATCGACGAGAATGCGGCCGCGGTTCGCCGCGCCTATTCCGAGGAGGCGTGCGGCCGGCGGTTAGGCCAACTCTATCGCCAGGTGGCGGCCAGCCCGCGCTCCGCCGCGCGGCAGCCGCTGGATGCCGAGCGGCTCCTGGAGGAGTTTCTCGGTCTGGCCAGGTTTCAACCGATTCGCATTGAGCCATGAGCGAAGATTGCCGGGCGATTATTCGGCGCCACAGCGCTCCCTTGACGCCGATTCCCACCGGCGAGGAGCCGCTGCTCCGCAGGCTGGGGCCGCTGGAGGCGGTGCTGTTTGACGTTTACGGCACGCTCTTGATCAGCGCCAGCGGCGACATCGGCGCGGGCGCTCTGGACGGCCGCGGCGAGGCGCTCGCCGCGGCCCTGACGGCCGCGGCCGCGCCCCTCCGCGGGCCGGCCGCGTCGGCGCTGGCCGTGTTCAACCAGCAGATCCAGCGCGGACACCAGGAGGCGCTCGCCGGGGGCGTCGACTTCCCGGAAGTCGACATCGTCGAGGTGTGGGAAAACGCCCTGGCGGTGTTCGCCGCCCGCGGCTGGATCGCGGCCGCCGCGGGCGTCGACCCGCGCACCGTGGCCGTCGAGTTCGAGGTCCGCACGAATCCGATCTGGCCGATGCCGGGGCTGCTGGCGGCGCTGGAAGGCCTGCGCCGCGGCGGCAAGACCCTGGGGCTGATCAGCAACGCGCAGTTCTACACGCCGCAAGCGCTCTGGGCCCTTCTGGGGCGTTCGACCGAGGAGCTTGGATTCGCCGCCGACTTGCAGTTCTATTCCTATCAACACCGCCGGGCGAAGCCGAGCGACGCGTTGTACCGGCTGGCCGCCGCGGCCCTCCAGCGGCGCGGAATTCCCCCCGGCCGGGCGCTCTACGTCGGCAACGACATGCGCAACGACGTCGCCCCGGCGGCGCGGCTCGGTTTTCACACGGCGTTGTTCGCCGGCGATGCCCGCAGCCTCCGCCGCCGCCGGGGCGATCCGCTCTGCGCGGATGCGGCCGCGGACCTGGTTGTCACCGATCTTGGCGATTTGTTAGACTGCGTTTGATTCGCGCTGTTTTGCAGGACTTCGGAGCGAACCATCATGGGCCGTCGCATCGGCTTCGTCTCGACACGCTTTGCCGGCACCGACGGCGTCTCCCTGGAGAGCGCCAAATGGGCGCAGGTCTTGTGGCACTATGAGCATTTCAGCTTCTGGTATGGGGGGCGATTGGACCGCGACCCGAACGCCAGCATGGTCGTGCCCGAGGCCTGTTTCGCGCACCCGGACAACGTCTGGATCAACCAGCGCGTGTTCGGGCGCTCGACGCGGACGCCGGAGGTCACGCGGCGGATCTACGAGCAGAGCGAGCATTTGAAGAACACGCTGTATGAGTTCGTCAAGCGATTCGAGATCGACATCCTGATCGTCGAGAACGCCCTCTGCATCCCGATGCACGTGCCGCTGGGCGTGGCCCTGACGCATTTCATCACCGAGACCGGGATTCCGACGATCGCCCACCACCACGACTTCTACTGGGAGCGGACGCGATTCTCGGTCAACGCGATCAACGACATCCTCGACATGGCCTTCCCGCCGACGTCGACGGCGATCCAGCACGTGACGATCAACACGCTGGCGCAGGAGCAGTTGGCGATGCGCAAGGGCGATTCCTCGATCCTGATTCCCAACGTCCTCGATTTCGAGCAGCCGCCCCCCGATCCGGACGCCTACGCCGACGAATTTCGCCGCGACCTGGGCCTCGCGCCCGACGACATCATCTTCTTGCAGCCGACGCGGGTCGTCCCCCGCAAAGGGATCGAGCACTCGATCGGGCTGATCACGCGGCTGGGGGATCCCCGCTGCAAGCTGATTGTCACGCACCAATCGGGCGACGAGGGGGGCGAGTACCTGCAAGACTTGCAGGAAATGGCCGAGCAGGAGGGGGTCGACCTGCGTTTCGTCTACACGCACGTCGCCGAGGCCCGCTCCGTCGACGCCGATGGGCGCCGCTGCTACACGCTGGCCGACGCCTATTCCCAGGCGGATTTCATCACCTACCCGAGCCTCTACGAAGGCTTCGGCAACGCCCTGCTGGAAGCCTTCTACTACCGCAAACCCGTCCTCGTCAACCGCTACGCGATCTTCGTCAGCGACATCGAACCCAAGGGATTCCGCACGATCACGATGGACGGTTTTCTCACCCGCGACGTCGTCCAGCAGGTCAGGCATGTCATCGCCGATCCGGATTTCCGCCGCGAAATGGTCGATTACAACTACGAATTGTGCAAGGCGTTTTTCAGCTACACCGTCTTGCGGCGGCGGCTGCGGGTGTTGATCACGAACATCACTGGCATGGAAAACTTGTAGTCATTACACCGGGGGCGGCCCGTTGCTCCGCGGCCCGTCTCGCCGCGGCACGGCATCCGCAGCACGGCTGCCGTCGATCGCCGGCTCGCCCCCCTCGCGGCCGCCAAGCGGCAAGAGGAATATGAAACACAGTGCGCAGGATATCGATCGGTTGCGGCGGCGGCTTGGCGAAATTTATGGGCCGGACGGCGAGGCTTGGACGCCGCGGTTCGCGGAGCTGGCCCGCCCGGCGGCGGCGGCCGGCAGAGCGGCCGATCGCTGGGACGAGCGCGACGTCGTCCTCATCGCCTACCCCGATCACGTCCGCGCCGACGGCGAATCCCCCCTGCATGCGTTGCGCGTATTCCTTGCCCGCCACCGCTTCGAGCAGATCTTCAAGATCGTCCATCTCCTGCCGTTCTTTCCCCATTCGTCCGACGACGGCTTTTCGGTGATCGATTACCGCAGCGTGGACCCCGCGCTTGGCCAGTGGAGCGACGTCCGCGAACTGGGGCGCGACTACGACCTGATGTTCGACCTGGTGCTCAACCACGCCTCGGTGCAGAGCCGGTGGTTCCAGGAGTATCTGCAAGGCAGCGAGCCCTACGTGCGGTATTTTCACGAAGTCGATCCCGCGGCGGATCTGTCCGCCGTGACGCGCCCGCGGAGCCTCCCGCTGCTGACGGAATTCGAGACCGACCGGGGGCCGCGCCACCTTTGGACGACGTTCAGCGCCGACCAGGTGGATCTGAACTATGCCGAGCCGCGCGTCCTGCTGGAGATTGCCGAGGTGTTGCTGGATTACGCCCGCCGCGGAGCGCGGATCATCCGCCTCGACGCGGTCGCCTATCTCTGGAAACAGGTCGGCACCTCGTGCATCCACTTGCCCGAGACGCACGCGGTCATCCGATTCTTGCGCCAGCTGCTCGCCCTGGCGGCGCCCGGGGCGCTGCTGCTGACGGAGACGAACGTGCCGCACGAGGAGAACATCAGCTACTTCGGCCGCGGCGACGAAGCCCACCTGGTCTACCAGTTCAGCCTGCCGCCGCTGGTCCTCGACGCGTTTCTGAACGAAGACTCGCGGCCGCTGGTCGGCTGGTTGCACCGCCTGGGGCCCGCCCCGCCGGGCGCCGCATTCTTGAACTTCACGGCTTCGCACGACGGGATCGGCGTCCGCCCCCTGGAAGGCCTGGTTCCCGAGGAGCGGCTGCTCCGGCTGGCCGCGGCGGTCCGCGCCCGCGGCGGCCTGGTCAGCACCCGGCACGGCCCCGGCGGCAGCCAGTTGCCCTACGAGCTGAACGCCACCTATTTCGATGCGATCACCGAGCCGGGCAGCCGCGAGACGGACCTCCAGGTGCGGCGTTTCCTCTCCAGCCAGGCGTTGATGCTCGCGCTCCGCGGGATTCCCGGCGTGTACTTCTCCAGCCTCTTCGGGGCCGGCAACGACGCCGCCGGCGCCGAGGAGTCGGGGCAGGCGCGGCGGATCAATCGCCGCAAGTTTCCCCGCGCGGAACTCGACCGCGCCCTCGCCCGCCCCGAGAGCCGCGAGGCCCGCGTGCTGGCCGGCTATCGCCGCCTGCTGGCCGTGCGCCGCAATCAGCCGGCGTTCCACCCCGACGCGGAGCAGCAGACGTGGCCGGATGTTCCGCCGTGGCTGATCGCGGTGCTGCGGACCAGCCTGGATGAGCGGCAGCGGATTCTCGCGCTGGTGAATGTCAGCCGCCAGAGCCAGCGCTGGCAACTGCCGGCGGGCGCGGGCGGGCGCCCGGTGCGGGAATTGACGGGCGGCCGGGCCTGGCCGCCAGCGGCGGGCGTCGAGATCGGCCCTTACGAGACATTGTGGCTGGAACTGGCAGACTGAAAGGAAACCCACCCATGGCGGACTTTTTTCAGCATGGCATGATTGCCACGATTCACGACCTGGGGACGATTCAGCGCGATCGCCTCGAGCGGATGCTCGAACGGTTTGTCGTGAATTGCCCCGTCGGACTCGTCCTCCCGGTGACCTCCGGCGACATGCGCGCCGAACCGTTCACGAGGATCATCGAGGAGCTCTCCCACGTCCGTTACGTCCAGGACATCGTCGTCGTCCTGGGGATGGCGCCGAACGTGGAAGACTATCGCGAGGCGGTCGGCAGGGTCCGCGTCCTGGCCGACCGGGCGCGCGTGCTCTGGACCGACGGGCCGCGCGTCGAGAGCCTGTACCAACAGTTGAACGACGCCGGGCTGGCGGTGGCCACCGCGGGCAAGGGCCGCTCGGTCTGGACGGCGTTCGGCTACCTGCTGGCCGATCCGCGGCTGAAGGTCTTCGCCCTCCACGACTGCGACATCGTGAATTACGACCGCGAGATGCTCGCCCGGCTCTGCATGCCCCTGGTTCACCCCAGCACGGATTTCGAGTTCTGCAAGGCCTACTACGCGCGGGTCAGCGACCGCATGCACGGCCGCGTCGTGCGGCTGTTCGTCTCGCCGCTGTTGCGGGCGCTGATCGCGCTGCTCGGATACGAGCGGTTCCTGGTCTACCTGGACAGTTTTCGCTACCCCCTGTCCGGCGAGTTCGCGGTGATGGCCAACCTGGCCAAGTCCAACCGCATCCCCAGCGATTGGGGCCTGGAGGTCGGCACGCTGGCCGAGGTGTTCCGCAACACGTCGGTGAAACGCGTCTGCCAGGTCGACGTCTGCCGCTGCTACGACCACAAGCACCAGTCCCTCTCGCTGGACGATCCCGGCAAGGGCCTGATGAAGATGGCCGTCGATATCGTGATCAGCATCTTTCGCACGCTGGCCAGCATGGGCAAGGTGCTCCAGCCGGGCGACTTCATCACGCTGCGGTCCGCCTACCTGCGTTCCGCCCAGGACGCGATCCGCCACTATCACGCCGATGCCCTGATCAACGGCCTGTTCTTCGACCGCCACGAAGAAGAGCAGGCCGTCGAGGGGTTCGCCCAGCAGATCGCCGTCGCCGGCGACCTCTTCCAGCGCGAGCCGGCCGGCGGCGAAGCGATCCCCAACTGGGTCCGCGTCGTCTCCGCCTTCCCGGATTTCCCCCAGCAGCTGCGGCAGGCGGCCGAGGAGGACCTCAAGGAACTGGGAGAGGGAAGCGGGCATCAGCCATGATGATGGTCTTCTGATCATTCCGGTCGAGTTAATCAGGATCGCGGGATGTCCGGCGCGGACGAAAACACTCTGCACGAGCAGCCGCTCGTCCGCATGGAGCGGATCGGAAAATGCTTCGGGCCGGTGCGGGTGCTCGAAGCGGTCGATTTCGAGCTCCGTTCGGGCGAGGTCCACGTGCTGGCCGGCGAAAACGGGGCCGGCAAAAGCACGCTGATCAAGATTCTGGCCGGCGTTCATACGGATTTCGAAGGCACGATCCGGATCGCGGGGCGGCCCGTCCGTCCGGGCTCGCCCCAAGCCGCCGCGGCGCTCGGCGTGGCCGTGATCCACCAGGAACTGTCGCTCGTGCCCTCGATGAGCGTTGCCGACAATCTCTTCCTGGGCCGGCCGATCACGGCCGGCGGTTTCATTCGCCAGCGGGCCCAGCGGCGCGGCGCGGAGCGAATCCTCAAGGAACTGGGCGTCGAAATCGACGTCGCCCGCCCCGTCGAGAAGTTTCCGATCGGAACCCGGCAGCTGATCGAAATCGCCAAAGCGCTCGCCCACGACGCCCGGCTGATCGTGATGGACGAGCCAACCAGCGCGCTGAGCGCGCCGGAGGTCGCGCAGTTGTTCGAGCAGATCGGGCGATTGAAGCGCCGCGGCTGCGGCGTCGTCTACATCACCCACAAAATGGAGGAAATCGAGCGAATCGCCGACCGGATCACCGTCTTGCGCGACGGCCGCCCGGTGGGGACGGCCGCGGCCGCCGACCTGCCCCCCCCGCTGCTCGTCCGCTGGATGGTCGGGCGGGAAATATCACAGCGGTTCCCCCGCCATGCGACCGCGCCCGGCAAGGAACGCCTGAGGGTCGAAAACCTCGTCGTCCCCGACCCGCGCCGCGCCGGCCGCCGGCTGGTCGACGGCGTCTCCCTGTCGGTGCGAGCGGGCGAAATCCTCGGAATCGGCGGCCTTCAGGGATCGGGCGCCAGCCGCTTGATGCACGGGCTGTTCGATGGCCGCCGCGAGAGGTGCGGCGGACGGGTCTGGATCGACGGCCAGCCGTTCCAGCCCGGCACGCCCCGCCAGGCGATCGACCGCGGCCTGGCCCTGCTGACCAACGATCGCAAGGCAAGCGGCCTGGTGCTGCCGATGTCGATCATCGCCAACAGCACGCTGGCAGACCTCGGCCGGCTGACCGCCCCGCTGGGCTGGCGGCGTCCCGCCCTGGAGCGGAAAGCCGCCGAGACGTCGGCGAAGGCCTTGGCGCTCCGCTCGCCGTCGCTGGAGATGTCGGCCGCCGCGCTCTCCGGCGGCAACCAGCAGAAAGTGGCGCTGGCCAAGTGGCTCCAGGTCGAGCCCAAGGTGCTCCTGCTCGACGAGCCCACCCGGGGCATCGACGTCGGCGCAAAACACGAAGTCTACCAGCGGCTCAACGCATGGACTTCGCAAGGAATTGCGATTATCCTGATCACTTCCGAAATGCCCGAACTGCTGGCGATGAGCGACCGGATCATCGTCATGCACCGCGGGCGGGTGACGGCCGAATTGGCCGGCAAGGAGGCCTCGGCCGACCGCGTCCTGGAAGCAGCCATGGGACGGGCGAAAGCTGAAAGCTGAAAGCGGAGAGCGGGGCAAGGTTCAAGGTCCAATTTCCAATTGCCAAACGGGTGGTAAGGCTGGATCGTTGGTTGACTGCACCAAACCTTGGACCTTGGACCTTGAGCCTTGCCGGTGACTGAAAGCCTCCAATTCATGCTGGGGAGTCCTTGCCGGTGATTTCCAGGGTGTTGCGCTTCCTCGCAAGTCCGGCGGGCCGGGCTCTGATCGCCCTGGGGCTGGTCCTTCTGCTGGGGCTCGTATTCCATGCCGATGGCGCGTTCTACAAGTTCGGCACCCATCGCGACGCGATCCGGCAGGCTTCCGTCTGCGGCATCCTCGCCTGCGGCATGACGCTGGTGATCATCACCGCGGGGATCGACCTGGCGGTGGGCAGCATCCTCGGATTGACCGGCGTCTGCTTCGCGCTGATCACGATCCATTGGGGCTGGCCGGCCTGGCAGGCGATTCCCGCCGCCCTGGCCGTCGGGGCGGCCTGCGGCGCTGTGGCCGGAATTCTGACCGCGGGCGCCGGAATCCAACCGTTTATCGCCACCCTGGCGATGATGGTCTTCGCCCGCGGACTGGCGAAATGGGCCAGCGAAGGCAAGAAGATCTCGCAGGCGGTTACGGACCCCGACGGCTCCATCCGGTTTGTGGACATCCCCAGGATTTTCGAGTGGATCGATTCGCGGTTGCTCGGCGGGACGGTCTCCGGCGTAACGCTCGTCTTCCTTGTCTGCGTCGCCGTCACGTGGATTCTGCTGGCGCGGCATCGCTGGGGTCGGCAGCTGTATGCGATCGGCGGCAACGAAGAGGCGGCCAGGCTGTCCGGCGTGCCCGTCGTGCGGGCGAAGACGATGGCCTACGTGGCCTCGGGACTGCTCGCCGCCGTGGCCGGAATCTGCCACGCCGCCCAGGCGCGGCAGGGCGATCCGGAGGCGGGGGCCACCTATGAGCTGACGGCCATCGCGAT
>JAAYCB010000487.1 GCA_012744395.1 Pirellulaceae bacterium
GGGCGAAGACGATGGCCTACGTGGCCTCGGGACTGCTCGCCGCCGTGGCCGGAATCTGCCACGCCGCCCAGGCGCGGCAGGGCGATCCGGAGGCGGGGGCCACCTATGAGCTGACGGCCATCGCGATGGTCGTCATCGGCGGGACGAGCCTGATCGGCGGCCGCGGCGGCGTCGGCCTGACGCTGCTCGGAACATTGACGATCGGCTATCTCGACAAGATATTGAGCATCAACGCGGTTGAGGAATCGGGACGGCTGATGCTGACCGGTGCGATCATCGTGATTGCCGTGTTGACGCAGCGGCGAAGGTAAAACAAGGAGCCGAAGATGCCCAGTCGAAATCGGACCGCGCTGGCCGCGATCCTGCTCCTGGCCGGCTGGCTCGCCGCCGGCGGGTGCACCGACGGTAGCGGGCCGTCCGGTCAACGCGGACCCGCCGCCGAACCGGATCAAAAGGTCTACACGGTCGGCATCAGCCAGTGCAACCGCAACGAACCCTGGCGCGTGCAAATGGATGCCGACATCGAGGCGGCGGCCAAGGAGCACCCCCAATTGAAGGTTGTTTTCAAGGACGCGCAGAACGACGAGCTGCGGCAACGGGCCCACGTCGAGGAATTCGTCTCGGCCGGCGTCGATCTGATCATCATCAGCCCCAAGGAGGCCGCACCGCTGACCGAGCCGGTCGCCCAGGCCGTTGCCGCCGGCGTCCCGGTGATCGTCCTCGATCGGGCCGTGCTCGGCGACCGCTACACCGCGTTCATCGGGGCGGACAACAAGAAGATCGGCAAGGCGGCCGGCCTGTGGCTCGTCAAAAAGCTCAGCGGCAAGGGCAAGGTCGTGGAGCTCAAAGGGCTGATGACCTCGACGCCCGGCCAGGATCGGCACAGCGGGTTTCGCGAGGGGATCGCCGCAAGCGGGCTCGAGGTGATCTTCCAGGCCGACATGAAGTGGCTCGAACCCGACGCACGGAAGGAAATGGACTCGGCCCTGGCCCGATTCGACCGCATCGACGCGGTCTATGCCCACAACGACCCGGGCGCCCACGGGGCTTACCTGGCCGCCCAGTCGGCCGGGCGCGAAACGGAGATGGTCTTCGTCGGGATCGACGCCCTGCCTCACGAAGGAATCGCCTATGTCAAGCAGGGAATCCTCGACGCCACGTTTCAGTATCCCACCGGCGGGAAGGAGGCGATCGGGATGGCCCTGAAAATCCTCGCCGGAGAGGAAGTGCCGAAGAAGGTCGTGCTCGGCTCGCGGCTGTTCAGCAAAGACAACGTGGCCGCCGGGGGCGAGCCGCTGGAGTGATCGTCTCCCCCCGCCTCCCCTCATTTCGCAAGCCCCCCTGGTCCCCAGGCTCCAGCCCCCCCTCATTTCCCAAGCTCCAGCTTGGGAACCCCGGCCCCCAAACCATCGTGTCCACCCCTCCACGGGCCGCCTGGCGACGACCACAAGCAAGCGTTCCCAAGCCGGAGCTTGGGAACGAAGTGAAGACGGCCCCCTGAACCCCGAACCCTCAACCCCGAACCCTGCCGCCATGCGCTCCCTTGCTCGCCGCCTCCTGGAAATGATCCGCTTCAGCCACACGCTGTTTGCGCTGCCGTTTGCGCTTCTGGCGGCGGGCATGGCCTGGACGGCCAACGCGCGGGAGCAGCCCCCGATCGCCTTTCGCTGGCTGGATCTGCTGGGCATTCTCTTGTGCATGGTCTGCGCGCGGAGCGCGGCGATGGCCTTCAACCGGCTGGTCGATCGGCGGCTCGACGCCCTGAACCCGCGGACCGAGAGGCGGCATCTGCCGGCCGGCTCGCTGTCGACAAGCGCGGTGGCGGCTTTTACCGTCGCAACTTCGCTGGGGTTCGTCGCGGCGACGCTGCTGTTCCTGCCAGCCAATTGGCTGCCGCTCTATGCATCGCTGCCGGTGCTCCTGCTGCTGTTCACCTACAGCCTGTCGAAGCGTTTCACGCCGCTGTCCCACTTCTGGCTCGGCGCGGCGCTGATGCTCGCCCCGATGGCCGCCTGGGTGGCGATTCGCGGGCGGCTCGAATGGCCGCCGTTCGTCCTCGGCGGCGCCGTGCTGCTCTGGGTCTCCGGCTTCGACATGATCTATGCGTGCCAGGATTTCCAGTTCGACATCCAGATGCGGCTCCACAGCGTCCCCGCCCGGCTGGGAGTTGCCCGAGCGCTGAAGGTCGCCGCCGTCTGCCACGCGGGGACCGTTCTGCTGCTGGCCGCCCTGCCGCTGGTCTATCCCGAGTTCGGCACGGTCTACTGCGCCGGCGTGGCGGCGATTGCCCTGCTGCTCGTCTACGAACACTCGATTGTCCGGCCTGATGACCTGACGCGTGTCAACCGGGCCTTTTTTCACGTCAACGCCGTGGTCAGCATCGGCCTTCTCCTGGTCGGCTCGATCGACCTTGTTGTCTGACCTCCTCCTGACTCGCTACGGGCTGCCAAGATGCCTTCCCGACTTGCCGAAATCGAACGAAAGGTCCTCGCCAGCGAGCGTCTCTCGGCCGCCGAGGGAGAGTACCTCTACCAGCCACAGGTCGACCTGCACGCCATCGGACGCCTGGCCGACGAGGTTCGCCGGCGGAAGAACGGAGACATCGTCTCCTACAACATCAACGCCCATTTGAACCCGACGAACATCTGCCTCTACCGCTGCCCGCTGTGCGCCTATAGCTGCGACCCCGGCGACCCCAAGGCCTTCTTGATGACCGATCGGGACGTGCTCGCCGTCGGTCGCGAGGCTGCCGAGAACGGGTGCACCGAGTTGCACATCGTCGGCGGCGTCCATCCCGAGAAGGACTTCGCCTGGCACCGCGATCTGCTCGCCCGCCTGCACGAGGCGTTTCCGCGCTTGCTGCTCAAGGCCTGGACCGCCGTGGAGATCGCCCGATTCGCCCACCAGTCCGGTCGCAGCCTGGAGAGCATCCTCGGCGAACTCGTCGCCGCCGGGCTCTGCTCCCTGCCGGGCGGAGGCGCGGAGATCTTCGCGCCAGGGGTCCGCCGGCTGATCTGCCCTGCCAAGGCCGATGCCGCAACCTGGCTGGAGGTCCACCGCACGGCTCATCGGCTGGGCCTGAAGACGACCGCAACGATGCTTTACGGGCACGTGGAGACGCCCACGGATCGCATCGACCACCTGCTCCGCCTCCGCCGCCTGCAAGACGAGACGGGCGGCTTCCAGGCATTCATTCCCTTGGCGTTCCACCCCGAGAACACCAAGCTGGCGCACCTTGCGCGCCCGACGGGCCTCGACAACTTGCGGACCGTGGCGATCAGCCGGCTTGTGCTCGACAACTTTCCCCACGTCAAGGCCTACTGGATTTCGCTCGGGGTGGGCACCGCGCA
>JAAYCB010000060.1 GCA_012744395.1 Pirellulaceae bacterium
CGGCCGAACGACGTGGTGCTGCGGTTCGCCGAATCCCTGCCCGACGACCTCTACCGGATCTCGATCATCGGCAGCGACGACTATCTCGGCCCGGACGACCAGCCGGTGGGCCCGCTGACGAACACGATGGGCCTGACGTTCCGCTACGGCCAGGAGGTCGTCGACGAGCACTTCGCATTCGAGCTCGACCTCGGCGCCCAGGTGACCGCGGTGGTTCCCCAGCCGATCGTCGTCGCCCAGGCCTCGATCACCGCCACCTCAGGGGCGAACATCCCCGACGGCTACCGGTTCACCGTCGGCGACGGCAAGGACCGGGTGGTGTTCGAAATCGACAATTCCGGCGCCGCCGACTACGTGCCCGGCAAGCGGGCCAGCAGCGACGTGGCGATTCCGATCCTCGGCGGCGACTCGGCGGCCAGCGTGGCCCACAAGATCGCCACGGCGATCCAGGGCGCCACGGCCGGCCAGGGCGGCGCGCTCGACCTGGTCGTCGCCCATGCGGTGAACACGCAGGTCGTCCGCCTCGACGGGGATCGGCTGGTCCTCTTCGGCGACGGCGCCCCGCTCTCCTTCAACCAGACCCGCGAGCAGCTCACCGACACGATCGACGTCTACTTCAACGACGACGACTTGAACAAGGTCTCAGCCGAGACCCCGAAGTTCTACCAGTTGATCGTCACCAACGACACGGCCACGCCGGATGACGACGTGGTCTATGACCCGGCGGACGGCCCGGTGCCGATCCGCGCGCTGCACCCGGTCGAGGTGATCTACGACGCCGACCTGGACAAGGCGATTCTGCGGTTTGAGAAGCCGCTCCACGAGTACGGCACCGGCGCGTTCCGCCTCCGCGTCGGCAGCGAGTACAAGAAGATCGAGACCTACGCTCTGGCCGCGTCCGTCGAGGTGCTCAGCGGCAGGCTGGCGCAGTCCGGCTATCAGACCGTGATCGCCGGCCCGGGATCGGAAACGGTCGACGGCACGAGGCTCGGCATGTCGGACGGCCAGCTCGACGTGGCGCTTGAAATGGATCTCCGCGCTGTCGTGCTCACGGTGCCGGGCATCGTCAGCACGCTGCCCGACGGGACGATCCTCCAGCTCGACGACGGCACGAACGTGATCCGCTTCGAGATCGACAACCCCTATGCGCCCGGCAGGGTTCCCGGCTTTGCCGACGCGGCGGCCGTGCCGATCACGATCACCGGCAACAGCCCGGCGGAGGCGGCGGAGGCGATCGCCGCGGCGATCGCCTCCACCGGGTTCACCGCGCTGGTTGACCCGACCGCGGCCGGGCGGCTGCTCGTGGTCGATGCGTTGGAGGCCGTCACCAGCACGCCGCAGTTGGCGGTGTCCACGCCCGGCTTTGCCTTGCTCGAGCCGGCCGACCTCTCCTCGCTGGTCGACGGCGAGTGGTTCGAGGTCGACGGACTGCGCTACGAGCTGGACATTGCCGGCGACGGCGCGAATGGCTCGGACACCGACGTCCTCGTTCCGATCACCACGTTGACCCGCGGCAGCGTCGCCGCGGCGATCGCCGCACAACTCCAGCTCCACGGCGAGTCGGCCCTGGCCTCCGACACCCGCGTGTTCCTGCTCAGCGCGGCGTCGCTGACTGCCGCCGTGCCCGAGATGACCGTCAACGACGCGGTCTTCTCGATCCAGCCTCCGGCGGTGACCAGCAACGTCGAGGACGGCGAGTGGCTGGAAATCAACACCGGCAGCCGGGTGCGGCGGTTCGAGTTCGACCGCGATGGGGCCTGGGACGGCAATGCGGTTCGCGTCGACATCAGCAGCTTGAATATCACCGTGGCCCTGAAGAGCGCCGTCGACGCCGAGTTCGCCGCCGAGATCAGCCGCGGCGAGATCACGACGCTGGTCTCGGGCAACCGTTTGATCCTCGTCGGCGTGGCCCACGTCCAGCGCGGCGGCGTCGACCCCGACATGAACGTGGTCAACGGCTTTGCGATCGACGTGCCCCACGGCCTGGGCGCTGGAAACGACGGCGAATACCTGGAGTTGATCGACGCCTCCGCCCCGAAAAGCGTGGTTCGCTTCGAGTTCGACTCCAACGGAGTCGTCGGCACAGACGCCGTGCTGGTCCCGATTTCCGGCACGGGCACGATCGACGCGCAGCGGCTCCGCAACGAGATGGACACGCGCGGCTACGCGACGGTCCTGAGCGGCGCGCGGGTCTACGTGCTGGACATCGACGACGTCGTCCAGGGCGATGTCGGGGCCTTGCACCTGGCCATCGAGCAACCCGGCAGCGTCAGCAGCCCGGCCGATGGCGTCGTCGCGTTCCACGCCGGCATGACGGCGGCGGAAATCGCCGCGGCGATCGTCGCGGAGATGAACAGCGTGATCGCCGCGGAGGGTTTGTACCTTTCCGCCGACAGTTCCGGCGCGAATGTGACCGTCAGCGAGAAGGCCGATGCCGGCGACAGCTTCCACACGGCCAACGACCTGCTGCATTTCGGCAACCAGCCGGGCGCCCACAGCGTGATCGTCTCGGCGGCGATCGATCCGCAGCCGCTGCTCCTGGAGTGGCCGGGGGCGGTCGACGAGCCGGGCCATCGCGATCTGGCCAACCACCTGGACATCCTCATCGAAGACCACTACATGACGGGCGCTTCGAGCCAGGACAGGACCGACGGAATCACGGAGTACTACTACAACTTCCGCGACATCTACGGCTACGACCAGTTCGGCACGCCGATGCTGAACAACATCACGGAGGCCCAGAAGCAGCGCACGCGGGAGATCATGGCCCTTTACGCCGAGTATCTGGGCGTGTCCTTCGTGGAGACCGCCGACCAGGGCTTCCTAATCGCCACGGGCGACCTGAAGGCGGCCGGATTGACATCGTTCGTGGGCGGCACGACCGGCGTGGCGTACCAGAGCGACCAGACCGGCTACGCGACCGCGCTGATGGACAAGGCCGAGCTTTGGGGGGCGAGCGAGTTCGGCGGCGGCTGGTTCCGTGTGGCAATGCACGAAATCGGCCACCTGCTCGGCTACGGCCACGCCTACGACCTGGTGGCCGGATCGATCATGGGCAGCGGCGAGGACATGCTCAGCGGAATCAACACCGAGCCGATCTTCCCGGGCGATCACGACATCGTCCACGGCCAGCACATGTACCGGCCCGACAGCATCGATGTCGACCTCTATCGATTCGAGCTCACCGATCGCGGCACGCTGACCCTGGAGGCCTTCGCCGAGCGATTGAACGACTCCAGCCAGCTCGACAGCGTGCTCACGCTCTACCGTGCCAAGACCGTCAAGGACGCCAACGGCCATGACAAGACGACCTACGAAGTGGTCGCCCGCAATGACGACTACTACAGCAAGGACTCGTTCCTCGAATTGTACTTGCAGCCGGGGGTCTACTTTGTCGGCGTCTCGGCGAGCGGCAACATCGACTACGATCCGAACATCGAGGACACCGGCGTTGGCGGGGTCACCCAAGGGGAGTACAAGCTGCGGATGACGTTCAGCCCCGGGGGCGTCGATCCCGATGATCCGAACACGTTCCGCGGTGACCCGGCGACGGGGCTTGTGGATACCGACGGCGTGGCAACGAAGTTCGACGGCGATGCCGACGGCGTGCCCGGCGGCGACTACCGGTTCTGGTTCAACGTGCAGCCACAGACGATCTTCGTGGACAAGGCCTCGGCGAGCCCGATCGAGGACGGCACGCTGGCCAACCCCTACAAGACGATCAGCAAGGCATTCACCCAGGCCGGCGCGGCGGATACGATCATCCGGATTCTGGGCAACAACTTCTACGACGACGATCCCGACGATCTCTCGACCTACAGCGACAACCAGCCCTACCAGATCGGCGCGAACCCGGACACGGCCCTGGCGCTGGCCGACGGCCGGACGATGGAGATTCCCCAGGGCGTGACCGTGATGATCGACGCCGGGGCGGTCTTCAAGCTTTCCGGGGCGAATATCGACGTGGGCAGCTCGGCGGAGGGGATCGACCGCAGCGGCGGGGCCCTCCAGGTGCTCGGCACGCCCGAGCACTCGGTGATGTTCACCTCGTTCCGCGACGCCCAGATCGGCGTGGACATCGACCCGTCGAACAAGGCGCCGGACAAGGGGAACTGGGGCGGTCTGGTCTTCCGCAACGAGTTGGACTTCGATTTCGCCGAGCACTACAACCCGGCCAGCGGCCTGCCGCCGCGCGAGGTTCTCGAGACGCAGGGGATTTTCCTGAACTATGTCAACCACGCCAACATCCGCTACGGCGGCGGCGAGGTCACGGTCAACGGCGTGCGTTCGGTGTACGCGCCGATCCACATGATCGAGGCCCGGCCGACGATCTCCCGCAATACGATCCTCAAGAGCGCCGATGCGGCGCTTTCGGCCGATCCGAACAGCTTCGCCGACACGCAATTCCAGAGTTGGAACGTCGTGGCGCCGTGGACCGCCGACTACGGCCGCGTCGGCCCGGATGTCCACGGCAACACGATCGTGGAAAACTCGATCAACGGGATGTTCGTGCGGATCTCGACGAGCGCGGGCCAGCCGATCGATAAACTGGAGGTGCCCGGCCGCTTCGACGATTGGGACATCGTCCACGTGATCGCCGAGAACCTGTCGGTCAGCGGCACGCCGGGCGGACCGCTGCTCAGCGAGCGGACCAACCCGCTCGTGCTCCTCGATTCCAGCCACATCCAGGCAGTTGCCGCCAGCGATCCCGCGACCGGCGCGCTGGTGATCCCCGACCAGGCCACGTTCGCGATCTACGACGGCGCCACGCGCGTCGTCTTCGAGTTCGATCTGGGCGCCGGGATCACGCCCGGCCACGTGGCGATTTCCTATCAGTCCGACGATACGGCCGCCGAAATCGCCGCGGCGATCCGCGCCGCGATCAAGCAGGCGAGGCAACAGAACGGCCTGGACATCGACGTGAATCTGGCCGAGACCGGCGAGGTGGTCACGCTCACGAACACCGGCCCCATCGTGCGGATCGAGGGATTCGGCACCGATGAGGCGCGGCTCGACGCCCGGCTACAGATCGATCCGGGCCTGATTGTCAAGCTCGACGGATCGCGGATCGAAATGGGGATGGGGTCGCAGTTGATTGCCGAGGGCCGGCCCGGCGCCGACAGCGGGGCGCCCGGCTACAAGGTGATTCTCACCTCGCTGCTGGACGACCGCTATGGCGCCGGCGGCACGTTCGACACAAGTTCGATCACCAGCGGGCACGTGGCC
>JAAYCB010000488.1 GCA_012744395.1 Pirellulaceae bacterium
CCGCAGCTACCAGGCGCAGTCGAGATTCGACGACGCGCTGGCCGTCTGGCGCCGGTTTCTCGTGGAGCATCCCGCCGACGAACGGTGGAGCGGGGTCCAGCAGGCGGTGATCGATACGGAATACCTCGAGGGCATTGAGCAGCGCCGGCAGGGGCGGCTGGCGGAGGCCGGGAAGAGCCTCGCGGAGTTTCTGGCGCACCACCCGCTCGATCACCGATGCCGCGAGATTCTGTTTCTCTTCGGCGAAATGCTCCACACGGAAGAGAAGTTCGACGAGGCGATCGCCGCCTGGGCACGTCTGGTTTCGAAACACCCGGGCACGCCGGAGGCGGACCGGGGCCAACTCCGCATCGCCGAGACGCTCGAACAAGACCTGGGCAAGTTTGAGGAGGCCCTCGATGCGTATCGAAAGGCCGAACAGGGCAGCAAGGCGGCGGACGCACGGCAAGCGATCGCCCGGCTGTCCGAGAAGCACGTCTCGTTGGCCACGGAGCACGTCTTTCGCACCAACCAGCCGGTCCGCTTGCGGCTGGCGACGCGGAACATCGAGTCCGTAACGATCCGGGCGTACCACATCGACATGGAGACATACTTCCGCAAGATGTTCGGCCCGCCGGGCATCGAACGACTCGACGTCGGCCTGATCGACCCGGACAAGACGAGCGAGCTCTCCATCGCTGGCTACCGCGCGCATCAGGAATTCCAGACGATCGTCGAGACGCCCTTCGAGGGGGATCAGGCCGGCGTGATGGCCGTCACGGCGAGCAGCGACCATCTCGAATCGACCACGCTGGCGATCCGCAGCGACCTGGACGTGATCGTCAAGTGCTCGCGCGGCGAAGTTTTCGTGTTTGCCGAGAATCTGCGCACCGGCAAGCCCTGGCCCGGCGCGAGGCTGCTGATTTCCGACGGTCGGGAAATGCTCGCCGAAGCGGAGACGGGGCCGGATGGCGTGTTTTGCACGAAGCTCAGGCAGCTTGCCCAGGCGGAGACTGTCTGTGTGCTTGCCCTCTCGGGTGGGCACGCCGCGTCGAACGCGATCGGCCTGGCCGGACTAAGAATCGCCAAAGGGCTGGACCACGCGGGCTACCTTCAAACGGACCGGCCCGCCTATCGGGCCGGCGATCCGGTCCAGGCCTGCGGCTGGATTCGCCGCGTGGCGACCGGCGGGTACGCGGTCGACGAGGGCAAGCAGTGCCGGCTCGAACTCTACGACGCCCGCCGCCGGCTGGTGAGGCAGAAGAGGCTCACGCTCGGCCGATTCGGCACGTTTCACGACGCGTTCACCTTGCCGGCGTCGTGCCCCGAAGGCCAGTGCCGTTTGGTGGTTCACGATCACCACGGTCGCTCCTATGATAGCACGCTCCGCGTGCACGCCTACCGGCCGGCGCTGGTGCGGCTGGTGATCGACTGCCCGCGATCGGTCTATTACCGGGGCGAAACCATCGAAGGGACGATTCGAGCCGAAACCTGCTACGGCGCGCCGCTCGCCGGGAGGCAAGTCCGCTACATGCTCGGCGACGACTTGCCCCGCACGGCACGGACCGACGAGCGCGGCGTCGTGCGATTCTCACTCCCGACGCGCCAGTTCCACGAAACCCAACGGGTCGCTCTGAAAGCCGAGCTGCCGCAGCGGAATCTTCAGGCCAGCGTGGACATCCAACTCGCCAAGCAGGGATACACCATCAGGCTTTCAACCGCGAGAACGGTGTTCCTCGCCGGCGAATTGTTCGAGATCAGGGCGGAGACGTTCACGCCCGAAGGGAAGCCGGTGGGCGAAAAGCTCGCGCTGAAGGTCTTCGAGCGGACCACGGTTGCCGGCATCGAGGGCCAACGCCTGGTCCGGACGATCGACCTGGCGACGGACCAGGCCAGCGGCGTCGGGCGCACGAGCCTCGCCCTGGAGGCCGGCGGGCGCTACGTGCTCCGCGCCGAGGGGACGGACCCGTTCGATCATCCCGTCTCCGCGCAAACCGAACTGGAGATTTCGGCGGACGAAGACCCGACGCGTCTGCGGGTTCTCGCCGACCGCCTCACCTGGCAGGTCGGCGAGACGGCCGACGTGATCATCCACTGGCGGGGGAGGCCCGCGCTGGGATTGATCACGTTTCAGGCAGCGCGGATCCTCGGCTATCGGCTCGTGGAGCTGCGGTCCGGGCCGAACCCGCTGTCGATTCCCGTGACTGCCCAGTTGGCGTCCAACTTCGAGTTGGCCGTTGCGGTCATCACCGACGAGGCCCACCCGAAGGGCGATCTGCGGGCAACCAGGCGTCTCCACCAAGCCAGCGCGCTGCTGGCAGTCGAGCGCGAGCTTGTGATCGACCTGGCGTGGAAACGGGCCGGCGGCGCGGAAGGGCCGATTCGGCCGGGCGAACAGCTCGAGCTGACCGTGAAGACGACCGATCCGCTGGGCAAACCGGTCTCGGCCGAGGTCTGCCTGGCCATGCTGGAGCAATCCGTCCGGGAACGGTTCCCCTTGCCCGGCGCGCATCCGGCGGACCTGTTCCGCGGCGTCTCTCGCGATACGGAGATGCGGACCGGATCGAGCATCACCTTTTCGTACCATCCCGAGAGTGCAGCGGTCGATCCGCAGATTCTCTCCGAACGGCAGCGGATCGAGACCCGGCGGGCGGAGGAAGAGAGCCGCCAGTCCGCCGTTGCCAAGCCCGGCGGCACAGCGGCCGCGGGCGGCGGATTCGGCGGACTCGGCGGGATGGACGGCCCCGGCAGTGGCATCGCAGGCGGCAGCGAGGGGCCGCCGGCGGTCGTCGATCCCCCACAACAGGCCCC
>JAAYCB010000489.1 GCA_012744395.1 Pirellulaceae bacterium
AGTTGCAGCGATTCTCGTCTTGACGCTTCTGGCCGCGCAGCTTCCGGCACAGGCTCCGGCGGCAGCGGCGAAGCAGCGGCGGCCGACGGCGGACGAGGTTTCTCGCCAATACCTGCCGCGACACCCGAAGCCTAGGGATGAGGCGGAGAAACGCATCGTTGCCGTGATGGACGAGATGCACGCCAACCAGTCCCGGGGGATGGGAAACGTCTCGCCCGAAGACGGCCGGGTGCTCCGACTCCTCGCCGAGACGCTTGGGGCCAAGCACGTGGTGGAAGTCGGCACGGCGAACGGCTACTCGGCGATGTGGTTCTGCCTGGCGCTGCGATCCACCGGCGGCAAGCTCACGACACACGAGATCGATCCGCGGAGAATCGCCCTGGCAACAGAGAACTTCAGGCAGGCCGGAGTCGGGCAACTCGTGACGCTCGTCGAAGGAGACGCCCATCAGACGATTCACAAGCTGACCGGACCGATCGACCTGGTGCTGCTCGACGCGGAAAAGGAAGGCTTCACGGATTATCTGGCGAAGCTGCTGCCGCTGGTGCGCGCTGGCGGCCTGATCGTTGCCCATGACTCATCCGGCCAGGCCCACATGATGGAGGATTACTTTCGCGCGATCGTCGCGGACCCGAATCTGGAGACCGTCTTCGTGGACGCATCGCGATGGGGAATCTGCATTACGCGAAAAATGCGCTGAAGAAATTCATCTGTCGAGTCCGCGGCGTTTTGCCCGGCGATTTCGAGGTTGGCGGCAGCCGTCCGGATGGCAGTGCATGTTCGCGCTGACTCGCCAGTCCGCCGGCGCCTCCGTCACGGGGCGTCTTCGACCGCAAGAATCTCGATCCCGCACAGGGTCGGCGCCGTGCCGGGCTTCAGGTCGGCCGACTTGGACACCAGTTCGACAGATAGCGCGCGAGTTGCCGCAATTTTGTCGAATTGCCTGACCACTGCGCGATTCGCGCCGTGGGCGGCGATGTCGAAGTCTTTCAGTACGACGTTGCCCTGCAACATCACGTCGAACACGCGCTCGCCCGGCTTCGCCCCGCCAATCTCGGCGAAATGAAGCCGGACCGAAAGCGTCTTGGGCCGGATCGATTCGCGGGGCACCGCGAGCAGCCGCTCGAATTGCTGTCCCAAAACGGGAGGTTTGCGGAGCGGCCCGCGGTCGCTCAAATTCACCATCACCTGGTCCTTGCGGAATCCTTCGGCCGCCAGCGTCGCCCATGGAATGGCGATCTCCGCGACGAAGCTTGTTTCGCCGGCCAGCACGCCGCTCGACCAGACGCCCGCATAGCTTGGGTCCTCACCCTGAGCGCCGAGAGGAGGCAGTGCCAGGGGGAATGGATGCGGGCTGACCGCCGTGTGGAGTCCGGATGTGTCCGGCTTCTCGCTCCTGGTGAATACGATTGGCGGGCTTGCCTGCTCGGCCAACTGAAAGGTCTGGTAGGCGAGCGCGTCCCGGCGGGGGTCTCCGGCCGGATGCCAAAGCGCGTGGAAGCGGTGCTTCTCTCCCCGCCCATCATCGTCATGGATGAAAAGTTGCAGGCCGAACGGCGTCCCCGCACGAGGGGCCATCTTCAGGTTCTTCCATGGCAGGCACGCCTCGACGATGTAGCCCTCCGGCACCTTTTTCACGGCAATTTCGGCCGTCAACGCTTCACCGGCGGCGGCCTTTCGATCGTCATCGAAGCGGCTTTGGGGCTTAGCGCCGCCGGGGGCCGTTTCTGGGGCAATCAGGAGCCGATAGCTTTCGGCCGACCCGCGTTGCGGCGTGACAAAAATCTCCACGCAGTCGCCGTGCTCGAGCGGCTCGTTCGCCGCCGCTGTCCGGACTACGTCATCTTTCACTTGGGCCAAGAGGAGGATTCCATGCTCGTTCCAGCCGACCCTCAGGGAAGGATCGAAATTCTTGGCCGGGCGGAGCTTCCCGCCGACTCCCGGCAGAGATACGACCTTTAGGCCCTTCTCGCCCCAGTCCTTCTCATCGCCGTCAACGGTGATCGCTACCCGAGGAATATCGCAGTCGGGCAGGCTGGGCGTGACATAGGTCCAGAGCGAATCGTAGCGCGCTGCCGACGCCGAGACGCCCAAATGCAG
This sequence comes from Pirellulaceae bacterium, assembly GCA_012744395.1. Taxonomy (GTDB): domain Bacteria; phylum Planctomycetota; class Planctomycetia; order Pirellulales; family Thermoguttaceae; genus JAAYCB01. The sequence goes on from JAAYCB010000489.1 coordinate 2,101, forward strand.
GCACTTGCGACCAGGCTCGTCGCGACCCGCGGGAACGGCGCTCAGGAACACCTCGAACGAATCGTCATTCCAAACCGGCGCGTCCTGCTCCGAGAGGGACTTCTTCCACGGAATGACGTTTCCCGCCGAGTCGACCGCGGCCGGCCGGTGGTAGGCCAGATAGAGATTCTGCTCGTCGTGGCGGAGTGAGACCCAAGCGCTGTCGCCATCGATGGAAACGGCCTTGTAGCCGTCCCAGCAAGGTTCGTCCGCCCGCCCATCCATCACGGGCGCACGGTCCGCGGGCCACGAGCTGATCGCCCGATCGAAAATCTCCAGATCGAGTTCCGCGCGCAACGGACCCTTCAGTCCGCTGGTATAGACCCACGGCCGATCGGCGCCGGCGATCTGCACGTTATCCGCGTTGACGCGATAGGCCCCATACACCTCCGAACCGGCGAAACGGAACGGTATGGCGATGTCCTGTCGCCTGCCCGGCGTTTCCGGTCGCGGCGACGCCAGCCAGAGAAGACCTTCGCCGTCTCGCTGGTCGCCGGGAGAGCCCAAGTTCAAGGCGACTTGGCGGACTGGCGTCGTGGGGAGTCGATTGTAGAAAACCGACCAGCTTTCCTCCTTGCGAGTCGGAACCAGGGCGATCGTCGTTTGGAAGCAGTAAGAGCAGGTACAACTCGCATCGCCGGGCGGCATCAGCACAAGCCCACCGGCGACGACGGCGTTGACGTGGCAACCGGCGCGGATGCCGCC
>JAAYCB010000490.1 GCA_012744395.1 Pirellulaceae bacterium
AGCATGGTCCGCGAGCTCGTCGAAAACGCCATCGGGCTGGTCCGCGAAACGGAACGGGCGGGGGTCGAGCAAGAAGCGCAGCGCCGGGCGGAGCAGCGCCTGCTCGACCTGCTCGTGCCTCCTCCGTCGCTCGACGCTTCCGCCGATGGCCCCCCGGCCGCCGAACGCCACGAGCGGACGCGGGAAAAATTCCGCGCAATGCTCGCCGCCGGAGAGCTCGATGAGCGGCGCGTCCAGTTGACCACCGAACACAAGGCGATGCCGATGATGCTCAGCGGCGCCGGCATGGAGCAGATGGACATCGATCTTCAGGGGATGTTCGAGAAGATCCTCCCCAAGCACAAGTCCCGCCGTGAGATGTCCGTCGTCGAGGCGCGGAAAGTCCTCTTCGAGCAGGAAGTCGACGCCCTGATCAACGAGGACAAGGTGCAGTCCCAGGCGATCACGCTGGCCGAGAACACCGGGATCATCTTCATCGATGAGATCGACAAGGTCGTCGCCAGCGAACAGACCCACGGCGCCGACGTCTCCCGGCAAGGGGTCCAGCGCGACTTGCTGCCGATCGTCGAAGGCACGACTGTGCAGACCCGTTACGGCTTCGTCAAGACCGACCACGTCCTGTTCATCGCCGCCGGCGCGTTCCATCGCGCCAAGCCGAGCGACTTGATGCCGGAGCTCCAGGGCCGCTTCCCGATCCGCGTGGAATTGCAGGACCTGACCAAGGCGGACTTCGTTCGCATCTTGACGGAGCCGCAGAACTCGCTCACCCGGCAGTACGAGGCCCTCCTCCAGACCGAGGGGGTCGCGTTGGCCTTCGAGCCCGGCGCCGTCGAGTCGCTGGCCGATTACGCCTACCGGGTCAACCAGACAGCGCAGAACATCGGCGCCAGACGTCTCTACACGATCATGGAACGCCTGCTCGAAGAGCTCAGTTTCGAAGCGCCCGACATGAAGACCGGCCGCGTCGTCGTCAACTCCGCCTACGTCACCCAGCGGCTCGACGAAGTGGCGCAAGATGAAGACCTGAGCAAGTTCATCCTGTAGGGTGGTGCAGAGCGGACCAACCCGAAACGGTCAAGGCGCCCCCTTCCGTGACGAGGAATCGGACCACCCCACACAACCAGACCGCCAGCGCCGCCCCACCGAGCGTGCGGACAAACGTCCAGCGTCGGCGCGTGGTGGGCCGTCGCTCGGTTTGCGGCGATGCCGGCGTTTCCTCCACGGGTGCGCGTGGCGGCAATCCAATCCGCCGTGGGATGGACCGCTCTGGACCACCCTACGGCCGCTGTTGATTCGCCGGTTTTCTTAGGGCGATTGGATGGTCACGGTCTTGGGGCCGCCGCGGGTCTGCACCTCGACGGTCACGCCTTCTTCGAGCGAGGCGTTCTCCATGGCCTTGACATAATCGGCCACGTTGCCGACCGGCGTCCCGTTCACGCTGCGGATCAACATCCCGTCGCGCAGCCCGGCCTTGCCGGCCGGCCGGTTGGCGTCGACGTTCAAGATCAGCGCCCCCTTCATCTCCTGGAAGCCGAGGCGCTCGGCCATCTCCGGGCTCAACTCCATGACGAACAGACCCAGCCGGCCGTCGCTGTGAAAATTGGGCGATCCGCCGAGGGCCTGCGTCGCGCGGCCGAAGCCCTCGGGCATCGCCTCGACGGTGACCTCGAGCCGCAACGGTTCGCCGTTGCGGGTCAGTTCGAGGGTGTGCTTGGATTCGGCGTCCGCACGCTCGACGATCTCCTGCAAGTCGGCGACCGCCTGCATCGGGCGGCCGTCGAAGGTCAACACGATGTCGTCCTTCTTGAGGCCGGCGCGCTCGGCGGGCGAGTCCGGCATCACGGTTTCGACGACCACGCCTTGCCGGGAAGCGGCGCCGAGACGCTTCATCCGTTCGGGCGTCAACTCGCCGATTCCGACCCCCAGGTAGGCCCGCTGCACGCTCCCCCCCTCGACCAGTTGCGGCGTGACCCACTTGGCGAGATTGATCGGAATCGCAAACCCGATCCCCTGGTATCCGCCGCTGCGGGAGAAGATCGCCGTGTTGACGCCGATCACTTCGCCTTTCAGATTGACCAGCGGACCGCCCGAATTGCCCGGGTTGATCGCCGCGTCGGTTTGCAGGAACCGCGCCCGCTCGACCGATCCGAGGGAACGGCCCTTGGCGCTGATGATTCCCGCGCTGACCGTCTGCTCCAGTTCAAACGGATTTCCGACGGCGATCACCCAGTCGCCGATATCCAACTCGTCCGAATCGCCCAGCCGGGCAACCGGGTGGGGCTCGTCGGCGACGAAGCTCAACACGGCCAGGTCCGTCTGCGGATCCGTCTTGACCTCTCTGACCGGCAGTCGCCGGCCGTCGGACAGATCGATCGTCACCTCGTCGGCGCCCTCGACCACGTGATTGTTCGTGAGCACGATTCCCTGCCCGATGATCACGCCCGACCCCATCCCCGGCAGCGGCACGTTCGGCTGGCGAAACGAATAGCCGGGCGATTGATCGAAGAGGTCTTCAAACGGCGTGCCCCGGAACGGATTGCTTCCGCGGAGACCGCCGCCGCGCGGTTTGGTTGTGGTCCGCACCGTGACCACCGTGGGGATCACGGCCTTGGCTGCCGATCGAAACGCCTTCGAAAGACTGTTTGCCTGGGCGATCGCCTCGCCTTGTTCGTCGGCCTCCGCCCCCAACGCGCCGAAGCGCGCCCAACTCGCGCAGATCCAGACGGTTGCGGCAAACACGAGCCAAGCTCGTTCTCTTCGCTGAAACGGCATTCTCTCCTCCGTCGTCATCGACACTCCTATTCATGACTCCCGGCGGCGCGCACGACGCAGGCCCCAGGGAATTGTCGTACCTGGCGGCCGAGTCGGCAAGGCCGATTCCCGTTCGGTCTCTTGATCCCGCCGCCCCGAACCCACGTTCCCCCCGACCGCTCGTTCCCCCTGACCGCTCGTTCCCCCCGACCGCTCGTTCCCCAGCTCCGGCTTGGGAACGGTCCCCCCCGGACGCCGGCGCTGCCAAACCCCGGCCGGGACGCCGGAAAGAGGCCTGGTTGTCGGTTCCATGGCAGGTCGGAGCCGTTCCGTCCCCCCCGCGCGGTTGCCACCCCGGGTGACTTTTTGTTATAGTGGGAAGCTGCGCCGCCCGGCGGCGCGATGCGCCGAGAGCGGCGCAAACGCGATGCGACTTGAAACAGCTCGGTTCGGTCATCTACTTTTTAAGGGAGGATTGCGTGGGAACGAAAAAGACAGGCAAGGGTCGGCGAAAGATCGGTCGGAAGAAGCGCCGCATGCGGTCCCGGATTCGCCACCGCAAAGGCTAGTCCCCGGTTGTCCCGGTCTCTGAAGCCCCGGCAGGCCGGTTGGCTCGATGGTCGGGGACTCTCAGGGGACGCGCGTTTCGGACGCCGTTTCTCGGATCGTCGTTTCTAGACAGAACCGCGTTGGCAACCTAGACTTCGGGGAGAGCCACCCCACTCCGGACAGGTTGTTCCCGTGTTTTTCAGCAGCTTCAGAAAGGCGGATCGTGCGCACATTTCTCGTTACCGGCGGAGCCGGATTCATCGGGTCCCATCTCACCGAGGCCCTGGTCAAGCGGCACGACAAGGTGCGCGTTCTCGATAACCTCAGCACGGGGCACCTTTCCAACCTGGACGCGGTTCGCGACAAGATCGAATTCATTGAGGCCGACCTGCTCGATCCGCAGGCGGTCGCCGCGGCGGTCGATGGCGTGGACTGCGTCTTCCACCAGGCGGCGCTGGCCTCCGTTCCGCGGAGCGTCGCCAAGCCGTTGGACACCCATGCCGCGTGCGTGACCGGCACGGTGATTCTTCTCGACGCGGCGCGTCGGGCGGGGGTCCGGCGACTGGTCTACGCCGCTTCCAGCAGCGCCTACGGCGATCAGCCGTTTTCCTCGAAACGCGAACGCGATCTGCCCGCGCCGATTTCCCCCTATGGCGCCGCCAAGCTGGCGGCCGAATTCTACTGCCAGGCCTTCACCTCGACCTACAAGTTCGAGACGGTCGCGATCCGCTATTTCAATGTCTTCGGCCCGCGGCAAGACCCCGACAGCCCCTATTCGGCCGTGATTCCTCTGTTCATCACGGCCATGCTCCAAGGAAAACAGCCGGTCGTCTACGGCGACGGGTTGCAGTCGCGCGACTTCACGTTCGTGGAGAACGTCGTGCTTGGCAACCTGCTCGCCGCCGACGCCCAGGGGATCAAGGGCCGCGTGTTCAACATTGCCTGTGGCGGCAACATCACGCTGCTCGAACTCGTCGCCGCAGTCAACGAGTTGCTCGGCACCGATATCCAGCCGATCCACGAGCGGCCCCGGCCCGGCGACGTCCGCGAGAGCCTCGCCGACATCTACCAGGCCCGCAAGATGCTCGGCTACGAACCCAAGGTCGGTTTCCGCGACGGGCTCCGCCGTTCGATCGAGTATTACAGAGCGTTGGCCGCGGCCGCCCGTTAGCCCGGTCTTCTCAACACCGGCAGCGCGCCTCTCGGTCGGCAGCGTCCGCCAGGACAGGCTGCCGGGGCGGGCAGGACTGGATCGCGCCTGGCGCGGTCGGGATCAATTGGAGGGCGGGCTACTGGTGTTGTCCAGGGATTGAAGCCTGCGCATTGCCTCGCGCTTTCCGAT
>JAAYCB010000491.1 GCA_012744395.1 Pirellulaceae bacterium
ACGTCATCACCGCCCGCAGGCCTTCGTGTCGATTGGTCACGTCGCGCCGAGCCGGATCGGGCCATGCCGGCCGCGGCGCGTGCGCCGACCGGTGCGCCCAGCTCTCCTCGAAGGGAAAAGCCAGGCTCTCTTGCGTTACGCCGCTGCGGCTGTAGTCGGCCAGATAAGTCGGCCAGTCGGCGGCCTCAGCCGGGCCGGCCCCCGGCAGCCAACGCGAAACCAGCAGCGCAACAAGGATCACTCGGTGAGAACATCTAGGATGATTGTCCACGGGGTTGTCACTCCTGTCATGCCCGCTGGAACCACACGGCAACAAACCGATAACAAAAGGTGCCACCCATAAAAATAGTCGATGCGAGGCAGAAATGCGAAAAGGTGCCACCCACAGAGTCAAAAGGCGCCACCCCTACAATAGTTGATGCCAAGCAGCCCTGGCAACTCCGCGGAGCGGTCGAGCGACTCAAGGTGTGTCGACGCTCAGACAGACGTGTTTGCACGCCTGTCGCGGTAAACACGCCCCCCCATGGGGGCGATGGAGCTGTGGGGACCGATGATGGCGAGGGCGATATTTGCGCTCCTGTTAGGGCGAAGCGGAAATCAAAGAGGTTTATCGGTGGCCCTATGCTGGGCTATTCTGCCGCGATTTATGGGTGGCCCCCTATTCCGTTCGTCTGTGAGTGCATCGATCGGCGATCCATCTTATAATCGCCGGGAGCATGAACGCATGGGAATTGCCATTTCTATCGGCTGCCAATTCACCACAATTCAAACACCCCGTTGGCGAGAGAACGACCATGGCCACGCTCCGACACGTCCTGGCTCCCGCGGCGATTTTCCTCAGTTGTTCCTTTGCGTCGGCGCAAGGACCAGGCCGCCTCGACCGCTACGACCTCCTCCAATACCACGACTCGCAGGGAGCGGTCCGGCAAGTCACCACGCCCGAGGAGTGGCAGAATCGCCGGGCGGAAGTCCTCCGCGGGATGCAGGAAGTCATGGGCAGGCTGCCCGGCGACGAGCGGCGCGTGCCGCTGGAAATGAAAGGCGAGGAAGAAACGGACGCGGGTAGCTACCTGCGGCGGTTGATTACGTACCAGTCGGAGCCGGAATCGCGGACCACGGCCTACCTGTGCATCCCCAAGGACGTGCTGGCTGGGAAACGAAAAGCGCCGGCCGTGCTCTGCCTCCATCCGACGGACAACACGGTGGGCCACAAAGTCGTTGTGGGCCTCGGCGGCCGCGCGGGGAGGCAATATGCGGCCGAGCTGGCGGAACGCGGCTATGTGACCCTCTCCCCCTCCTACCCGCACCTGGCCGACTATTATCCGAACCTCGAGCGCCTCGGCTATCTCAGCGGGACGATGAAGGCGATCTGGGACAACATCCGCGGGCTGGACCTCTTGGCTTCGCTCCCCTTCGTCGACGCCTCCCGCGGCTTCGCCGCGATCGGCCATTCCCTGGGCGGGCACAACACGATCTACACGGCCGTCTTCGACCCCCGGATTACCGTGCTGGTCAGCAGTTGCGGCTTCGATTCGTATCTCGACTACTACGATGGAAACGAACGGAACTGGTACTTCGGCAAGGGCTGGTGCCAGATCCGCTACATGCCGATGATGTCCAACTACCGCGGCCGCCTGGAAGAGATCCCCTTCGACTTTCCCGAACTCCTCGGCGCTTTGGCCCCCCGCCCCTTGTTTGTCAACGCGCCGCTTCGCGACAGCAACTTCCGGGCAGAAAGCGTCGATCGGTGTGCAGCGGCCGCGACTGCCATCTACAAGCTCCTCGGCGGCGAGGGCAAGCTGGTGGTCAAGCACCCCGACTGCGAGCACGACTTTCCGGATGAAATGCGCCAAGAGGCGTATGGACTGATCGATTCGGCGCTCCGCGATTAGGCTTGCCGGAACGGAGTTCCCTCCCGTTGCGCGCCGACGAAGAAAGCCCCGATTTCACCCGGCCACGAGCTCCGCCAACCTGCGCCCCGTACTGCTCAAGGGGCACTCGTTCAACCGGCCGGGTGTCGCCCAGGCAAGCTCCGCGCTGTCGGGACCGCGCTCCGCGGCGGTGAGGAACCTCGCCGTGTAGCAGTCGAGCGTGATGCGGAATCGCGTCACGCCGTGCCGGAGCCGCGCGAGGTGTGCGCCCGGCTGGGCGTCCACGCCGGTATGTTCCCGCAGCCGCTGACGGAGAAACGGGAACAGGGCCTCCGCCGGCTGGCGGTCGATTTGATAGCGCGGAAAGTCCCAGAGCCCGGCCCAGCGGCCCCCCGCCGGCCGGCGGACGATCAGCACCCGGCCGCCGCGCCGCACGACGAGGGCCGCCTCGTGGAGCTGTTCGAAGGCCGGCCTGGGCTTCGCCTGGGGAGTCTCCGCCTGGATGCCCAGCGCATGGGCGCGGCACAGCGGCGCGATCGGGCAGCAGGCGCAGCGGGGCGCTTTGGGCGTGCACACCTGGCTGCCCAACTCCATCAGCGCCTGGTTGAATGCGCCGGCGCCGCGCCGCGGCAGCACCGCCTCGGCCAGCGCCCAGAGGATCCGTCCCGCGGGGGCCGACCCAACGGGGCCGCGGTAGGCCAACAGCCGGCTGAAGAGCCGCGCCGTGTTCGCCTCGAGGATCGGCTCGCGGGCGTCGAAGGCGATCGAGAGAATCGCCCCGGTCGTGTAGCGGCCGATGCCCGGCAGAGCGCGAACCGCGGCGGCATCGCGGGGAAACCTGCCGCCGTGCCGGGCGACAATCAACCGCGCCGCGGCGTGCAGGTCCCGCGCCCGGCGGTAGTAACCGAGGCCTTCCCAGAGCCGGAGCACGTCCTGCTCGCCCGCGGCAGCCAGCGCTTCGATGGTCGGGAAGGCTGCGCAAAAGCGCCGATAATACGGCCCGACCGCCGCCGCCTGGGTCTGCTGGAGCATGACCTCGCTGATCCAGATCGCGTACGGATCGCGCGACCGGCGCCAGGGCAGGTCACGGGCGTGCGCCGCGTACCAGGATCGCAGCCGGCGGCGGAACCGCGCGCGCCACGCCGCATCGGGCAACTTCACCGCCGGCTGGGTCTTTTCGGTTGCGCGTTTCCCCATCGCTAGACGCTCCAGCGGCGCCGGATTAGGCTGGTTGTTTTCGCAGGTCTCATGGAGCATCTCTGTGCCGGGCAAACGCAAAAAACCGCCGCCGCGCCGCCGCGCTGCGAGCGCGATTCGGGTTCGACCCACGGGCGGAACGGGCTACGAGTTGGTTTTTCCCGCCTCCGTCCGGCAGCGCGCGGAGGACATGGAGGAAGTCCGCTCGATGCTCGCCGCGGGCGAGATCGAGATTGCCGTCGACGAATTGCGGTGGCTCCTGGAAGGCTGCCGCCATCTGCTCGAGGCCCATAAGCTGCTCGGCGACATCGCTTTTGCCGCGGGCGATTTCGAGCTGGCGCGAGCCCATTTCGGCTCGGCCTTCCAGTTGGGCGCCGACGCCATGGCCGGCCGCCCGCCCGACGCCACGCTGCCCCACGCCAGGCCCGCCAACCGGGCGTTTCACGAGGCGGGCAAGGGGCTGGTCGAATCCCTGCTCAAACTGCGCCGGCTGGAAACGGCTCAACGAGTCGCCCGGCAGCTTTGCGCCCTCGACCCGGCCGACCCGCTGGGCGTGCAACAGAGCCTCAAGGCAGGCGGATGTCGCTGAACTGGTAGTCAAAACTCGCGCTGAGCACGCTGCTGGCTGTTTCATACACGAACTTGCAGCCCTGCAAGTCCCCCTCGATTCCGAAGAAGTAGGCCACGCCGACCTCATTTTCGGTCTGGCGCACGCTGTCGAACGCGTGGAAAGGGATCTCCTCGCCCGACGGCGTGATCAGCCTGGCCGGGTTATCGTAGACCCAGGTGCGGTGCGAGGCCAGCGCGCCTGCGGCGTCGTCGAACCGGGCGGTGATGCGAATCTCCCATACGTCGCGATTCTTGCGGACCTGCTCCAGAATCACCCTCACGCCGGCCGCCCGCTGCTCCGACTTCTCGGCCTTCGGCAACTCGAAAGTGAACGTCTCGGACTTGCCCTGCATCAGCGCGCGAAGCGCGCCGCGGAGCTGGGCGATCTTCTCGACGCTCCGCGGCGGCGCCTCGATCGGAATGCGAATCTCCGTGCCGATCGCCTCGGCCGACACGGGAATCTCCAGGATTGCCTCCCCGGTCACCACGGGCAGCGGCTTGCCGCGTTCGTCGCTGACCTCGATCTCGCTCATCCGCTGCTGCAAGCTGATCGGTCGGAATCGCGGCTCCCAGGCGACTTCGATCGTCAGCGCCAACGAGGAATCGCGCGCCGTGCGGAGATCGCGGCTTGCATCGATCCGGGCGGGGGCGAAACGGAAGGGGCCGCTGTACGCAGCGTTCGCTCTCCGCGATATGGCCCCGTCTCTCGCCCTGCTCACCTGGAGGGACCGGTCGGGGGCGAACGAATACAGCGTCAGTCCGGTGCGGTCGAGAATCTCGTCGAACGTCGGCCAGAACGGGGCGTTCGAGTAGTCGACCGTCAGCCGCACCGGCGCGATTGCCGGCCCCTGCCCGCCTGCGGAAACGGCGATCTTGTTGCCCGTCTGCGCTTCGATCGACCGGAAAATCTCGTCCAGCGCGAGCCGCTCTCCCTTGAGCGTGATCTCCGACTCGGCCGCGGCGGCGGCCGCCTGCTGCTTCTGGAGCTGGACGCGAATCCGACCGAGCCGCAGCTTGACTTCGGCAGACGCCGTCCCGCCGTCCGGCGGCAGCAGGTCGAGGACCTTCGGCCCCTTCTCGATCAGTGTCTTTTCCGCCGCCTCGCGATCCACCAGCTCCCGCGCGTCCAATTGCCGCACGAGGCGGCGAACCTCAATCTGTAACTCGTCCGCCGCGACGGGGGCTGCCTGGCCGACGACCGAGCCGAGCAGCATCATCACCGCTTGAAGCATCGCTGAACCCTCGTGAAGATGGGAGCCACCAGCGGAAAAGCCGTCCGCGACAACAGCCGTCGGCCGTCAATCATCCGCTCTCGGCCGTCAGTGAAAAACTGGCTTGAGGGACTGCTGACAGCCTTCCCTTTGAGTCTACGTGATTTCCGCGGATTCATCCAATCAAGGGCCCGTCTTGGCTTCGACCTCGTTCCCAAGCTCCCGCCGGGAGACCATCAGGTCGCGCTTCCGCCAATCGCTCATTTGCCCCCTCGTCCAGGATGCTCCGCGCGGGGGCGGGCGCGAGTTTCGCCGCCGGATCCGCTCGTCGCAAGAACTGCCGTCCGCGGCGGATCGCCTCCACGACCGCCGGTGCCGCGGCGGCCGACAAGGCGGGCACGATCGCCGCGACGGCGAGGCTCCGCCCGATCGCGCCGCAAACGGTCAACAGCAAAGGTACGCCCAGCCAGCTTGCCATCAAGCTGCCGTATGGGCCCGCGACATGCCCGGCCCGCACGAGTCCGGCAACGAACGCGGCCGCCAGGCTCGCAAAGCAGGCCACCGCGAGCGCCGCCGGCTCCGATTGGCGGATCGAAGCGATCCAGCCGGCGGGGGATTCGCCCAGCGGGCCGCACCACTCGGAGAAGGTCCAGCGGTCGCTCCACCCGACGGCGGCCGCCCAGAGGGCGATTCCACCGGCCGCCGTTGCCAGCCCCCTCCGGTTAGCGAAAAAACGCAGGCCGGAGCATCTCTGGCAGGGGAGCAGTCCGCAGAGCGAGACCGCGGCGGCTACCGCAAGCCCACCGCCGCCGGCAAGAAGGCCGGCCAGAACGAGGCACAGGTAGAACCCCGCCGGCAACCATTTTCGCGGCCTCGCCGCCGCGCGGCTGGGAAGCTCCGCAAAGGCGAAGACCACGATTGCGGCGACGGCCGCCGCGACGCCCAGCGTCTCGGCTGCGCCCGCGTCGCAAACGCCGGCACTGTAACTGGCGATCACGATCGCTGCGGCCGCGATTGCCGTGCGGCGTCCCAGCCAGCCCGCGACCAGCGCCGCCGCAAGTGTCGCGACGATCAGGGCCGCCACGGCCGCGGCGAGGGTGTCTGGCGCCGTTCGGCCCCTCAGGTGCGCTCCAAGCAGCACAGCGGCGCCGGCGGGGGCCGCCAGCCCGCAAACCATGCCGGCCGAGAGGCGGAACCGCTCAGGACCACCGAAAAGGAAATGCCGATAGACCGGCACGGCGGGTTCCTTCACCCGCGTCTCAGGCGGCCGCCTCTGCGGATTCCGTCCTTCTCCAACCAGAGGAGGGGCAAGGCGGGTTCGCGCAGAACAAACCGCTCGCCCTCCGGGCGTGGAAGTGGATCTAAGCAGCTTGCGGTCCATGGTCCCGACGACTCCAATGCACGGGTGGCGGCGAGGGGGGATTCCCGAGCCACCGGACGATGGGATAATCCAGATTGTAACGCATGGCCGCGCCGGCCGCCGATAGCAGTTGGGCCCCGGGATGCGGAACGACCATGACAGGCGGCAAACGCTCGCTCCCGGTGCGATCTTCCTGTTCTGCGACGGTTCCGTGCGGTTTATCAGCGAGACGAGTCAGACCAATCCCAACCTTGTGCCCGGCTGTTCGAGGAATGCATACGCGGCGACGACCGGTTGGCCAACAGCGTCTATCAGCGGGAAACGCAAATCGGCCGGGCGCTGATCCAGGAAGAATCGCTGCCCCAGGACTACACCGAGGTGCTCGACTGGAAACGGGCGACGCGGATCATCGGGTTGGCCAAAAGGGTGGCCGTGTCGCGCTGCGCTTGCCGCCACAAGGCGGAGCATCTCGGCCACGCCTGCAATGCCCCCCAGGACGTCTGCCTGGCCCTTGGCTGCGCGGCGGAGACCCTGATCCGCAACGGAACGGCGCGGGCAGTCGATCGGCTCGCCGGGCTGCGGATTCTCGAACGGGCGAAGGAAGCCGGCCTGGTGCAGACTGCCGAGAATATCCGCCGCGGGGGCGGCCTTCCTCTGCAACTGCTGCCGCTGCTGCTGCGCGATGATGGACGGCATCCGGCGGTTCGAGATCCGCACGGCGATTGCCACGAGCAGTTGGTTCGCCCAGGTCGCCGCCGCTGCTGCTTGCAGCGGCTGCGGGGCCTGTGAGAGGGCCTGCCCCGTGGGAGCGATCGCGCTTCGGTCGCGCGGCCCGGCCGCCGCGGAGGGAAATGCCGCCGACCGCTCCGCCGTGTGCGACCAGCAGCTCTGCCTGGGATGCGGCGTGTGCTCGAGCGCATGCCAGCGCGGGGCGATTCAGATGCGCGGCCGGCCGAGCAAGATCCTCCCGCCGGAGACGGTCTTTGACCGCTATGTGGCGATGGCGATCGAGCGGGGCAAGCTCGCTGATTTGCTTTTCGACGACTATCAGCGACTCAGCCACCGCGCCCTGCGGCGGATCCGCGGCGTACTCGAGCGGACGCCCGTCTGGAAAGCGGCGATGGCCGTCAAACCCCTCAAGTCGGCCTTCATGACGGCCACCGTCTGGGGCGCCAAGCGGCTCACCGGCCGGATGGCCGACCGGCTGATCTGAAGCCGGGCAAGACGAGCGGCCAACTACTCCAGCTTCCTCACCCGGACCTCGATTTCCGGCACGCCATTGAGCAATTCGACGAGCCGCGAGGTGTCCGTGTCGCCGAAGTGGTAAGGGTAGAGAATCTTCGGCCGGATGACCTTCGCGGCGGACGCAACCATCTCCGGCGTCATCGTATAGGGCAGATTCATGGGGAGGAAGGCGACGTCGATATTCTTCAACTTCGCCATCTCGGGAATATTCTCGGTGTCGCCGGCCACGTAGACGTTCTTGTCGCCGAACGTGATCAGATATCCGTTGCCTTCGCCCTTGGGATGATACGCCTTGCCGGGGCTCCTCATGTGAACGATGTTGTAGGCGGGCACGGCACGGACAGACAGGCCCGCCACCCGCCGCACGTCCCCGTTGCGCATCACCTGGCCCGCTCCCAACTGGTCGCAGCAGACCTGGGTGGCCAGCAAGGCGGTTGCCGGCGTGGTGATCTTTTCGATCGCCTCCTTGTCCAGGTGATCGCCGTGCTCGTGGGTCACGAGGATCACGTCGGCCTTCGGCAGCCGGGCATAGTCGGCGTAGCGGCTGACCGGATCGACGTGGATCGTCTTTCCATTCCACTGGAACATCAACGTTCCGTGCCCGATGAACGTGAGCCGCAGATCGCCTTGCGACGTCGGCAGAACGTCTGTTTCAAAGCTTTCCGGAACCGCCGCCAGCAGACACGCCGGCAGGATGGCAACAGCGGCAAGAGCACTCAACATCTTCATGGCGATGCTCCGTTTAGTTTTCAGTTTTCCGTTTTCGGTCTTCAGCCGTCATTCGACATTCGTCATTCGACATTCGCTCACTTCTCCGCGACCATGATCAGGTCGACACTGGTCTGCCGGTCGAAGGGCTGGAACCGGTGGTTGCCGTAGAATTGGACCTTGCTCGCCCCGGCGGCAAGCGCGGCTTGCCGCAGCGATTCCACCTCGAAGGAGAGCAGAGGCGCCGACTCGGATTGGAATTCGCCGGGCGCGGCGAGCGGCGCCACAACCAGGTGGACGAATCCCCGATCGCCGACGCGCTGCACGCCCTTGACCACGAGCGACTTTCCCTGCGGCACGTCCAAGACGAGGCATTTCTGCCAATCGACCGGGCCGTCGTCCAGACGCCAGAGGTTCAGCAGGTGAAGCACCACCGGCCCGCCGGAGCGAGCGGCGCGGATCATTCCGGCCAGGGCGCGTTCGGCGGTCGCTCGGTCGCTTGCCAGCGCCAGCGAATTGCCCAGGCAGGTTACCGCATCGAGCGGTCGCTCGGCGGGAATCGGCTCCTCGAAGCCGCGAACCGACCAGGCCAAGCCGTCCGGCTGGCCGAACTGCTCGCGGGCCTTGCGGATCATTTGCGGGCTGATGTCCGCGGCGTCGACTTGCAGGCCCCAGGCCTGAAACATGGCGGCGTGGCGCCCCGTGCCGCAGGCCACGTCGGCGACGCGCCGCGCGCCGGCCTGGTCGAAGAGCCTGCGAAAGAAAGGCTCTTCGTTGGCCAGACGTTTCGGCCAGTCGATCATTGCCTCGTAAACGTCCGTCAGATCGTCGAATCGCCCCGTCGCCAAGGATTGCCTCCTCTTCCGGTTCGAGCTATTCCCAACACGCGCCGCCGGAGCTAAACTGATCGCTTTCCAGTCTCAGCCAACTCAGGGACATTTAACCATGAAGATCGCCGGATCGCAAACGGAGCGGAATCTGCTGGCGGCGTTCGCCGGAGAATCCCAGGCTCGCAATCGCTACACCTACTTTGCCGGCCAGGCGAAAAAAGATGGCTTTGTGCAGATTGCCCAGATTTTCGAAGAGACGGCCAACCAGGAAAAGGAGCATGCCAAACGCTTCTTCAAGTTCCTGGAAGGCGGCGAGGTGGAGATTCGAGCGGTGTTTCCCGCGGGGGTCATCGGCACGACTGCGGAGAATCTCTTGGCCGCGGCCAACGGGGAGAACGAGGAATGGACGAAGCTCTACCCCCAGTTTGCGGAAGTCGCCCGATCGGAGGGGTTTTCCGCAGTCGCCAAGGTCCTGGAGATGATCTGCGTCGCTGAAAAGCAGCACGAAAAGCGCTACCGCGGCCTGCTGGCCAACGTCGAGTCGGGCACGGTGTTCAAGCGAGCCGAGCCGGTCGTCTGGCGATGTCTGAACTGCGGTTACCTGCACGAAGGCCCTGAGGCCCCAGCGGCATGTCCCGCCTGCGCCCACCCCCAGGCCCATTTCGAAGTGCTTGCCGAAAACTGGTAGGCGCGGCGGCTTTGCGATTGGCAAACGCCACCCGCTGCCCAGACACGCCGGTCCAAGCTCGCCATCCGGGCAGGCCGCGGATGTCAATCTGACTTAGCAGATCGGGTCCGCGGATCGCCCTCCTCCAGCGCCGATAGCGATCCGCCCCGCCGCCGTGCAACCGCTTCGCGGAGGAGGAACTCGATCTGGCCGTTGACGCTGCGGAGTTCTTGCCGGGCCCAGGCCTCGAGCTCCTCGTGCAGTCGCGGGTCGATTCGCAGCAGGAAAGACTTTCGCGAGGTCATGCCGGCCGCTCACGCTTGGAGTGCGCCGGTGTTGATCACCGGCTGGGCTTCCCGTTCGCCGCAGAGCAGGACGAGGAGACTGCTGACCATGGCCGCCTTGCGTTCCTCGTCCAGAACCAGGCCCCTCGTCGCCGGCAGCATCCACCCACCCTTGAGCGCTTGAATCTGCTCTTCGCGCTCGCATCTTCGCTTCGCCCCAATCGCCGCTCCCAGGCACGCACGCATCGCCTCCCGGCCAATACGACGGTCGGAGGACCAGCCGCGCGGGCCATCTTAATGATATCATTAAGATACCATTCGTCAATGCGGTCGGAATCTCGGGGGGCCGATCGGCGTCGATCCACTTTGCGCGATCGAAAAAACTTTCGGAGTCGATGCGTTTCGTGTATACTTCCAGGGTATCGCGAGGCGGGGGTGGCCGAGCAGCGGTCCATTCTGACAAGTTGGATGGCACTCCGCCGAGCCGCCAATTGCTGGACAGGGGCACGCACGCCCTGCCGTCACGCCTTTGATTCCCACCGTCATCGAGCGGCGCTTGGTGCCTGGACAATCCGTCGGCATCGATCGCCGTGCCCGCCCCAATCCCGCCTCGATAGGCCTGTTGCCCAGCGCAGTCGCCCTGCGGATTGGTGCCGATAACCGGCACGACCGTTAAAACAGGAAGTGTGCGCAAGAACTTTCGTTTACTTGCTTTACGTCTTCCAGATTTGAAATTAGTCTGGAGAACAGGTCTCGCCAAACACTGAAACTCCCCCTGGAGATACATCGTGCTCGGATTCCCAACGCGCAGTTCCGCCTATTGCGTTCCGTTGGCGCTGCTCGTCTGGCTCGGCGGGGTCTCGCTGGCCATCGGCCAGGAGCCCGCTCCCGCGGCGTCTCAGGAGGCCGGCGCGGAGAAGCCAGCGCCGCCAGCCGCATCGGAGTCGCCGGGCGAGCCGGCCGCCGCGCCGGCGCCCTCCAAGGGCGGTTCGCCATCGCCTTCCGACGGTTCGGCTCAACCCGCCGAGCCACCGCCCCCCAAGCCGGACCAGCGGCCGACCGGCGAAGGCCGCGGCCCCAGGGGCAGGAGGCCTGAGGGCGATCGTTCGGGCGGACCGGCAGCGCCGGGCGGACCGGCGGGCAGGCCGTCACGGGCCCACGATCCCGAGACCAGCTACACCAGGCTCGTCCACCCGGAGATCGCCGAGCGGATGGGGTTGACCGACGAGCAGCGGTCCCGGGTCGCGGCGATTTTCAGCGACCGCGCCGCGGCGATCGCCGCCGCCGACGCGGAGGGGCGCGCCCGGGCAATCCGCGAGGCCGAACAGAAACTGGCCGACGTGCTTACCGCCGACCAGCGCGCCGCGTGGCTCGATACGTTGCAGCGACGGAGCATCCGCTTCAATTTCCGCTTCCAGCTCTGGGCTGACGTGCTCGAATGGTTCGCCGAACAGGCGGACCTTTCCCTGGTGATCAACAATCCGCCGCCGGGCACCTTCAATTACAGCGACACGAAGGAGTATACGCCCGAAGAGGCAATCGACATCCTCAACGGCGTCCTGCAAACAAAAGGCTTCACGCTGATCCGCCGCGACAAGATGTTGATTGTCCATGATCTCTCGCAGGGGATCCCCGACGGATTAATCCCCCGGGTGAGCCTGGAGGAGCTCGACCGCCGCGGCAAGTTTGAACTGGTCAGCGTGCAGTTTCCTCTCGGGCGGAAACAGGTCCCGGTGGTCGAGGCGGAGATCAAGCCGCTCCTCGGGCCGCACGGCAAGATCGTCGCGCTCCCGGCGACCAAGCAGCTTGTGGTCAGCGACATGGCCGGCGTGATGCGGGCGATCAGCACCGTGATCGAGTCGGTCCCCGAGCCTCCCCAGCCGAAAAAGGAGGAGCCGAAGCCGCAGCCGCCGAAGGAGAAGCCGATTCCGCCCGAGTTGGTCGTCTATCCGATCACCAAGGCCGATCCGAAGGCGGTCCAGGACGTCGTCAGCAAGATGATCCCGAACGTCACGCTGGAGTATGACGGCAAGCGGGGCCAGCTCTACGCGTACACGACACCGAACTTCCAGGCCACGATCGCCAAGGTGCTCGAAAGCATGGAGGCCGACCTGCCGCCCGAGCTGGATCGCTACCTGGAGATCTACTCGATCAAGGAAGTCAGCGCGGCCGCCGCGCCCGGCGGCAACGCCGGCATGATCCGCGAACGCTACGGCATCCCCCGTTACCGGGTCGACGAGTACGGGCGGCGGATTCCGATGGGCGGCGGGCGGAACTATCCCCAGGAAGGCCGCTCCTTCCGCTACTTCAGGGGCGAGAACCCGCAAGACGCCGCGGCCGCGGCGACGCAGCCGACGGCCGATACCTTTCTCAACACGCTCCAACAGATGGTTCCGGGCGCGGAAATCCATATCGACCGCGGCAGCAATCGCTTGATGGCCTTCGCCACGAGGGCCGAGCATGAGGTCATCCAGTCGGTGATCGAAAAATTCGGCGGGAACGCGACCGCCGACGAGGTCCCACTGGTCGAAGTCTACGAGATCACGCACAGCGACCCCGACTCGTTGAAGACGATGTTCGAATCGCTGTTTCCCGGCGTCCAGGTCAACATCGACAAGGCCACCAACAGCATGGTGGTCTTCGCCTATCCGAGCGAACATGCAACGATCCGGTCGACCCTCGACCGCCTCATGCCGCCTCCGGTCGAGGGCCAGCCGGCCGCGCGTTCGGCCACGGAGCTGCGATTCTACCCGCTCAAGGATCGCTACCCGCCGACGCTGCAATCGGTCCTTGCCGGGCTGGTGCCCAGCGCCCTGGTGACCTACGACTCCTACAACGATCGCCTGATCGTCGTCGGCTCGGCCACCGATCACGAGATCATCAGCCGCGGCGTCGAGCAGCTCGAGACGGCCAAGGCCGAGGAGCGCAGCAGGCTCGTCGTCTACCCCGTGACCCCCGTGCAGAAGAAGCGGTTCACGACCGTCCTGCAAAACCTGATCAAGGAATTGCCCAGCGTCGTCGTCCTCCCGGATATCAAGGCGGGCGAACTGGCCATCTGGGCCACCGCGCTGCACCACGAGGCGATCGCCGGCATCCTCGAGCAGTTCAAGGGGGAGGGGGCGGCCGCCGAGGACGCGTTCCAGCTCGTCGCCTACCCCGTCAAGGCGACCGACCCGACCAGCGCCCAGGAGATGCTCCAGGACCTGTTTCCCGGCGCGCGGATGCTCCCCGACCGCAAGGGCGCGAAACTGCTCGTCTGGGCCACCGCCGCCGAGCACGAACAGATCAAGAAGTCGATTGCCGGGATCACTTCCGAAGCGCCCGAAGAGCAACCGCGGTTCGAAACCTATACGATCCGCAGTCTCTCCAGGCGGAGCCCCGGCGCTTCCCGGGTGCTCGAATCGCACCTGAACGAACTCGTGCCCCGGGCCACCCTGACGCTCGATGCGGCCAGCGGCGAATTGATCGTCTGGGCGACGCCGGAAGAGCAGGCGCTGGTCCGCGCCGCGATCGAGAAGCTCGGACAGGGCGACGCGCCGGAAAACACCCCCTCGCTGAAAATCTATCCGCTGGGCGATCTCGACCCGGCCGTCGTGCAACCCCTGCTGAGCGAATTGTCTCCCGCCGCGCAACTGTCGATCGACACGAAGTCGGGCAACCTGCTTGCCCTGGCCGTGCCGGCCGAACAGGCCGTGATCCAGAAGACACTCGATGAACTACAGCAGTCGGAACTGCCGGAAAACACCCCCGAGCTGCGTTTCCATCCGCTCAAGGAGCAGTTGCCGGCGAATGTCCTGAAGCTGCTCGGCCAGCTCGCCCCCAAGGCGGAAATCACGCCCGACGGCGAGAATGGCCGCCTGATGGTCGTCGCCACGCCGGCCGACCACGAGAAGATCATCAAGACGATCGAGACCGTCGAAGATGCCGGCACAACCGGGCCGGAAGTCCGCTTCTACCCGCTGGAAAACGACCTGCCCACCGCCGTGCTCACGATCCTCAAGACGCTGGCTCCCAAGGCCCAGATCACGCCCGACGCGAGCGGCAAGTACCTGACCGTCGTCGCTACGCCGGCCGACCACGAGGTCGTCAAGCAGACCATCGAGCAGGCAACCAGCACGCTGCCGCCGGAAGAAAGACCGCAGCTTGTCGTCTACGCCGTCACCGCCGAGCAGCAGAACCGTTTCCAGGCAATCCTCGGGCGGATTACGGCGGAGTTGCCGGGCGTGCAGGTGATCCCCGACACGAAGCCCGGCCAGTTGTCGATCTGGGCCCGGCCTTCGGAGCACGAGGTGCTCCGCGACGTCCTCGATGAGCTCCGCCAGGAGCTGCCGCCCGAGGAACAATTCCAGCTTGCGGCCTATCCGCTCCGGTCGGCCGATCCGGCCAGCGTGACCAAGGTGCTCGAAGAGCTGTTTCCGAACACGAAGATCACCCTCGACGCGAAGTCGAACCGGCTGCTGATCTGGACGCGGGCCGCCGAGCAGGCGGCAATCGAGGCGGCCCTCAGACAGATCGACGCCGACGGTTCGGCCGACGAACAACGGCGGTTCGAGGTCTACCCGATCGGCATCAGGGGGCTGACCGCCGCGGCCCGCGCCGCCCGATCGGCCGAATTTCTCGCCAGCCTCCAGACGCTGGTGCCCAACGCCAAGCTCACGATCGACTCGCAGACGGGCGACCTGGTGGCGTTCGCCACACCCGCCGAGCACGAAATCCTCCGCACGGCGGTGGAGAAGCTCGGCGGCCGCTCCTCCGCGGCCGGCCGGTCGAGCCAGCTTGAAGTCCACCAGCTCACCTCGGCCGACCCGGCGACGACGCTCTCGCTCCTGGAAGGCCTCGCCCCAGAAGCGGAAATCAAGCTCGACACGGCCAACAAGCGGCTGATCGTCCTGGCGCCGCCCGAAACGCAAGCCACGATCCGCAATACGCTCGCGCAGATTCAACCCACCCAGCCGGGGCCGAACGACCCCCAGGCCCGCGTGATCAACCTCAAGCAGAAACCGGCCAAGGCCCTCTCCACGGTGATCGCGCGGTTGGCGCCGAACGCGGAAGTCACCGTGGACGAGGAGGGCAAGCGGATCGTCGTCGTCGCCACCGAGGCCGACCAGGAATTGATCCGGCGGACCGTCGAACAGATTGACGGGGCGCTGCCCGCCGAGGAGGAAAACACGTTGATGGTCTTCCCGGTCGCCCCGGCCCAGCGCAAGCGGTTCGAGGCGGTCGTCCAGTCGCTCACCAAGGAAATGCCCGAGGTGGAAATCATCGAGGACGACGAGCCCACGCAACTGTCGGTCTGGGCGAAGCCGTCGGAGCACAAGGTGATCGGCGAAATCCTCCAGCAGCTCAAGGCCGGCATGGCGCCGGAGACCCAGCGGCGATTCGAGGCCTATTCGATCCAGGGCGCGATCGGCTACGAGACGACCAGGTCGGGGCAGTTGATGACCGCGGCCACGCTGACCACCGGGCTCCAGGAGCTCGTGCCCGGCGCCAAGCTGATGATCGACGCCAAGAACAACAAGCTGATCGCCTGGGCGAGTCCCGAGGAGCACGCGATGCTCAAGGAGGCGGTGGAGAAGCTCGCGCCCGGCGGCGGCGCCGAAGGGTCGCCCCTGCTGCATGTCTACAAGCTGGCGAAGAAGGCCCCATCCACGCTCGCCGCCGGCCTGCAAAAGCTCGTCCCCGGCGCGGACGTTGCCCTCGACGCCGACGGGGTGAACCTGACCGTCGTCGGCACGCCCGCCGACCAGCAACTGGTCCAGGACGCGGTCGACCGGCTGGAAAAGGCCGCGGCCGAAGGGGCCCAGCCGTATTTCGAGGCATACGAGATTCGCGGGCTCGGCGGCAGATCGTCAACGGGGCGCTATTATCACTTCCAGTCGTTCATGACCAACTTGCAGCCCCTCGTGCCCAACGCCAAGCTCTCGGTCGACTATGAATCGGGAAGCCTGACCGCCTTCGCCACCGCCGAGGAACACGCGATCCTCAAGACGTCGATCGAGAAACTCACGTTCGCCGGCCCGGACAAGACGCCGGAACTGAAAGTCTACACGCTCAAGTCCGAGTTCCCGGAGACCCTCTCCGACGGGCTCCGCGAGCTTGCCCCGCGAGCGCGAATCAGTATCGACGCCGACGCGCGGCAGTTGACCGTCGTGGCGTCGGCCGCCGACCACCAGATCGTCAAGGACGCGCTGGACAAGGTCGACCAGGCGGCGTCCGAAAAGGAGAAGCCCTTTTTCAAGGTCTACTCCGTGACGGCGGTCCGCACCGATTCCTACGGCGGCGGCTACGGGGGCCGCTTCTCGGCCGCGCGGAACATGATCGAGCAGTTGCAGAAATTCGCGCCCAAGGCGAACATGTCGATCGACAATTCGACCGGCAACATCCTCGTCTTCGCCACCCAGGAGGAGCACGATGCGATCGAGTCGGCGCTGGCCGGACTGACGAAGGTCGGCTCCTCGGAAGACCCGGCGACGCTGGCCGTCTACCGGATGCAGAACGCCGATGAACGGGCCGTCTTCCAGCTGCTCCAGAACCTGGCGCCGAACGCCAAGTTGACGCTCGACTACCGCACCGACAGCATCATGGCGCTGGCCGTGGCCGAAGACCACCAGGTCATCAAGAACGCGCTGGACCAGCTCGACCCGGGCGCTTCGGGCCCCAACGCGGCGGAGCTGCGGTTCTACTCGCTCCGCCAGGCGCCGCCGCAGAGCCTGATCAGCGGGCTGAGGGAGCTGGCGCGCAACGCCGCGATCACCTACGACGCCGACACGCGGAAGCTGATGGTCATTGCCACCGCCGCCAATCATGCGGTGATCGAAAAGAACCTCGCCGCGATCGAGGAGAAGAGCGCTGCCGAGACGAAGCCGGAACTGGCCGTCTATCCGATCCGTTCGGCCGATCCGGCGGCGGTCCAGCAGATACTCGAAAGCCAGTTCTCCGACGTCCGCCTGCAACTCGATGAGAAGAACGACCGGCTGATGGTCTGGGCGCTCCCCGACCAGCAGGCCGAGATCGCCAAGGCGGTCGAGAAGATGGACGACGGCGATCAAGCCGGCGCCCGGGAGAAGACCGTCGCCTACTCGATCGATGATGTCGACGCCCGGACGGCGATCAGCATCCTCCAGTCCCTGGCGCCCGACATGAACATCTCCCCGGACCGGAGCGGGAAGAAGATCGTGGCCTTCGGGCGCGAGCGCGACCACAAGCTCGTCGCCGAGGCGATCGAGCAGATGGAGGCGGGGCCGGACGAGGCCCACAAGCCTTACCTGATGATCTACCCGGCCGGCGACGCCTCGCCGGAAACCGTCTCCCAAATGCTGGCCAACCTGGTTCCCACGGCCAAGGTTGTCGTCGACGCCGAGAGCCAAAGCCTGGCGGTGTTCGCCAAGAGCCAGGATCAGGAGACGGTTCGCGCGGCGATCGAGTCGATGGCCGCGGCGGCCGTCGGCGCCGGCAAGCCGCTGGCGATGAATTACACGCTCAAGAGAATCTCCGCCGCCAGCGCGATGCAGATTCTCCGCCTCGCGGCGCCCAAGGCCCAGCTCGCCACCGGAAGCGATCCCCAACAACTGCTCGTCTGGGCCAGCGCCAAGGACCACCAGACGATCAAAACCGCGCTGGAGGCGGTCGACGTCGCCGCTCCCGAGGGCGCCAAGGCCACGGCCGCCGTCTACACCCTGGAAGGGATCAACCCCAACTACAGCTATTACACGCTCCGCACGCTTCGCGAGGCCGTGCCCCAGGCGAGCATGACGCTCGCCGCCGACCCGACCCAGATCGTCGTCTGGGCACGGCCCGAGGACCACGAGACGATCAAGGAGCTGGTCAAGTCGATCGTCGAGCAGCCGGTGGAAATCACGCCGGTGATGGAGATTTATAAGTTCGAGTCGGGCGACGCGGCCAGCGCGATCCAGGTTCTTGCCGGCGTCGTGCCCCAGGCGAAGCTCTCGGTCGGCAAGGATCCCGCCCAGCTCGTCGCCTGGGCGCGGCCCGCCGATCAGGCAAAGATCAAGGACGCGGTCGCCAAGCTCGAAGCCGCCGGCGGCAAGGCGGCGATGAAGATCTACACGCTCGAAAAAGTCGCGCCGGACAGCGTCGTCAAAATGCTCCGGTCGATCGTGCCGGGCGCGATCACCAGCGTCGGCGCGGATCCCAGCCAGTTGGTCGTCTGGGCGACCGAGGAGGAGCACCAGAAAGTCGGCGACGCGATCCAGGAGATGTCGGCCGAGGCGCCGCCGGAGAAAGCGCCGCTGGCCGTGACCTACACGCTCAGTTCGTTCACGGCCGCCACGGCCCAGAAGGTCCTCGCCGAGGTTGCCCCCGATGCGAAGATCACCGAGGGCGAGGATGCCTACCAGTTGATCGTTTTCGCCCGGCCCGACGAGCACGCCAAGATCGAAGAGACGCTCAGGCGGATCGACGCCGAGGGGGCGGCGGGCGGCAGTGAGAAGGCGGTTGTCTACGAGCTCGAAGCGGTCGATTCGCGGCTCATGTTCTACATCATCCGCTTCCTCCAGGAAGCCGTCCCCGAGGCGACGTTCGTCCCCGGCGCAAGCCCGAAGCAGCTCGTCGCCTGGGCCCGGCCCAAGACCCACGAGAAGATCAAGGAACTTGTCGAGCAGCTGGCCGACAAGGACCACGCGCCGACGGCGGTCGTTTACGATACGGGCAGCGTCTCCGCCGCCACGATCACCTTGGCCTTGCGGCAGATGGTTCCCGACGCGGTGGTCGCGCCCGGCGCCATCGCGTCGCAGATGGTCGTTTGGGCCCGTCCCGCCGACCAGGAAAAGATCAAGCAAGTCGTTGACCAGCTGACCGCGGCCGATTCGGCCGACCTGGCCCCGACGGCCATCACCTACTCGCTGGAGAATATCGACGCCGCCACGGCCACGCGGATTCTCCAGCTGGCCGCCCCCCAGGCCCAGATCAGCCAGGGGTCGGAAAGCCATCAGCTGATCGTGCTGGCGACGCCCAAGAGCCAGGACCTGGTCAAGTTGACCCTGGAGAAGATCGACGTCGCGGGCCCCGCCGACAAGTCGAAGACACTCGGCTTCTACCAGTTGGAATCCAGCGAGATGCGCCAGCTGTACTACGTCAGCCGGTTCCTCCGCGAATCGGTGCCGGACGCGCAATTCACGCCCGGCCTCGAACCCGGCCAGGTGATCGCCTGGGCGCGGCCGAAGGACCACGAGAAGATCGCCCAGATCATCGAGAAGATCAAGGGCGGCGAGGAGAACGCGCCCAAACCGGTTGTCTACGAACTGAAGAAGGTCACCGCCACAATCCTCACAACGATGCTGCGGGGCTTGACGCCGGAGGCAATCCCGTCCGTCGGCATGGACCCCTACCAGTTGATCGTCTGGGCCCGGCCCGCCGACCACAAGAAGATCCAAGCCCTTGTCGATGAATTGGCGGCGCCGGAGCCGCCGGAGACGGCCCCGACGACCGTCAACTACACGGTCGCCAAGATCACGGCCGCCACGGCGATCCAGGTGCTCGGCCAGGTTGTGCCCCAGGCGCGGCTCACGCCCGGCGCGGACCCCTACCAGTTCGTCGCCTGGGCGCGGCCCGAAGACCAGGACCGGATCGTCGAGACGCTGGCGAAGATCGATATCGAGGGGCCCGCCGACAAGCAAGCGA